>JACQGN010000010.1 GCA_016199545.1 Betaproteobacteria bacterium | reverse complement strand
GTCTGCTTCGCATCCACCCCTCCTTGGAAAGGAGGGGAAGAATCAGGGCCATTCATTTTCTTTAGGGGCCTCTAATCGACCGCCGCGCCGCCTCCCACGCCTGGGTGAGCGCGCGCCCCACCATCACCGCGGTCATCTCGCGCTTGTACGCAGCCGATCCCCGGTGGTCCGTCAGCGGATTCACCTCGCCCTTCGCCGCCTCGCCGGCCGCATGCAGCAGGCGCTCGTCGGGGCGCGCGCCCGGGAGCAGCGCTTCCGCCGCACGCGCGCGGAGCGGCGTCGGCGCGACGGAGCCAAGCGCGACGCGCGCCTCGCGGCAGCGCTCGCCGCCTGCCTCCAGCGTCACGGTCGCGGCGACCGCCACCGTCGCGTAGTCTTCGGCGCTGCGCGGGAGAAACTTGACGTAGGCAGCGCCACTCGCTGCCGAGAGCAGCGGAACAGTCACCGCAGTGATGATCTCGCCCGGTTCGAGCACGGTTTCGTAGTAGTCGCGGAAGAACGCGCTGAGCGGGACCTCGCGCCGTCCGCCGGCGCGTCGGACCTCAACCCTGGCGTCGAGCGCCATGAGCGTCACCGGCGGATCCTGGTTGGGATCGGCGTGCGCGAGCGATCCGCCGACTGTGGCCATGTGGCGAATGCGCACCGTTGCCACGCGCCGGAACGTCTCCGCAAGAACGGGCAGGCGCTCCTTCAACAATGGCGAGACCTCCACCTCCCGGTGCGTAGTCAGCGCGCCCAGGCGAATCTCGCCTTTCGTCGCCTCGATCCCGCCGAGCCCTGCGACGTCGCGCAGGCTCACCAGACACCCGGGAAGCACCAGGCGCTGCCTCATCATCGTCACCAGCGCCGTGCCGCCCGCTATTACCCGGGCGTCGTCGCCGTGCTCCCGGAGGAGCGCGAGCACCTCGTCCACCGTGCGTGGCGCCTGATAGTCGAAGGCGTTCACGGCCGCTCCTGTTTGGCGGCAGCCTTGATCGATTCGACGATCTTGTAGTAGCCGGTGCAGCGGCAGAGATTGCCGAGCATCCACTCGCGAATCTCGGCTTCGGTCGGATTCTCGACCGCGTCGAGGAGCGCCTTGGCCGCGACGACCTGCCCGGGCGTACAGATGCCGCACTGGAAGCCGCCAAAATCCATGAACGCCTGCTGGACGGGATGCAGCCGCTTGTCCCTGGCGATGCCCTCGACCGTGGTGACCTCGCGGCCGTCCGCGAACACGGCGAGCGCGATGCAGGAGCTCACCATCTTGCCGTCGAGCAGCACGGTGCACGCGCCGCAGACGCCCACGCCGCACCCTTCCTTGGAGCCGGTGAGCCCGAGATCGTAGCGCAGGCAGTCGAGCAGCGTGCGGTATACGGGCACCTCCACCTCGCGAGCGACGCCATTCACGGTGATGCGAATCCTGCTTGTCATGATCGTTGTTCCCTAGCAGCCTGTCGGACTTGGGCGGTCGGACAGGCTGCTAGATGCAAAACCGCCCGCAGACTTGCAACAAAGTGGAATGAAAAGACCCGTTTTGGGCACCCAAGAGCCAAACGAGGAGATCGAATTCGTGTTTTCGAACCCATTTTTGCCTTTTGCGTGCGGGCGGTTTTGCTTCAGGAATGTGTCGGGAGGTCCGACACATTCCTGGCTTTGAGCGCAAAGTAGACCTTCTCCGCGGTGATGGGGAGATCGAGTATCCGCACACCGCACGCGTCGGCGACCGCGTTGGCGATGGCCGGCGCGACCGCGGCGATGCTGCCCTCGCCGATGGCCTTGGCGCGGAACGGTCCGGGTCCCACCGCATCCTCGACGAGCACGGTCGTGAGCGGCGGGATGTCGGCCACGGTCGGGAGCTTGGCCTCGCCGAGGTTGAGCGTGCTGATTCGCCCGTCCTCGGTCGGCAGCTCCTCCATCAGCGCATACCCGAGCCCCTGGATCAGCCCGCCCTCGATCTGTCCCTGGTGGCCGATCGGGTTGATGACGGTGCCCACGTCGTGCGCCGTCGTGAAATGACGCACGGTCACCTGGCCCGTCGCCGGGTCGACGGCGACCTCCGCCACCTGCGCGGTGAACGAGGTGACCGCGGCGTGCTTCTTCGCATCGTAGAAATATGACGCCTCGAGCGTGAGTCCGTCACGCGCCGCGGCCTGTGCGATCGTCGCGAGCGTGGCGCCGGGCGTGCCGAGCTTCGCTGCTTCCGCCGCGATCATTTCCTTCAGCTTCTCGCACGCGTGGTAGGCAGCTTGCCCTCCCGTGTGTGTGACGCGGCTGCCGCCCACGCCGGAATCCGTCTCGAACACGTCGGTGGTCGCGAGCTCGACCTCAACGTCTTCGATCGCAAGGCCGAGCACCTCGGCCACCACCTGCCGCAGCGTGAGGTGTGCGCCGGTGCCGGTGTCGGGCAGCCCGATCAGCAGGGTCACCCTGCCCGTGGTTTCGAGCCGCACGCGCGCGTTGGTGAAGCCGACGCCGATGTGGCGATGCGTCATCGCGACACCCCGGCCGATCCACGGTCCCGGCTTAGGCTGAGACCAGTGGCTCGCTTCAAGCGCGGCCTCGAGTGTTTCCTTCGCGCGCACGTGCTCGAGGTGGTGGCCATTCGCAAGTTGATCACCGTCCTTGAGCAGGTTACGCCGCCGGAACTCGATGGGGTCGAGCCCGAGTTCCTGCGCGATCATGTCCATGTGCGACTCGCCGGCGAACACCATCTGCGGCTCGCCGGGCGAGCGCGCGTGACCGCACGGGATGTTGTGGGTGTAGACGCAATAGGATTCGATGAGGAGATTCGGCATCCGGTAGACGCCGGCTCCCATGCCCGCGCCGCCCAGGTGCACGGTGGGCGCCGGCTTGAATGCGGCGTAGGCGCCGCTGTTGAAGAGCGCCTTCGCCTGCCGCGCCACGATCCGCCCGTCCTTGGTCACCCCGGTGCGCAACGTGATGATGGAGGGATGACGCGGGTTGCCCGCCATCAGCTCCTCGGCGTAACGCATGACCATCTTGACCGGCCGGCCTGTCACGCGGGCGAGGTGATACGCGAGCGGCAAATCCATCAGTGAGCCCTTGCCGCCGAAGTCGCCGCCGATCGGTGTCAGGTTGACGCGGATCTTTTCCTTCGAAAGCCGCAGCGCGTGGGACATCAACTCCTTGAGGCGGTAGGGCATCTTGTTCGACGCCCACACCTGGACGCGGCCATTCTCGTCGATCGCTACGCATCCGGCGTGCGGCTCGATATATCCCTGATGGGCGAGCTGCGTGCGGAAGGTGTGCTCGAAGATGCGATCGGCCTCGCGGAATCCCGCTTCGACATCGCCCAGCTTGAAGCGCAGCACGGACTGCACGTTCGGGTGAGGCCGCTCGGCCGGCGCGCCTTCATACGCCCCGGGGTTCTCGTGCACGAGCGGCGCGCCGCTCTCGAGCGCCTCGGCCAGGTCGATGATGGCGGGCAGATCTTCGTACTCCACATCGATCAACGCGAGGGCTTCCTCCGCAACGTCGGGATCGGCCGTGGCAACGACTGCAACCTTCTCGCCGATGAAGCGCACGCGATCACGGGCGAGGACCGGCATGTCGAACATGCGCCGCCCGACCAGCACGTCCGGAAGATCGGCCGCCGTGAGCACGGCCAGCACGCCCGGCAGCGCCCGGGCCTTCGTCGTATCGATCCCGAGGATGCGCGCGTGCGGCAGCGGACTGCGGAGCGCCTTGCCCCAGATCATCCCGGGGAGCGTCACGTCGGCCGAGAAGCGCGCGGCGCCGCTCACCTTGTCGGCGCCGTCGAGCCGCCCGATGGGCTGTCCCACGATCCGGTGTGACATCGAAGATCCTTTCAGGAAAAATGGGGTCGGAGTCAAATTTCCGCGGCGTGTCTCGTGAATGGGTTTGGAAAATTGACTCCGACCCCATTTTTCAACGGCAGCGTCGGAGGGCAATCTAGCCCAACGCCCGAAGCAAGGCAAGCGTGTTGCTGTGGTGCCGAACTCGGGTTATCGCCTGCGCCCGGCCGAAACGAGGCGCAGCGTCTCCTCGTAGACGCGATCGCGCGGTCCGATTGCCACGATTTCTATCACGCGGCGCGCGGATGCCCGGGAGATGACACGAAACCGTGCGACCCTCAGACTGCCGAGCCCCTTCAGATCGCCCTGCAGCGCCTTGCCGGCTTCGATGTCCTGCGCAAGACGATCAAGAGCGGCACGGACTTTCTTTTTGATGTCGGGGTGGAGACCACGTACGAGTTGCGCGACCTCCTCCGGAACCCTGAACCGCTTTTGCGGCGTCGCCACGCGTGGCGGTCGATCAGGCTAGCAACTCCTCGAGCGTGTACAGCCGGGCCTTGCGCGCCTTCAGCGCACGCAGCCCCGCGCGAATTTCCTTCATGAGCTGCGCGTCCCCGCGCACCTCGACGGTCTCCTTCCAGCGCTCGAACTCCTCCGCGCTGACCAGCACCGCGGCCGGACGCCCGTAGCGCGTGATCACCAAATGCTCTTCCAGCGAGCACACCTGCTCGACCAAGCCGCTCAACTGGCTCTTGGCTTCCGAAAGAGGAAGGGTCTTCATCGGTGCTGGCTCCAGTCAGTCAGAATTCAGACCAATCTAGTGCGCATGACCGGGAAGCGTCAAACTGCGAACGCTAGCGTGAAGAGGACGTTGTAGTATCGCAAGAAATCCGAATTGAGGAGGAAGTGAATGTCGAACCGTTTCTTCATGGCTGCGCGTGTTCCTTCGACTCTGCTCGCCCAACGCACGGCGGCCATGGCGATGCTTGCATCGCTGCTCGTGCCGCTCGCCGCCGCTCAACAGGCGCCCTATCCATCGAAAACGATCCGCTTGATTGCGTCGCAAGCGCCGGGCGGTGGAATCGATACCTTGTGCCGGATCGTCGCGCCGAAGCTTTCGGACTCGGTCGGCCAGACGGTCATCGTCGACAATCGGCCGGGCGCGAACGGTTCGCTCCGGCGATGATCGACCTCGTCTCGGGCCAGACTCAGCTCGGCTTCGCCTCGCAGCCGAGCGCGGCAGGCTTCATCAAGGACGGCAGGCTCCGCGCCCTCGCGGTGACCACGGCTCGCCGCTCGAAGCTCTTTCCGCAGCTCCCGACCATCGCCGAAGCCGGCGTGCCGGGATACGAATCGCACGCGTGGTATGGCTTCGTCGTGCCCGCGAAGACGCCGCAGCCGGTTGTTTCGCGCCTGCACCAGGAGCTGTCGCGGATACTTCATGCGCCCGACGTCACCCAGGCGCTGCGCGCGCAGGGACTCGAAGTCTGGAGCATGACGCCGGACGCGTTCGGCGCCTACATCAGGTCCGAGGCGGAGAAGTGGACGCGCGTCATCCGCGAAATCGGCATCAACGAGACGTGAGCGCGCGATGCTGATCGCCGATTCGCAGGTGCATATCTGGGCGGCGAACACGCTGGAGCGGCCATGGGCACCCGGCACACGCCCGCATCGCGCCGAGCCGCTCGGACACGAAGAGTTGCTGCGCGAGATGAGTGCCGCCGGCGTCGATCGCGTCGTGATCGTGCCGCCGCGCCTCGACGGCCCCCGCAACGATCTCGCGCTCGCCGCGGCCCAAGCGCATCCCGACCGCTTCGCAGTCATGGGAAAGATCGACGTCAAGGACCCGCAGGCACGCGAGCGGCTCGCCCGCTGGCGCTCGCAGCCCGGCATGTTGGGCCTGCGCTTCAACTTCAAGCGCACGCCGCATACGCTCACCAGCGGCGATGCAGATTGGGTGTGGGGTGTCGCCGAAGAAGCCGGCGTGCCGATCTACGTCGGCGTGTCGCACCCGGACGTTCACGTGATCGACGCCATCGCCGAGCGCCATCCCGGATTGCGGCTCATATTCGATCACATGGCGCTGGCGACCGGTGTGAAGGACACGGTGGCGTTCCACGATCTCGACAAGCTGCTCGTCGCGGCAAAACGACCGAATGTTGCCGTCAAGGTGAGCGCGTTGCCCTGCTACACCGACGCGCCTTATCCCTATCGCAACCTGCACACGCACGTGCGGCGTGTCTACGATGCCTTCGGCCCGCAGCGCATGATCTGGGGCAGCGACCGGTCACGGCTGCGCGGCACCTATCGCGAGTGTGTGACGATGTTCACTGAGGAGATGGGGTGGCTTTCGGGCAAGGACCTCGAATGGATCATGGGCCGTGCCCTCTGCGAGTGGCTCGGCTGGCCGTGATCCCTCGAAGAAATTCGAGCCTGGCTCCTCAAAAGTCAGATCTCCCCGCTGCTTCACCCGCTCGAGCCCGCGCGTCCCTTCAGACGGAGCGCACGTCGTACCGCGCACCGTGCATTGCGTGCGAACGGGTGCGTAAATGGTAGTGGTCGAATACAAATGGGTGTAAATGGGCGTATCATTAGGCGCCATGATCCGGTCCGACACCATTCAGATCACGCCGGAGTTCTTGGCGCTGATTGCCAGGATCGACGAATTCAAGGGTGCCTGGCGCGCTCTGGGCGCGCTCGCGCCCGACCGGCTGTCGGCGCTGCGCCGGGTGGCAACGATCGAGAGCATCGGTTCGTCCACCCGGATCGAAGGCAGCAAGCTGTCCGACCGGGACGTGAAGCGACTGTTGTCCAACCTCCAGATCAAGAGCTTCACCACGCGCGACGAGCAGGAGGTCGCCGGCTACGCCGAGGTCATGGAACGGGTGTTCTCTTCGTGGCAGGACATTCCGCTCACCGAGAATCACATCAGGCAGTTGCACCGCGACCTGCTGGCCCACAGCGAGAAGGATGCGTGGCATCGCGGCAGCTACAAGACATCCTCCAACAGCGTGATGGCCTTCAACGAGAGCGGCGCCGAAATCGGCGTTGTTTTCCAGACGGCGAGCCCCTTCGACACGCCGCGCCTGATGGCGGAACTGGTCACGTGGTTTCGGGACGAAAGCGCGGCCGGCCGGCTGCACGCCCTGTTGCTGATCGGCCTGTGGGTGGTGGTGTTCCTGGAGATCCACCCCTTTCAGGACGGCAACGGCCGGCTCTCCCGGGCGCTGACCAACTTGCTGCTGTTGCAGGCGGGTTATGCCTATGTGCCGTACAGCTCGCTGGAGAGCGTGATCGAGCACAACAAGGAGGCCTACTACCTCGCCCTGCGGCAGACGCAAAGCACGATCCGCTCCGAGGCTCCCGACTGGCAGCCGTGGCTCGCGTTTTTCCTCCGCTCGCTCGCGGAACAGGTCGATCGCCTGAGCAGGAAAATCGAGCGCGAAAAACTGGTGCTGGGCGCGCTGCCCGAATTGTCGCTGCGGATCGTCGAGTTTGTCCGCGAACATGGACGCATCACGATGGGTGATGCGATCAGGCTCACCGGCAGCAACCGGAATACGCTCAAGCAGCATTTCCGGGCCCTCGTCGAGCGCGGCCAACTCGCCCGCCGCGGCGGCGGGCGGGGCGCGTGGTATGAACTCCGCTGACTCGAGCCGCCTCTATCCCCTCGGGAGAGAGGTCGGGAGTGAGGGCTGAGCGGCGTCAGGCATTATTACGACGCTCAGCAAACCGGCGGCCAGATGCGGCGGCCGGCATGCGGGCCGTGAGGCGCGTGCACGACGATCTTGAGCACGTGGCGGCCGGTCCATCTTTCGTTCAGGCCGGCGTCGCGAAAGTGCTGCTCGAAATTTTCCTCGTGCGGTTCCATCTCCATGAACTCGTTTCCGATGGCGACGTCGGCCTGGCGTGAGAGAATGAGATCCGATGAAGACATTAGAGGAAGTCCGGCGGCAACTGGGTTCCGGGGAATTCGAGTTCAGTCGTCATGCCTTTCGCCGTGCCGTCGAGCGCAATATCAGCGAGCAGGAGGTCCGCGAGGCCGGCGCCGCCGCCGAGCTGATCGAAGACTATCCGGATGACAAGTATTCCCCCAGCGCATTGCTGCTCGGATTCACGTCCGGTGGACGCGCCCTGCACTTTCAAGTAACGTTCGACGAAACCACCGTGACGAAGATCGTCACCATTTACGAGCCCGATCCCGAGGAGTGGATCGATCACCGTAAACGGAGGTAACCATGTTCAAGTGTCACGTCTGCGGCGCGACTGCTGCGAGAGAGGAGATCGTGAGCGAGGTATTCACGATCGGCGGCCGTCGTGTGCTGGTCGAGCACATTCCCGCGCAGGTATGCGAGCGTTGCGGCGAGGCGACCTTCTCCCGCGCCACGACTGAAAAGGTCCGGAGACTCGTTCATGGGGAAGGCCGACCTGTCGGGACGGTCCCGATGGACGTTTATGAAATGGCGTGATCCGCCACAACGACCGGGGCTTGGTCGAACCTAAACCGGCGGCCAGATGCGGCGGCCAGCATGGGGGCCGTGGGGTGCATGGACAACGATCTTGAGCACGTGGCGGCCGGTCCATCTCTCGTTCAGGCCGGCGTCGCGAAAGCGCTGCTCGAAATTTTCCTCGTCCGGTTCCATCTCCATGAACTCGTAGAGGATGCCGTGCTTGGCCCAGCCGACGATCGAAACCAGCTTCCGTGCGCCGATGCAGCCGCGCGCCCGCGTCACCTGCGGCAGCTTCATCTGCCGGTACCACAAGGCGAGGTCCATGTCGTCGGTCTGGTCGCGGGTCTGGTAGTTGCCGAGCTGGATCGCCGGTGGCGCGCCGGTGCCGGGCAAGTGGCGGTACCAGTCGGCACCGCTCACCCTGGTCTCCTCGACGAAGATGCAGAAACGGTACTCCCTGCGCCTAGCGAGCATGGCTTCAGTTTCGGCATTCGTCTCCGCCGCAACGTTCGGATTGAAGAACACGTCGGGTGAGGCGGCGGCCGTCACCAGCAGGTACTGCGAGCCGCGGGGGACGCCGGGATCGTCGGTTTCCACGCGGGGCGGATGTCCCGGCGGATTGGACCTACCGTGCTGCGGCGCCCGGTTGTAGTGACCGATCCAGATATGGCCCTGCCGGGCCTGAAATGCGGGCAGATGCTGGCCGTGCAGCCAGGCGAGAAAACCCTCCCGGTCCGCATCGTCAAGATCGTACCATTCCGCCTTGATTGCCGTGTCCACCTGTTACCTCCCTTTGCCGCGCGAATGTTTGGTCGATCGCGCGAACGGCATCATAATCAGATGGCGGATTGTGCGGTAGAAGAAAAATAGAAAAATGGGGTCGGAGTCAAATTTCCGAACTTTCGTAAGGCGCGCCGCGGAAATTTGACTCCGACCCCATTTTTCTCCAGTAATCGTCCGCTTGAGGTTATCGCGGAACACTCGCACTTCAAACCCGGCACACGTCGTCGCCGCAGCCGAGGTCGCGGTCGGCATCGGCGAGCAGCCGCTCGAACGTCTCCGGCACGCGCACCACCCGCCCGGTCACCAGCCGGGAGTGCCCCTGCAGCCACTGCGCATGGGTCGGGTGCGAGCCGCCCGCGACGACGAACACGATGTTATCCGGCTTCGAGCTGATCGGCCACGGATCGAGCTTGATGCTCTCGCGCGTGACCGGATTCTCGTCGATCTCGATCCAGGCCGGCGCGCCCGCGCGGCGCAGTTGCTCCATCGGGATCTTCGAGTTCTGCCACAGGAATTCGCGCACCGACCGCTTGCTCCATCCCAATCCCGCCATCATCTGCGCCACCACTGGTGAGACCATCATCAGGCCCGGTGTGCCCTTCTCCCAGCCAGCGAGCGCGGCGAGGTTGGGCGTGCGCATGAAATCCGCCATGCGCCACAGCCCGTTCTGGATGTCTTCCTGCGGCGTTTCCTTCTTCGCCCCTCGCCGGCGGATGTTGTTGACGCCGGTCGCGAAGAACACCGATACCGAATTCGTTCCCGGCTCGTAGCCGTGGCGCTCGGTCGCGTGCGGCAGCCAGCCTTCCGGCAGGCCTTCCTCGTGCTCCGCGAATACCACGTTGGTGTAACGCATGGCGCCCCAGATTGCCATGGTGCCGACGCCCGGCACCGCGCCGCCGACGTTCTGCTGCAGCAACCGCAGCGCGCGCCCGATGCTCGCCCCCGCGGGGCGCTGAGGATCTGGACCGAGACAGCCGAACCCGGAATTGAGCCGGATCTGTCTCGCAATCGGCCCGTTCACGATCACCACGGGGAACGGCGCGCCCGAGGTCGCCTGCAACTGCTCGAAATTCGAATCGGCCTCGAAACACGCATCGACCGCGGCGACGAGCACCGGCAGGTACTCGGGCCGGCCGCCCGCCATCGCGAGCGCGATCGCGCAGGTTTCGACGGTGGTCACGCCGCCGCGCGGCGGGAACTTGCCGATCACGTGCTCGCGCGGCTGCACCGCGCCCCCGAGTATCCAGTCGACGCGCTCCCGCGTCGCCGGCCACAATGGCAGCCCATCGCCCCACAGATTGGTGAGCAGCAGGTTGTTCGCCTTGTTGAGTGCGTCTTCATGGCTCGCGCCCTCGACGCTCAACATCGGGCT
>JACQGN010000161.1 GCA_016199545.1 Betaproteobacteria bacterium | reverse complement strand
GATTCGACGAGGGCAACGAAGGCCGCGACGCCCCTGGAGGGATGAGGGATGAGGGATGAGGGATGAGCTTCTTGCTCCTCGCCCTTTCCCTCCGCCCTCCGCCCTCCGCCCTCCGCCCTCGCTTTCGCTGCTCCCCACAGGCTCGTCCGGCGCTCCTGCGCAAGGTCCTGCAACTGTTCGAGCGTGCGCGCGCCGATGCCGCGCGGCGGAAAGTTGATCACCCGCGTGAGCGCCCCGTCGTCAGCGTCACTCGCGAGAAGCCGCAGGTACGCGAGCGCATGCTTGATCTCCTGGCGTTCGAAGAAGCGCAATCCCCCGAACACCCGGTACGAGATGCCGGCGTTGAACAACGCGTGCTCCAGCACGCGCGATTGCGCGTTCGAGCGATAAAGCACGGCGAGGTTGTCGAGCGCGATTCCTTCGCCGCGCAGCGCCTTGACCTCGTCAATGATGTAGGCCGCTTCGTCGAGGTCGCTCGCCGCCTCGTACAACCGCAGCGGCTCGCCCTTGCCCGCGTCGGTCCACAGGTTCTTGCCCAGGCGTCTGCGGTTATGCTGGATGAGCGCATTGGCGGCGTCGAGGATGTGGCCGTGCGATCGATAGTTCTGCTCGAGCTTGATCGCGCGCTCTATGGAAAAGTCCCGCTGCAGATCCTGCATGTTGGCGGCGGAGGCGCCGCGAAAGGCGTATATCGAGTTATGCGTGACCAGGCCGTTGGCGATGAAGTTGTGAACCGACGCGACGTTCAGATCGAACACCCGCGTCTCGCGCGCCTTGCCGGGAACCACGCGTTTCACGACATCCAGCCCGCCGTCTTCTCCGACCAGGACCATCCCGGGTCTGACGTCGCGTGCGCGAACGAACGGGAGGGGCGTGGAATGAAAGCCGCCTCTCAGGATAATGTTGCCCCCGAGTACGCGGTGCACCCGTTGCGCCTGTGACACCAGCTTGCCAAAGTCCTTGTTGGACGTTTCAAAGCGCCAGCTCCGGGAACGTTTCTTTGCTGGCCTCACGCTCAAGCCCAGTTTCCGCAACGCCTCCCGGCCCCGTGCATCGTTGCCCATCACGCAGATCCGGTGCAATACGCTGCGCCCGCGATTATCGCCACACAGCGTAATACCAATGTTCCTGCGGATGGAATTGCGCGAACGCGGAATGTGGTGAGGTTGCAGAGGGTCCATGTCGAAATCAGCCATCAGCCGCGACGCGGCGGCCTGGGTATCGATTTCCCGGTACAGGCGGCTGATATAGCGTGCGTCATGAACGATACCGTTCACCGAACCGCCCTTGCGCGGAACGAAAGGCAGCGTCGGCAATCCGTACCTCAGCGACAAGGTAATCTCCTGGAAGCGGGCTTCGTTTTCTGATGAATGCGCCCCGACTATCCAGAGGGCGTCGGCATGCTCGTGCATTGTGCGCTGCTTGTAACCGACGACCGGCTTGCGCTGGCCGCGTGTGTAAACCTGGGACGTTCCGAGCCGGTAGCCTAGCCCCCGCTTATGCATGACATATGTGAAATAGGTCTGCGGTGTCTCCCCGAGCACATACCCGGCGAAATGCGTGTGTTCCGGCGTGCTCGTAAGGGTCCGCCCGCGTCGTGTGACTATCGTGACGAGCGCCTTGCGACTGTGCCTCTCAAACACATCCATCACTTCAGCCGACCGGAAGTCCTGCTTGCCGAAGCACGCGAGGACCAGGTCGCCCTTGCGCACGTTCTCGACGGCCTTGCGTGATCCGTCCGCCATCGTAATGCGCGTGCCGCGCGCGACGCACTGATCGTCGTCCCCGACGGCGAACAGCGCGCTCTCCGGCCCGGACAGCAGTTGCAGCCATCGGTACTGGAGGCGATTGGTGTCCTGAAACTCATCGACCAGGATGTGCCGGAAGCGGTTGCGGTAGTGCTCGCGCAACGCCTCGTTGCGCGAGATGAGTTCAAAGGAGCGCAGCAGCAGCTCCGCAAAATCGACCACGCCTTCGCGCTGGCACTGCTCGTCGTAAGCGGCGTAGAACTCGCGCATGCGGCGCGAGAAGTCGTCGTGCGCCTCCACGTCCCGGGCGCGCCGGCCCTCTTCCTTGTTCCCGGCGATGAACCACTGCGCCTGGCGCGGCGGATAGCGCTCTTCGTCGATATTGAGGCTCTTCATCAGGCGCTTGATGAGCGCGAGCTGGTCCTGGGTGTCGAGTATCTGGAACAGCTGCGGCAGTTGCGCCTCGCGGTGATGCGCGCGGAGCAGGCGGTTGCACAGGCCGTGAAACGTGCCGACCCACATGCCCCGCGTGTTGATCGGCAACATGGATGAGATGCGCGTCAGCATCTCCTTGGCCGCCTTGTTGGTAAACGTGACCGCGATCAGCGCGGCAGGGCTCACCTGCCCGGTCTGGATGAGCCACGCGATCCGGGTCGTCAGCACCCGGGTCTTGCCGCTGCCGGCGCCGGCCAGCACCAGCGCGGAGCGATGCGGCAGCGTCACGGCTTCAAGCTGTTGCTCGTTGAGTCCGGCAAGAAACGAAGGTGTCATTCGGGAACGGGAAAAGCCGCAAGGCGCAGGCTAGCGCGCGCGGGCCTCGGCGAAACCCAGCGCTTTGAGCTTGGCGGCGGCGACCGCCGCATCCTTCGCCGTCGCGAAACCAGCAATGTGGACCTCGTGGCTTTCGCTGC
The DNA here is from genome assembly GCA_016199545.1 of Betaproteobacteria bacterium. Taxonomy (GTDB): domain Bacteria; phylum Pseudomonadota; class Gammaproteobacteria; order Burkholderiales; family SG8-41; genus DSOT01. Next base: position 6,888 of record JACQGN010000161.1, on the reverse strand, counting down.
CGTAGCTGTCCTGCCTCGAGTCGATTCGTGCCGGAAAACCCGCTTCCTGCGCCGTCACCCGGGCCTGCAGCGCGGCGTTCTCTTCGCGCGTCGCGAGAACGTCCACCCGGTAGCGCCCGCCGCGCCGGGCCGCGCCGTTGCCGTCGCGCATCTCGGTTTCTTCGGACCACCGTTCGACCTGCTCCTTCGAGACGGAGGCAACCGGCTTGGGCGGCTGGTTGCGCGGCGCGACGAAAAAAAGCAGCGGCTCCGCCATGGAAAACTGTTTGCCGCCATGATCGACCGAGATCCGGCCTTCGATGAGGCACACCAGATCTTCCTTCGCGGTCGACCGTCCCCACACGTCGGTGCCGCGGATGCCGGCGGTGACGGTGGCGATCTTCACCTTGATATTGCGCTGCGCGGGATCCTTGGCAAACACGCCGGTCGTGAATCGAAACGCGCCGCGCACCACGTCGAAAGTGGCGTTGACCAGCGTTTTCCCGCCGTCCTTTTTCTGGAGCAGGTCGTCAACGGCAAGCGTCGCGTTCTCTCCCAGCTTGACGGCGCTGCCTTCCGCCATCCTGAGGAGCGTGCGCGACCCCGGGCCGGTATGCACCTTGTCGCCCGCATTGAGCGTCATGCCGCTGGCAAGCGGCTCGCGTTTTCCGCCGCGTTCGACCCATGCCGGGCTGATCACGCCTTCGACCACGAGCGTTTGCGCCGCATGCGATGGCAAGGCGCTGATGAGCAGCACCACTGCAGCAGCAAGTTTTCGAAGCATGGTCGTTCTCCGCGCGCCTGATGACGACACTCTATACGGCGCAGGGCGCACAGATGGATGCGGCTATAATTGTGACTTTTTTCACAGTCCCGTCATGCAGCAGAGATACAACCCGCACGTTGTCGAGCGCGACGCCCAGAACTATTGGGACGAGACCGGCGCGTTCCGCGCCGTGGAAGCAGTGGGCAAACCCAAGTATTACTGCCTGTCGATGTTTCCCTACCCCTCGGGCAAGCTGCACATGGGTCACGTGAGGAACTATACCATAGGGGACGTGCTCACCCGTTACCATCGCATGCGGGGTTTCGAGGTGTTGCAGCCCATGGGATGGGATGCGTTCGGACTGCCGGCCGAGAATGCGGCGATGGCGAACTCGGTGCCGCCGGCGAAATGGACCTACGACAACATCGCTTACATGAAGTCGCAGTTGAAATCGCTCGGCTTCGGCATCGACTGGAGCCGCGAACTTGCGACCTGCCGCCCCGAGTACTATCGCTGGAACCAGTGGCTGTTCCTGCGCATGCTGGAGAAGGGTCTCGCCTACAAAAAGACCGGGGTGGTCAACTGGGACCCGGTCGATCAGACCGTTCTCGCCAACGAACAGGTGATCGACGGCCGCGGCTGGCGCACCGGCGCGCCGGTGGAAAAGCGCGAGATCCCGATGTATTACCTGGCGATCACCCGCTACGCCGACGAACTGCTGGCGATGCTCGACCGACTCCCTGGCTGGCCCGAGCGCGTAAAGACGATGCAGGCCAACTGGATCGGCAAGAGCTACGGCGTGCGCTTCGCCTTCACCTATGACTTGACCGATCCGGTCAACCGTACTCACCTTCCCCCTCAGGGGGAAGGCCGGGATGGGGGTGGGGATCTATCGCACGGCAAACTCTGGGTCTTCACCACCCGCGCCGACACCATCATGGGCGTCACCTTTGTTGCCGTTGCCGCCGAACATCCGCTCGCGACCCGCGCCGCGCGCGACAATCCGCAGCTTGCCGAGTTCGTCGAGGAATGCAAGCGCGGTTCGGTGATGGAAGCCGACATTGCCACGATGGAAAAGAAGGGCGTGCCGACGGGCGTTTTTGCCACTCATCCCCTGACCGGCGAAAAAGTCGAAGTGTGGGTCGGCAATTACGTGCTGATGGGTTACGGCGAAGGCGCCGTCATGGGCGTTCCCGCCCATGACGAACGGGATTTCCATTTCGCCAAGCTACACGGTCTGCCTATCAAACAAGTAATCGATGCCCAGTCTACTGACAGCAGATATATACAAGAGACCGCAGATACACGAAGAAATCGCGCCAGAGTTAATAGTGCCCGTGAGTTTGATACAGCTTTCGCCGAGGCCGCTAGCGCATTCACGACCGACCATTGGCAACCTTGGTATGAAAGCAAAAACGGTGTTTGTATTAACTCCGGGAAATACAACAGCCTCGGATATCATGAGGCTGTTGAAGCGATCGCCGCGGACCTCAAAGCGAAGGGGTTGGGCGAGAAGCAGGTGCTCTATCGCCTGCGCGACTGGGGCGTCTCCCGACAACGCTACTGGGGTTGCCCCATTCCCATCGTGCATTGTGCCGGTTGCGGCGACGTGCCGGTGCCGGACGATCAGTTGCCGGTGGTCCTGCCCGAGGACTGCGTGCCGGACGGCACCGGCAACCCGCTGGCGAAACGCGCCGACTTCGTGAACTGCGCGTGCCCGAAGTGTGGCCGGCCTGCGCGGCGCGAGACCGACACCATGGACACTTTTGTCGACTCGTCCTGGTACTACCTCCGCTTTGCCTGCGCCGACCAGGGCGCCGGCATGGTCGATGAGCGCGTCGCGCATTGGCTTCCGGTCGACCAGTACATCGGCGGCATCGAGCATGCGATCCTGCACCTGCTGTACTCGCGCTTCTGGACCAAGGTGATGCGCGACCTCGGCCTGGTAAAGATGGATGAACCGTTCATGCACCTCCTCACGCAGGGCATGGTGCTGAACGAGATCTTTTTCCGCAAGACCGACAGCGGCCGCATCAGTTACTTCAATCCGGCGGAGGTCGACGTCGAGGCCGACGACAAAGGCAATCGCATCGCCGCGGTGCTGAGAGGCGACGGGCGGCCGGTGGAGTCCGGCGGCATCGGCACGATGTCAAAGTCCAAGAACAACGGCGTCGATCCCCAGGAACTGATCGAGGAATATGGTGCCGACACTGCACGCTTCTTCATGATGTTCGCGGCGCCTCCAGAGCAGACTCTCGAGTGGTCCGACAGCGGGGTCGAGGGTGCGGCGCGCTTTCTGCGGCGCCTGTGGAGCTACGGCGTGAGGTACAGGGATGGCGGTGGGCCGGTGGTCGCCTCCGCTCTGCGGAGGAGCACGTGCTTCGAAATCCATTCAGTGCTCAAGCAGGCGAACTATGACATCGCCAGGCACCAGTTCAACACGGTGGCCTCCGCAGCGATGAAAATATTGAATGCGCTGGATCGGCTGGCTGGTGTGGACAGCGAAGTCGCCAAGGAAGGGCTTGAGATACTCCTGCGGCTGCTGTCGCCGATCACACCGCATATCTGCCACCATCTGTGGCGCGAACTCGGATTCGGCGAGAACATCCTGACGGCGAAGTGGCCCGAGCACAGGGACGAGGCGCTCATCGTGGACGAAATCGAACTCGTGGTGCAGGTCAATGGCAAGAAGCGCGGCGACGTACGGGTGCCCCACGACGCCGACCAGGCCGCCATCGAGAAACTCGTGCTGGCTGACCCCAGCGTCCAGAAATTCGTCGCCGGCCAAGCGATCAAGAAGGTGGTCGTCGTCCCCGGCCGGCTGGTGAATGTGGTAGTGTAAAGATGAATGCGGAATGCGGAATGATGAATGATGAATGCTAAAGCAATTGGCGGCCGCAAACTGTTTTGCGGCGACGCCATTGAAAAGCTGCCGCGGCGCTCGATCGCCGCCTTGTGCTGCGGCCTGTGCAGCTACCCGCGCCCATTCATCATTCATCATTCATCATTCATCATTCTGACAGCGGCGCTGCTGCTGTCAGGCTGCGGTTTCCAGCTGCGCGGCGCCGCCGCGCTGCCTTTCGAGACCGTCTACGTCGAGGCGCCGCTCACTTCACAGTTCGCGAACCAACTGAAGCGCATGGTCACGACGGGCAGCGAGACCCGGGTGGTCGACAGGCCGGCCGACGCGCAGGTGCTGTTGCATATCCTCAACGAAACGCGCGAAAAGCAGGTTCTTTCGCTTTCCGGCGGCGGCCGCGTGCGCGAGTTTGTGCTGCGCTATCGCATTTTCTACCGCGTGACCGACAACAAGAGCGCCAACGAATACATCGGAGCGAGCGAGATCGTGCTGCAGCGCGACTTCACGTTCAACGACAACGAAGCCCTGGCGAAGGAAGCGGAGGAGGCTCTGCTGTATCGAGACATGCAGAACGACGCCGCGAATCAGTTGGTGCGCCGGCTGCAGACTATGAAGCTCGTCACCAAGTCCTGATGCGAATCACCAGCGAGCAGCTGCAACAGCACCTGGCGCGCGAACTGAAGCCGCTCTACGCCGTATTCGGCGACGAGACCCTCCTCGCGCTCGAAGCGTGCGACGCAATCCGTGCCCGCGCGCGCGCGGAAGGTTATACCGAGCGCGAGGTGCTCACGGTGGAGTCCGGCTTCAAATGGAGCCAACTCGCGCTCGCCGGCAGTTCGCAGTCGCTGTTCGCCTCGCGCAAGCTGCTTGAACTGCGCATCCCCACCGGGAAGCCCGGCGCCGAGGGCGGCGACGCAATCCGGGCGTATTGCAGGGCATTGCCGTCCGAGACCGTCACCCTGGTTTGCCTGCCCAATATCGACTGGCGCGCGCTGAAAGCCGCCTGGTTCGAGGCCCTCCACAGCGTGGGCGTGGCAGTGCAGGCGAAGGCGGTCACGCGCAAGGCACTGCCGCAGTGGCTCGCGGGCAGGCTCAAGGCGCAGAATCAGGACGCCGACGCCCGGACGCTCGACTTCATCGCCGAGCGGGTCGAGGGCAACCTGATGGCGGCCTACCAGGAGGTGCAGAAGCTCGCGCTGCTCCACCCGGCGGGCACGATCAGCTTCGAGAACGCCCGCGAGGCGGTGCTCGATGTGGCGCGCTACGACGTATTCAGCGTCGGCGAGGCGCTGTTGGAGGGCGACGTCGCCCGTTTCGCGCGCATGCTGGATGGGCTGCGGGGCGAGGGTGTGGCACCGCCGCTGGTGCTGTGGGCGATGGCCGAGGAGATGCGCGCGATCGGTAAAATCGTGAGCGGCGTCGCGGCGGGCAGGTCGCTCTCGATGCTTTGGCGCGAGGCCCGGGTGTGGGGTCCGTCGCACCAGAATCTGATGCAGCAGAATTTCAAACGGTTCTCGCTTGCCCAGGTTTCCGATGCGCTCCGCCATGCCGCGAGCATCGACCGGATCATCAAGGGCCTCGCCAGGGGCGACGTGTGGGATCAACTCCTGCAACTCGGCCTGCGCTTTGTCCGGAACAATGCCGCGCCCGCCAGACCGCGTCCCGCGACCCGCAGCGCAACGAGCAACAGGGCCGGCCAGCCCGCGTTGTTCTGAGCCGTGCAGCGGCAGACGCCGAGTCGCGCGCAAATCGAGGTAGAATTGTTTGGCGGTGGTTGCCTCGCATTCAGCCCTCGCCCTCAATCCCTCCAGAGGGAAAGCAAGCCCTTCTCCCTCCGGGAGGGGGGTGGGATGAGGGAAGCGCTTCATTTTGATAGGCACTCTTACAGGACGCTTCGGACATGGACGTGCAGACCTACATGGTCGGCGTGGGCCGACAGGCCCGCGCGGCGGCGCGCGCCATGGCGCGGGCGGATACGCGTACCAAGAACAGGTCGCTGGCGGTGATCGCGCAGGCGATCGAGCGCACCGCCAAGGGGCTGCTTGGCGCCAACGCGCGCGACGTGAAGGCGGCACGCGCGAAGAAGCTCGACGACGCGGTCATCGACCGGCTCACGCTCACCACCAAGACCATCGAGTCGATGGCGGACGGGCTCATGCAGATCGCCAAGCTGCCCGACCCGGTGGGCGAGATCATCGGTCTGAAGTACCGTCCCTCAGGCATACAGGTGGGGCAGATGCGCGTGCCGCTCGGCGTAGTCGGCATCATCTATGAGTCGCGCCCCAACGTGACCGCGGACGCCGCGGGACTATGCCTCAAATCCGGCAACGCGGCGATCCTGCGCGGCGGATCGGAAGCGATCCACTCGAACCAGGCGATCGCCGCCTGCGTGCACGAGGGGCTGAAAAGCGCGGGGCTTCCCGAAGCCGCGGTGCAGGTGATCGAGACCACTGACCGCGCCGCCGTGGGCGAGCTCATCACCATGCCGGACTACGTCGACATCATCGTGCCGCGCGGCGGCAAGGGCCTGATCGAGCGGCTGATGCGCGAATCGCGCATTCCCATGATCAAGCACCTGCACGGCGTGTGCCACGTCTATATCGATGACAAGGCGGACCCCGGGAAGGCGATCCGCATCGCCGACAACGCCAAGACCCAGCGTCTCGGCACCTGCAATACCATGGAGACCCTGCTGGTCGCGCGCGGCATCGCGCCGGCCGTGCTGCCGCCGCTCTGCGGCATTTACGCCGAGAAAGGCATCGAGCTGCGCGGCGACGATGCGGCGCGCGCCATCGTGCCCGGCATGAACCCGGCAACCGAGGAAGACTGGTACACCGAGTATCTCGATGCCATTCTTTCGGTGCGGGTGGTCGCCGGCCTCGACGAGGCGATCGAGCACATCGCGACATATGGCTCGCAGCATACGGACGCCATCGTCACCGAGGACATCACGCGCGCGCGCCGTTTCCTCGCCGAAGTGGATTCGAGCTCGGTGATGGTGAACGCGTCGACGCGCTTCGCGGACGGCTACGAATTCGGCCTCGGCGCGGAGATCGGCATTTCCACCGACAAGCTGCACGCACGCGGGCCGGTGGGGCTCGAGGGCCTTACCTCGTTGAAGTGGGTCGTCCTTGGCGACGGGCACATAAGACAGTAAACAGTGAACGGTAAACAGTAAGCAGCGTCCGAAGACCGGTGAACGGCGCCGCAAGCGCCGTCAGCGCATCGCGGTTTGCCGTTCACCGCTCACCGCTCACCGCTCACCGCTCACCGCTCACCGTTC
>JACQGN010000160.1 GCA_016199545.1 Betaproteobacteria bacterium | reverse complement strand
CACAAATACAAAGGGCAGCGTTTAGCAGCCTGTCGGACCGGTAAGTCCGACAGGCTGCTTGATACAGTTTCTTCAATTCGCGGCGTGCAACGTCCCGCTGCGCCGGATCGCGAGAATTTCTTAGCACCCATTCGAACTGGGCCCGCGCGTCGTCGCGGTAGCCGCCGCGCGAGGCTCAAGCCGGCGGCAAGCCGCGCCTGGCGGGCAAGAGCGGCGCAATACAGCAGCATTCCGGTCAACACTCGCATCGCGCTATTTTCCGCCCTGAAGCGCGCCCGCTGCGAGCCAAAAAAAAGGCGGCCAGGCCGCCTTTGCGCACGATGCAAGGCCCGCGCCTGCTACTGGTTGTCCGTCTCGGGCGCCGCTTCCGTCCCGCCGGCGAGTTTCTCCTTGATGCGCGCCGCCTTGCCGGAACGCTGACGCAGGTAATAAAGCTTGGCGCGGCCCACGTCGCCGCGGCGCTTGACCTCGACGCTGGCGATGAGCGGCGAATACGTCTGAAAGGTGCGCTCCACGCCCTCGCCCGAGGAGATCTTGCGCACGGTGAAGGACGAGTTCAGCCCGCGATTGCGTTTTGCGATCACCACGCCCTCGTAGGCCTGGACCCGCTTGCGGTCTCCTTCCACCACGTTGACGTTGACCACGACCGTGTCCCCCGCCGCAAATTCGGGGACTTCCTTGCCAAGGCGTTTGATCTCTTCCCGTTCCAGTTCCCTGATGATATCCATGTTCATGCTCCCGTGGAGTCCATCTCGCTCCTGAATTCTTCCAGCAGCCCGCGCTCCTCCGCCGACAACTCGCGGTTTGCGAGCAGATCCGGCCGCCGCAGCCAGGTCCGGCCCAGCGCCTGCTTCAGGCGCCAGCGGCTGATTTCCGCGTGGTTGCCCGACAGCAATACTGCAGGCACCGTCAGACCTTCAAACTCATCCGGCCGCGTGTAATGCGGGCAATCGAGCAGCCCGCGCACAAATGAATCCTGTTCCGCCGATTCCGCATCACCCAGCGCACCCGGCAATTGGCGCACCACGCAGTCGATCAACACCATCGCAGCCAGTTCGCCGCCGGACAGCACATAGTCGCCGATCGAAATCTCTTCGATCGCGTGGCGACTGAGCAAACGCTCGTCCACGCCTTCGTAGCGCCCGGCGAGCAGCACCAGTCCGCTTTCGCGCGCCAACCCGGCGACCAGGGCATGATTCAGCAACCGGCCCTGCGGTGACAAATAAATCATCCGCGGCACCGCCACCCCTGAACTCGCCTGGCGTTGTGCCGCGGCCGCAAGCGCCTTGGACAGCGGCTCCACCATCATCACCATTCCGGGCCCGCCGCCGTACGGCCGGTCATCCACGCTGCGGTAAGCGTTTCCTGCAAAATCCCGGGGGTTCCACAACACCAGTTGGTAGAGCCCTCTGTCACGCGCCCGCCCCGTGACCCCGCATTCGGTCACCGCGTCAAACATCGGGGGGAACAACGTGACGACGTCGAACTGCAGCATCAGGTCAGTAGTCAGCGCCCCAGTCCACGCGGATGATGCCACTCGCGAGGTCGACCTTCTGTATCACCGCCGCGACGAATGGAATCAAGCGCTCGCGTTCACCCCGCACCACCAGCACGTCGTTGGCCCCGGTTTCGAAGATCCGAACCACAACCCCCAATTCCAGGCCGACGACGCTTACTACCTTGAGACCGAACAGGTCGGCCCAATAGAACTCGTTCTCCTTTGCGGCGGGAAGCGCTGCCCGCGGCACGGCTACCTCCTTGCCGCGCAGCGCCTTCGCCGCGTCACGGTCTTCGCACCCGAGCAATTGCGCCACGACCGCCGCACCGTGCACCCGCGCCTGCGCGACCTGCCGCTCTTCCCAGCGTTCCCCGTGACCCATCCACCACGAGCGATAGCGCAGCAGGTTTCCGGTTGCCGCGGTGAAGGGAACGACGCGCACCCAGCCCTTCACTCCGTAGGGGGCCGCAATCCGCCCCAGGATCACAAAACGTTCAGGCGGCCTTTTGCTCACCAAACTGCTTGACGAGGCGCGCCGCGGTGTCCGAGAGCCGCGCGCCCTTGCCGCGCCAATGCGCGAGGCGCTCGCGGTTTATGCGAAGCGTTTCCTGGCCTTCGGGGGCCTTGGGGTTGTAGAACCCGATGCGCTCGATAAAACGCCCATCGCGTGGGGAACGCGAATCCGCCACCACCAAGTTGAAAAACGGGCGCTTCTTCGCCCCGCCACGCGCCAAACGGATGACAACCATGGTCTACCTGCCGCTTTGCAGAATACGGAAAGGGCGTGATTTTACGCTAGTTTTTGGAGGCCACGCAAGAAATTCGGCGGCTGGCGCGCTGCCTTGCCAAGCCTGCAGACACGATCTCTGAGGAACTCTTAAGGCCTTGATTCTGTTGTTGACCAAAGACTGGGTGTTTCCGGTGGCCGGCCTGTGCGTTGGATATCCCGCGGAAGCGGGGCGCGTCAGCCCGCGCCTGCCGCTTGCGGTCACTGTGCACACCAACCGTTACGATGAAGCCAACCTGGAACGGGACATCGATGCCTACGACCGGCGCCGGCAGGCGCTGCAGCCGTACCGCCGCCAACGATACGCCGACCGCTATGCCGACGTCGAATTCTACGGCTGGTCGGAGGAGAAGGCGCGCCACTACTCGGTGCCGGAGCGCACGGATTTCGGCGCCTTCATCCGCGACAAGGGATTCAGCTTGAAATAACCTTACGCGCCGCGATGCCGCTGCGGTCACCCTATGTCAGGCAGCGCCGTCGGCGTTCGTCGATGGATAAGTTCTTGCCATGAGGAATGCGCTGACGCTAGTCAGCGCATTCCTGGGAACATCCCCTTCATCGACCGCATCATCTTGCCCATCCCGCCCTTCGCCATCATCTTCATCATCTTCTGCATCTGCTCGAACTGGTTGAGCAGGCGGTTCACTTCCTGCACCGTGACGCCGGCGCCGGCGGCGATGCGGCGCTTGCGGGAGGCCTTGATGATCTCGGGCCGGGCGCGCTCCTGCGGCGTCATCGAGTTGATGACGCCCTCGATCCGCCGCAGCGCTTTCTCCTCGGTCTGCGGGGCATTCTGCGCGAGCTGCGCCAGGTTGCCGGGAAGCTTATCGGCAATCGCGGCGATGCCACCCATGTTCTTCATCTGCGCGAGCTGCTGCTTGAAGTCCTCCAGATCGAAGCCCTTGCCGGACTTGACCTTCTTCGCGAGCTTTTCGGCTTCGTCGCGGTCGATGCCTTTCTGCACTTCCTCGATGAGCGAAAGTACGTCGCCCATGCCCAGGATGCGCGAAGCCATGCGCTCCGGATAGAACGCCTCGAGCCCCCCCACTTTCTCGCTCACGCCCACGAACTTGATGGGCTTTCCGGTGACGTGACGCACCGACAGTGCCGCGCCGCCGCGGGCATCGCCGTCGAGCTTGGTCAGCACGATGCCAGTGAGCGGCAGCGCGGCGCCAAACGCGCGAGCGGTGTTGACGGCGTCCTGGCCCTGCATCGAATCCACCACGAAGAGCGTCTCGATGGGATTTAGCGCAGCGTGCAGGTCACGGATTTCCTGCATCATCGCTTCATCGATCGCAAGCCGCCCCGCAGTGTCCACGATCAGCACGTCGTGGTAATGCGTGCGCGCGAAGTCGACTGCGGCCTGAGCGATCGCCACCGGATTCTCCCCGGCCGCGGATGGGTGGAAGTCGGCATCGACCTGGCCCGCCAGCAATCTGAGCTGCTCGATCGCCGCCGGCCGGTAGACGTCGCAGCTCGCCAGCAGGACTTTCTTGCGCTCAACCTCCCGCAACCATTTCGCGAGCTTGGCGCTGGTGGTCGTCTTGCCCGATCCCTGCAGGCCGCCCATCAGGATCACCGCGGGCGGCTGCGTCGCGAGGTTGAGCGCGTCATTCTTCCCGCCCATCAACTTGACGAGTTCACGGTGCACGACACCCACCACCGCCTGCCCGGGGGTGAGGCTTCCCATCACCTCCTGCCCGAGCGCGCGCTCGCGCACCTGCGCGATGAAGTCCTTCACCACCGGCAGCGCCACGTCGGCCTCCAGCAGCGCGACACGCACCTCCCGCAATGCGTCCGCGAGATTGTTCTCCGTGACGCGCGCTTCGCCGCGCAACGTCTTCATCACGCGCGCGAGGCGCTGGGTCAGGTTGTCGAACATGCGACGGGGTTCAGGTAAACTTCATCCATGCCGTGGATTCTACCGTATGCAATCGACGCTCTGCTCTACGGTGCGCTTGCCGTTTATTTCTGGCGCACGCGCTGGGCGCGGCGGGAAGGTGAACCGCACGCGGCGCGGTCGGCCGCACTGGAACACCACGCAGTGCTCGCGCCGCTCGGACTGCATGCCTGGTTGCTCGCGCAATCCGCATTCGGCGCACCCGGACTGACCCTGGGTCTCGGAAACGCCGTATCGACGATACTGTGGTTGACGGTGCTGATCTACTGGTTAGGCAACTTCTTCTACAAGCTCGAAGGCTTGCAGGCGCTGGTCATGCCGGTCGCGGCAGTCGCGGCGCTGCTGCCTGCGCTGCTGCCGCTGCCGCAGCCGCTTCCCAACACCGAGCATGCCGTGTTCAAGTTCCATCTGCTCATCGCCATGCTCGCCTACAGCCTCTTCACCATCGGATCGCTGCACGTCCTGCTGATGGCCTTGCTGGAGCGCCGCCTGCACGACGGGTCGCTGTCGCAGACGCTGCAGCGGCTGCCGCCGTTGCTCGCCATGGAAGCGCTGCTGTTCCGCATCATCTGGGCGGGTTTTGCCCTGCTCACGCTGACGCTCGCGAGCGGCGTCGTGTTCTCCGAGGAACTCTTCGGCCGCGCCGCCAGGTTCAACCACAAGACGGTGTTCGGCGTCCTGTCGTGGCTGATTTTCGCCGCGTTGCTTGCGGGGCGTCACATCTACGGCTGGCGCGGGCGCGTCGCGGTGCGCTGGACGCTCGCCGGATTTCTCACGCTCGTGCTCGCCTACATCGGCAGCAAATTCGTCCTCGAAGTGATACTCGGCCGCGGTTGAGCGGCAACGCGCCGCTCACTGGCGCCGACTGCACAACGGGAATGCCCGCCAGGGGGAACCATGGAACTGCTCATTCTCGCCAGCCTGATACTGCTCAACGGCCTGTTCGCGATGTCGGAGGTGGCGCTGCTCACCGCGCGCAAGCCGCGCCTTGCCGCGCTCGCGAGGCGCGGCGACCGGCTTGCGGCTGCCGCCGTAAGACTCGGCGCGGAGCCGACGCGTTTTCTCTCCACCATTCAGATCGGAATCACCAGCATCGGGTTGCTGAGCGGCATCGTCGGGGAGGCGGTATTTGCCGCCCCGCTTGCCGACTGGTTCAGGTCGTTCGGGCTGGAGCACACGCTAAGCAGCGTCGCGGCGACGGCGATCGTCGTGCTCTCGATAACCTACGTCTCCATCGTCGTCGGCGAAATCGTGCCCAAGCGCCTGGGCCAGCACAGCGCCGAAGGCATTGCGCGGCTCGTGGCATGGCCGATGCACGGACTCGCGCGGATTTCGGCGCCGTTCGTGCATCTGCTATCGGCGTCCACCGACGCCATCCTGAAGCCATTGCTCAGACTGCTTCGCATCCGCACCGAGGAATTCGGCGCGCAGGCGCTCTCGCCCGACGAGATCCGCACCGTGGTGCTCGAATCCTCGAACATCCTGCCGAAGAAACACGTGACGATCCTGCTCAACCTGTTCGATCTCGAAGCGATCACGGTGGACGACGTGATGGTGCCCCGCAACCAGATCGAGGCCATCGACATCGAGGCTGCGCTGGAGGACATCGTGCAGCAGCTCGGCACGGCGCACCATCGCCGCGTCCTCGTGTACCGGCATCAGCTCGACGAAATCGTGGGCGTAGTGCGGGTGCGGCACGCCTTGACTCTTGCGCAACAGGGTGAACTCACCAGGGAACGGTTGGGCGAACTCGTGCGCGAACCCTACTTTGTCCCGACGGGAACGGCGCTTTTTTCGCAGCTTCAGAACTTCCAGGAACAACAGGAGCGGGTGAGCCTGGTCGTCGACGAGTATGGCGAACTGCTGGGGCTGGTGACGGTCGAGGACATTCTCGAGGAAATCATCGGGGAGTTCACGACGCAGTCCCCGCTGAAAAGCACGGGATTCGTGCGCCAGAAGGACGGCAGCTACCTCGTGGAAGGCGGCACCCTGTTGCGGGAACTTAACCGCAAGCTGGGACTGCGCTTCCCGCTGGACGGGCCGCGAACGTTGAACGGTCTGATCCTGGAGCATCTGCGCGAGATTCCCGAGCCGAACACGAGCCTCAAGATCGCCGAATGCCGCATCGAAATACTGCAGACCCAGGACCGCGTCGTGCGCGTGGTGCGCATCTTTCCGCCGCCTGCGGGGCGCTCGGTGACGCCTGAATCCTGAAACTGTGGCAAATTGACCTTTACAAAGCGCGGGGAGACGTGCATCATTTTGTGAGCAATCACGGCTAACTTGCTGGAAGAGCATCGTACTCGAGGGATTGAACATGGCCACAGCCGCTGCCGTCGTCAAGAAACCTGAGGTTAAGGAGTACAACTTCACGTGGGTCGGGAAGGACAAGGCCGGCAAGGTCGTGCGCGGCGAAATGCGCGCCACCGGCGAGGCGCAGGTCAACGCCGTGCTCCGGCGCCAAGGCATACGCGAGGCGCGGGTCAAGAGACAGCGGCAGGGCCGCGGTGGCTCGATCACCGAGAAGGACATCACGCTGTTTACCCGGCAGCTCGCGACGATGATGAAGTCCGGGGTGCCGCTGCTGCAGGCATTCGATATCGTCGCGAAGGGGCACAACAATGCCGCGGTGGCCCGGTTGCTGATCGACATCAAGACCGAGGTCGAAACCGGCTCGAGCCTCAAGCAGGCGTTCGAGAAACATCCGCTCTATTTCGACGCGTTGTTCTGCAACCTGATCGGCGCCGGCGAGCAGGCCGGTATTCTCGACAGCCTGCTCGACCGGCTGGCAAGCTACAAGGAGAAGATCCTCGCCATCAAGAGCAAGATCAAGTCGGCCCTGTTCTATCCGATAGCGATCATCATCGTCGCGTTCGTGATCACGGCGGTCATCATGATTTTCGTGGTTCCGGCGTTCAAGTCGGTGTTTGCGAGTTTCGGCGCGGATCTTCCCGGTCCGACATTGATGGTGATGGCGATATCGGATTTCTTCGTCGAGTACTGGTACGCCATCTTCGGCAGCATCGGCGGCGGAATCTACGCGTTTTTCTGGACCTGGAAGCGGTCGGAAAAAATGCAGATCTTCATGGACCGCGTCATGTTGCGCGTTCCGGTGTTTGGAGATCTCATCAGGAAATCCGCGATCGCGCGCTGGACGCGGACACTCGCGACCATGTTCGCCGCCGGCGTCCCGCTCGTGGAAGCCCTCGACTCGGTGGCGGGGGCGGCGGGCAATTACGAGTACTACGTGGCCACGAAGAAAATCCAGTCCGAGGTTGCGACGGGATCGAGTCTCATGTCCGCGATGCAGGGCACCGAGGTGTTTCCCAGCATGGTGCTGCAGATGGTGACGATCGGCGAGGAGGCCGGTTCGCTCGATGCCATGCTGTCAAAGGTTGCGGACTTCTTCGAGGCCGAAGTCGACGATGCCGTGGAGGCGCTGGCAAGCCTCATGGAGCCGATGATCATGGTCGTTCTGGGTACATTGATCGGCGGCCTGGTGATCGCGATGTATCTGCCGATCTTCAAGTTGGGCGCGGTCGTCTGAGAGAGCAGGGAGCGCCTGCAGGGGCCCGGGCAAGGCAGCGCCGCGCCGCCCCGCGGGTGACGCCCGCCTTCCTTCCGACGTGTCGATCGTAGCGCTTCTGCAATCATCCCCAGCGTTTCTTGTCACCGTCGCGGTGCTGCTCGGCCTCGTGGTCGGCAGTTTCCTGAACGTCGTGATCCACCGTCTGCCGAAGATGCTGGAGCGGCAGTGGCGCGCGGAATGCGCGGAATTGACCGGCGAGGCCGCTCAGCCCGTGGAAGTTGAAGCCTTCAACCTGGTCGTTCCGCGTTCGCGTTGCCCGTCTTGCGGACACGGCATCACGGCGATCGAGAACATTCCGCTGCTGAGTTATGCCGCGCTGCGGGGCCGCTGCTCATCGTGCGGCGCGCGCATATCGCTGCGTTATCCGCTCGTCGAAGCGCTGAGCGGCTTCCTGTGCGGCTACGCCGCATGGCGTTTCGGACTGGGCGCGGCCGCGCTGGGAGCGTTTATCTTCACGTGGGCGATGATCGCGCTCGCCTTCATCGACCTCGATACCTTCTACCTCCCGGACAGCGTCACATTGCTGCTGCTGTGGGCGGGGCTTCTGTTCAACCTGTTTCGCGTGTTCACCGATCTGGAGTCCGCGGTCATCGGCGCGGTGGCGGGGTACCTCGCGCTGTGGAGCGTATTCTGGGCCTACAAGCTCGCGACCGGAAAGGAAGGCATGGGCTACGGCGACTTCAAGCTGCTGGCCGCGATCGGCGCGTGGCTCGGCTGGAAAATGTTGCCGCTCGCCATTCTGCTGGCCTCGTGCGCCGGAGCCGTGATCGGCATTGCGCTGATCGTTTTCGCTCGCCGCGGGCGCGACACGCCGATCCCGTTCGGGCCGTATCTCGCGATCGGGGGCCTGGTCGCGATGTTCCACGGCGAAGGGATCGCCAGACAATATCTCGGATTCTCCTGATCGTGTTGCCGTTTTGCGTGGGCCTCACCGGCGGCATCGGATCGGGCAAGTCCAGTGCGGCGCGCATGTTCGAGGAACTGGGCGTCGTCGTCGTCGATACCGACGCGATTGCCCACGAACTGACGCGCCCCGGCGGCGTAGCCTTGGATGCGATCCGCAGCACCTTCGGCGAAGAGTACATCGCCAGCGATGGCGGGCTCGAGCGCCCCCGCATGCGACGACTCGTTTTCTCCGACGCGGCAGCTCGCGGGAAACTCGAGGCGATTCTGCATCCGCTGATCCGCGACGAGGCCCGTGCGCACGTAGCCGACGCGCGCGCGCCGTATGTCGTGATCGTCGTGCCGCTGCTACTTGAAACCGGGGCCTACTGCGGCCTGACGAACCGTGTCGCGATCGTCGATTGCAGCGAGGAGGCGCAGCTTGAGCGCACTATGGAGAGAAGCGGGCTCGCCGCGGCGGAAGTGCGCGCGATCATGGCAACGCAGCTGCCGCGGGCGCGCCGGCTCGCCGCAGCGGACGACGTGCTCCATAATGACGGCGACCTCGCGGCGCTGCGTCAGGAGGTGCAGGTGCTGCACCGTCGCTACCTGTCCCTCGCACATGCCGCGCGTTCTGCGGATGGCGCAACCTGACCTTTGCACGCACTTCGGCGCAAAGCGCACCAGCAGGCGCCCCACAACCCTTGAGGAAAGCTTAAAACCCTGCATTAACCCCTTTATTTTTTTCGGGTTTTGGTGAATACTTCGGGGCAATCTTCACACTGTGGCGGTGTCGGCGTGCCGTGATCAGCTACGAGTATCCTCTGAGCGAACGCGTGCGGACGCTGCTGAGGCTGGAGGACCTCTACGAGCGCGTCGAGTACTTTCTGGCGAAGGATGACCCGCACGAGCATCATGTCGCGCTGCTCGCGCTGTTCGAGATCCTCGAAGTCTCGAGCCGCGCCGACCTCAAATCGGACCTGCTGCAGGAACTCGAACGCCAGAAGCACGCGCTTGAGGTCCTGCGCGACAATCCCGAAATTTCCGAGCAGGCTCTTGATAACGTCTTGTGGCAGATCGACCAGGTCTCATCGCGCCTCTTCCAGTCTTCCGGCAAGACCGGACAGGAGCTGCGGGAGAATGAATGGTTGATGAGCATCAAGCAGCGCACCAATATTCCCGGCGGGGTGTGCGAGTTCGACGTGCCGTCGTATCACCATTGGCTGCAGCAGGGCGCCGAAGTGCGCCGTCGAGATCTGCAGCAGTGGCTCGCGCCATTCCTGCCGATACGGGAGGGCATGGGCATCGTCGTGCGGCTCCTGCGCGAGTCGGGAAAATCCACCACGCAGGTGGCTTACCAGGGCGTGTACCAGCAGATGATGGCCGGCCGGATCGCGCAGATGCTGCGCATCCGCCTCGCGCGCGATTATCCGTGCGTGCCGGAGGTCAGCGCCAACAAGTATGCCCTGAACATCCGGTTCATGACCCAGGAAGGCATGCAACGCCCGAAGGTCGCGGAAATCGACGTCGAGTTTGAGCTGACATTCTGCAACCTTTAGGAGTTTGTCGGACTCAGGTCGGACAAACTCCTAATGCAAAACCGCCCGCAACAAGAAAGAAAAAGGGATTCAATCTGGATTCCTGAGACGCGTTTCATCGATGCCATCAAAACCCCTTCCAATTGCCTGCCCAACCTGCGGCAAGAGCGTGTTATGGACGCCAACGAATGCTTGGCGTCCATTCTGTTCCGAGCGCTGCAAGCTACTCGACCTCGGGGCGTGGGCTGAGGAGGCGTACCGCATACCCATTGCGGAAAGCAAGGATCATCCCGAAGCCGACGAGCCCGGCGACAACAAATGAGTCCGGCGTTGCACCGGAGAATCGCGCCAGTTCCAACTTTTCGCGAAAAAAGTGTGCTTCCCCTTTCTTACCCGGCACACCCGGACTTGCGACTGATGATTATTCCTGCTTGTTGCATCAGCTCTTCCCGGTAAGCGTGGAGTTGACCTCAGGGGTCAACTCCACGCTCCGCGCATCATGCTGATGCCATGGGCACCCACGCGCCATGCGGTCTCAAGATCGGATGGCCGCATGCCGCCCAGCGCGTATACCGGCACGGGGTAGTTCCCGATCAGCGCAGCGAAACGTGACCAGCCCAACGGCTTGGCGCCGGGGTGCGTCGCGGTTGGCCGTACCGGTCCGAGCACCACGAAATCCGCGTCGATGCGGTGCGCCTGATCGAGTTCTCCAGCGTCATGGCAGGACGCGCCGACGAGATCGAATCCTTCCGGCCGGCGATCGAGTGAGTGTAACTGCGCCGATGTGAGATGGATGCCATCGGCGCCACAGCGGCGTGCCACGTCGAAGTTGCCGTTGACCAGCACGCGCGCGCCGGAACGCCGCGCGGTCTGGAGTGCGCGAGCGGCGAGCGCCTGGAGATCTTCGCCGGACATCTCCTTTTCTCGGATCTGGACGAGCTCGAGGCCTCGCTCCAGTGCGCTTTCAAAGCGCTGCTCCCACACTCCCACGCCCAGGCCCGCGGCAAAGCTGATGCCATACACCGGCGGCAGAGCCAGGGCGCGCAGAATGGGCCCGTTGGCCGGAAGCAGCGGAGCGACGGTGAGATCGCGGGTTGACTGCCACGCGAGTTGCTGCGCCTCCCTGCCGCGCGGCTCGCCCCGCCACCCGACGACCCTGAAGAAGCGCAGGTGCACCGCGGCGTGGGAATAGTCGTAGTCACGCGTCACCCATGGAAACGCCGTGACCGCATCGACTCCGAGTTCCTCGTGGAGTTCGCGCCGGAGCGCGTCATCCGCGGATTCGCCGTTCTCGATCTTGCCGCCCGGGAATTCCCAGTAGCCCGCGTACGCCTTGCCCGCTGGGCGCCGCGCCAGGAGAAACCTGCCATCATCGCGCAGGATGACAGCCGCCACGACCTCGACGCGATGTCGGCGCATCGCTCAAAGGATGAAGGATGAAGGATGAAGGAGGAAAGAAAAGCGGCAATCGCACCTCGCGGTACTTGTCTTTTTCATCCTTCCGCCTTCCGCCTCCATCCTTGCCCTACCCCTTCCGCCTTCCGCCTTCATCCTTCATCCTTGCCTTATTCCCTTCCGCCTTCATCCTCTGCTTGCCCGCCCAATCACGGGCAAACTGCCACGCCACCCGACCGCTGCGCGAACCACGCTGCAGCGACCACTGCAGCGCCGCACGCCGCGCGGCATCCGAGTGCGCCGCCGGCGCCTTGAAGTGATCGAGCCAGACGTCGACGATCCTGAGGTAGTCGTCCTGATCAAAGGGGTAGAACGACACCCACAGCCCGAACCGCTCCGAGAGCGAGACCTTCTCCTCCGAGGTTTCACCGGGGTGGATCTCCTCGCCGACGTGTTTGTACTCGAGGTTCTCGTGCATGAACTCGGGCATGAGATGCCGGCGATTGGAGGTCGCGTAAATGAGGCAGTTCTCGCACGCGGCCGCCACCGATCCATCGAGCACGACCTTGAGGGCCTTGTAACCGGGTTCGTCGGCCTCGAACGACAGATCGTCGCAGTACAGGATAAAGCGCTCGGGACGCCGATAAATGCGCTCGACGATGTCCGGCAAGTCAACTAGGTCCTGTTTCTCGACCTCGATCAGGCGCAGGCCGCGCGGCGCGTAGCGGTTGAGCAGCGCCTTCACCAACGACGACTTGCCGGTGCCCCGCGCCCCTGTGAGCAGCACGTTGTTCGCCGGGAAGCCGCCGACGAATTGCCGCGTGTTCTCCTCGACTCGGTGCTTCTGCTCGTCGATCCCGCGCAGGTCACCCAGTTCGATGCGGTGAACGTTGATGACCGGCTCGATCGACCGGCCGCGCTCGCGCCTGCGCCAGCGAAAGGCGATCGACGCCTTCCAGTCGATTGCGGGTGGGGCGCCCGGCACGAGCCTTTCCAGCCGCTCCACCAGCCCCTCCGCGCGCGCGATCAGCGTCGAAACGTCCTTCATGGCACCCCAGGGTCAGCTCCGGTAATCTGCGTTGATGCTGACGTAATCGTGCGACAGGTCGCAGGTCCAGACCGTGTCCGACGCGGTGCCGCGATTCAGCACCAACCGCACCGTGACCTCGCTCGCCTTCATCACGCGCTGACCGTCCGCTTCGCGATAGCCCGGATGGAGCGCGCCCTTCGCCGCTACGAGCACGTCGTCAAGATAAAGATCGATCAAATCAACGTTGAGATCGGCTACATCGGCGTGCCCCACGGCCGCGAGTATGCGCCCCAAATTCGGATCGGAGGCGAAGAACGCGGTCTTGACCAGCGGGGAATGCGCAACGGCAAATGCGACTTTCCGGCACTCATCGGCGCCGCGCCCCCCCTCCACCCGCACCGTGATGAACTTGGTGGCACCCTCTCCGTCTCGCACGATGGCGTGCGCCAGCTCGCGCGCCACCGCCGTAACCCCGTCGCGCCATGCAACATATTCGGGACTTCGCTCGCCGTCGATCTCGGGCATCTTTCGCGCGCCGGTCGCGATCAGCACGAAGGCATCATTGGTCGAAGTATCGCCATCGACCGTAACGCAGTTGAATGAGCGATCCGCGGCATGGGTCACCGCCTTGCGCACGAGCGGCAGGGCCACGCGGGCATCGGTGGCGACAAAGCCCAGCATCGTTGCCATGTTGGGGTGGATCATCCCCGCGCCCTTGGCGACGCCGGTGACGATGACCTCGGATTCCCCCACGGTGACGCGACGCGACACCGCTTTCGGCACCGTATCGGTAGTCATGATCGCACGTGCGGCGGCAAGCCAGTTGTCCCCGCGCAGGTCCGCGACACACCTCGGCAGACCCGCTGCGATCCTGTCAACCGGCAAAGGTTCCATGATGACGCCGGTCGAGAACGGGAGAATCTGCCCGGCTGCGCAACCGAGCAGACGGGCAAGCTCCGCGCAGGTCTGCCGGGCAGCGGCGACTCCGGCCTTGCCGGTGCCCGCGTTGGCATAACCCGTGTTCACGACCAGCGCGCGGATCGCGGCATCTGGATCGAGCATCGTCAAGTGCTGCCGCGCCACCACCACGGGCGCGGCGCAAAAGCGATTTTTCGTGAACACTGCCGCCACGCGTGCGCCCTCATCGAGCCGCACCACCAGGAGATCCCGGCGATCGGGCTTGCGAATACCCGCTTCCGCGGCCCCGAGGGCAACGCCCGGAACCGGCAGCAGCGAGCCCGGATCGGGCGGCGAAAGATTTACGGGCATGGCAGTGAGTTCAGGCCAGCTTTCCGTGACAGTGCTTGTACTTCTTGCCCGACCCGCAGGGACAGGGATCGTTCCGGCCCACCTTCCTGCCGGCGCGCACGAATGGCTGGGGCTTCTCGGCGACCGCAACATCCATATCGGCATCGGCCGCCTCCGCGGCAGCCGGCCCGGCCTCTCCGGCCCCCGAAAAATCCGCATGCTGAAACTGGATGTTTGCCGGCGCCTCGGGTTCCTCCACCACAGCGAGCTCTTCCGCACTGCGAATCTGCACTGCAAGCAGCGTCTTGGTGACTTCGCTCTTGATCATCTCCAGCATCATCGAAAACAGCTCGAACGCTTCGCGCTTGTATTCCTGCGTCGGATTCTTCTGCGCGTAGCTCCGCAGGTGCACGCTCTGGCGCAGATGATCGAGCGCGGCAAGGTGCTCGCGCCAATGCGAGTCGAGGCTCTGCAGCATGATTGCCCGCTCGTAGTGGCGGATCGGCTCCTGCTCGACCTTGGCGATCTTCGTCCGGTAGTGCTCATGCGCGGCTTCGACGATGCGCACGCGCAGGTCCGCCTCGTCGAGGTTGCTTTCCGCCTTCAACCATTCCTCGATCGGCAGCTTGACCTGCAGTTCCGCCTCCAGCGTGCGTTCGAGCCCCGGCACATCCCATTGCTCCTCGAGACTCTCGGGCGGGATATGCCGGTCCATATAACCGCCAACCACGTCCGCGCGCATGGCATCGAGCGTGGCGCTGATGTCGGTGGTCTCGAGCAGTTCGTTGCGCTGCTGGTAGATGACGCGGCGCTGGTCGTTGGCAACGTCGTCGTACTCCAGCAGGTGCTTGCGGATGTCGAAATTGCGCGCTTCGACCTTGCGCTGGGCGGTCTCGATCGAGCGCGTCACCCAGCGGTGTTCGATCGCCTCGCCTTCCGGCATCTTGAGACGATCCATGATCGCCGACACCCAATCGGATGCGAAGATCCGGAGCAGCGGGTCTTCCAGCGAGAGATAAAACCGGCTCGACCCCGGATCACCCTGCCGCCCGGACCGGCCGCGCAGTTGGTTGTCGATTCGGCGCGATTCGTGCCGCTCGGTACCGACGATATGGAGCCCTCCTGCCGCCACCACCTGGTTGTGCAACTTCTGCCACTCGAAGCGCAGTTCCTCGACGCGCTTGCGCCGGCTTGCCTCATCTTGGGTCTCGTCGGCCAGCACTCGGTTGATCTCGGGCTCGGGGTTGCCGCCCAGCACGATGTCGGTCCCGCGTCCGGCCATGTTGGTGGCGATGGTGACCACGTTGGGCCGGCCGGCCTGGATGATGATCTCCGCCTCGCGCGCGTGCTGTTTGGCGTTGAGAACGTTGTGCGGGAGCTTCTCCTTGTCGAGCATCGTGGAGAGCAGTTCCGAATTCTCGATCGAGGTGGTGCCCACCAGCACCGGTTGTCCGCGCTCGTGGCAATCCCGGATGTCGCTGATGATCGCCTGGTGCTTCTCGCGCGTGGTGCGATAGACCTGGTCCATCCGGTCCTCGCGAATCATCAGCTTGTGGGTGGGTATCACGATGGTTTCGAGCCCGTAAATTTGCTGAAACTCGTAGGCCTCCGTGTCTGCGGTGCCGGTCATGCCGGCAAGCTTCCCGTACATGCGGAAGTAATTCTGGAAGGTGATCGTGGCGAGCGTCTGGTTCTCCTTCTGGATCTCCACGCCTTCCTTGGCCTCGATCGCCTGGTGCAGGCCTTCCGACCAGCGTCTGCCCGCCATCAGCCGCCCGGTAAACTCGTCGACGATGACGATCTCATCGTTCTGCACGACATACTGCTGGTCGCGATGGAAAAGGCTGTGCGCCCGCAGGGCCGCATTGAGGTGGTGCATCAGGATGATGTTGGCCGGATCGTAGAGACTGCTGCTCTCGGCGAGCATGCCGGCCTCGGCAAGCAGTTCCTCGGCGTGCTCGTGGCCCTCCTCGGAGAGCAGCACCTGGTGCGCCTTCTCGTCGACCCAGTAGTCGCCCGCCGCCTTCTCCTCCTTCTGCCGCACGAGCTTGGGCGGAATCCGGTTCATCGCGACGTAGAGTTCCGTCGTATCCTCGGCCTGTCCGGAGATGATGAGCGGCGTGCGCGCTTCATCGATCAGGATCGAGTCCACTTCGTCGACGATCGCGTAACTCAGGGCCCGCTGCACCTTCTCCGAGACCTGGTAGACCATGTTGTCGCGCAGGTAATCGAATCCGAACTCGTTGTTCGTGCCGTAAGTGATGTCCGCGGCATAGGCGGATTGCTTCAGGTCGTGGGCCATCTGCGAAAGATTCACTCCGACCGTCATGCCGAGGAAACGGTAGATTTTTCCCATCCAATCGGCATCGCGCTGGGCCAGGTAGTCATTGACGGTCACGATGTGCACGCCCGCTCCCGACAGCGCGTTGAGATAGGCCGGCAGCGTCGCCACCAGCGTCTTGCCTTCGCCGGTGCGCATCTCGCCGATCTTGCCGTTATGCAGCGCAAGCCCGCCGATCAACTGCACGTCGAAGTGGCGCATGTTAAGCGTGCGCCTGCCGGCCTCGCGAACGACCGCAAACGCCTCCGGCAGAAGCGCGTCGAGCATTTCACGGCGTGCCTTTTCGCGCCCTGCGGCCATCTGCGCGGCCCGCTCCGGTTCGTCGGCCGGCGCCAGGGGCAGCTTCGCCATGCGCACCTGGAACCGCGTGCGGAATTCTGCGGTCTTGGCGCGCAGCGCCTCATCGGAGAGCTTCTCGGTCTGTGGCTCGAGCGCGTTGATGTCGCGCACTACGCGCCGGTACTGCTTCAGCAAGCGTTCGTTACGGCTGCCAAAAACCTTCTTGAGTAAGTCTGTCACCATGAGAGTTCGTCAACACCCGCCACGCGCCGGGGGGCCTCGACCGCCCCGGCATTCCGCGCATCAAATAAAAAGGGGTGGGGACACGCCCCACCCCCCGCGATCCTTGCCCCCGCAACGTCAGCCCGGCAGACGCAGAAACTGCATCGGGTTTTGCGGCGCACTGCGCTGCCGGACTTCAAAGTGCAGATGCGTGCCGGTCGCCCGTCCGCTCCTGCCGACCTCGGCGATACGCGCGCCCATCAATACCACGTCTCCGGCTTTTACCAGCATGCGCGAAGCATGCGCATAGCGCGTAACGAGGTCATTGCCGTGGTCGATCTCGATCATATTACCATACTGCGGGTGATACTCCGCCTGCACCACGACGCCTCCGGCCGCCGCCCTGATCGACGTCCCCTGTTCGGCGATGAAGTCAATGCCCTCGTGGAACGACTGCTGGCCGCTGAACGGATCCAGACGCCAGCCGAAGTTGGACGAATGCCAGCCGCCTTCGACCGGCACCATGGTCGGGATCAGCTTCTTGCGCGCGGTTTCGAGGGTAAATAGCGACTCCAGAACGCCAAGCCGGTCCCCCCGCTCCTCCAGTTGGCGCGTCAGCTGCTCGATCTGCCCGGCGAATTCGGTGGGCGAGAGATCGTAACCGGGGATGGTGGAAAGCGCGCCGCCGCGGCCAGGCGGCTGATCGAACATCAGTTCCTGCGGTTTGAATCCGGCCACGCGCGCGAGCCGCTCCCCGAGCGTGTCGAGCCGCAGGAGCTGCGCCTGCATCTGGCCGAGCCTGACCGCCATCGCGTTCAGGTTCTCGCGCAGGTACGACTCGGATTTTTCGTTCTGCCCCGGCTGGCTCGTGGGGAACAGCGACTGGAGGTAAGGAAAATTGTGATCGGCCGCGAACCTCAACGCGAACAGGTGCAGCAGCGCCGCCAGCACCAACACGGCGCCAAAACCCGTGACGCCCAGCATGACAAAGTGCGGCATGCCGAGTGTGATTGCGCGTGCCTTTGCCAGCTTCCCCGAAACCAGAATAATATTCAACGTCATCCTCCCGTGGGCCTGCCATGCCAACACAACGGCTGAGCTTCTTGCTCGCCAGCGGTAAGTTCAGTCCGCTTTGCGACGAGAGCCGGCGCATGCGGAAACTGCAGCGGGTGTTTCTCGATTCAGCCCCCTTCTCCCTCGCCCAAGCGGCCCGGGTGAAGATGGTGAGGGCGGGAACCCTTTATCTCTCAGCCGATAATGTGGCGGTGGCGGCGAAACTGCGGCAGATCGCGCCCCGCTTGTTAAAAGCGTTCCGAGAGCGGGTACCTGAGGTTAATGGAATTCGTATTGAAGCGCAAGTAAGCACCGGGGTGCAGGAGCTCGGAAAGAGCCCGAATAAAACCTCCTTGAGTCTTGAAACCATTGGAAATTTCGAGAAGCTGGCTGCGGCCATGCCGGACTCCGAGCTGAGAGCCGCGCTCGGCGCACTGGTGCGCCACCACAAGACTAGACGTACATGATCAAGCGTTCGAGCACGAACAACGCCATGAACACGACCAGGAGAACGACACCGAACTGGAAGATGCGCCACGCGGCAGTCAGGAACCGGCGGTTACGGGTAAAGAGATAAAGGATGAGCGCCAGAGCAATCGCCAGCAGAACCAGAATGCCGATCAGCCGGAAAATGACCAACCGCGCTCCCCGCCCGCGTCAACGGCGCAGCAGCTCAAGCCGCCCGCTGTTGCGCACTCACGCCTGCTGCGTGCGCCAAGTCAGGAACATCGGCGCATCCTCGAGGCGGTCGAAGGTCACGAACTCCCACGCGCGGCGCGCTTCGACCAACTGCCGCAGCAACTGATTGTTCAGCGCGTGGCCGGACTTGTGCCCGCGGAACGCGCCGATAACCGGGTGTCCGAGCAGGTACAGGTCGCCGATGGCGTCGAGCACCTTGTGTTTGACGAACTCGTCGTCGTAGCGCAGACCGTCGTTGTTCAGCATCCGATACTCGTCCATCACGATCGCGTTGTCGAGGCTCCCGCCGAGGGCAAGCCCTTGGGCGCGCATCGACTCCACGTCCTGGGTGAAACCGAACGTCCGCGCGCGACTGATCTCCCTCACGTACGAGGTGGTGGAAAAATCCACCGTCACCGCCTGGGCCGAACGGTCGAAAACCGGGTGCTCGAAGTCGATGCTCAACTCGAGCCGGAATCCCTTGTACGGTTCGAACCGCACCCATTTCTCGCCCGCACGAACCTCCACCGGCTCGAGAATCCGGATGAACTTCTTGGGGGCGTTCTGCTCCTCCACACCCGCAGACTGCAGCAGAAACACGAATGGCCCGGCGCTGCCGTCCATGATGGGAACTTCGGGCGCGCTAAGGTCCACGTACGCGTTGTCGATGCCAAGGCCGGCAAACGCCGACATCAGATGTTCGACTGTGGATACCCGCACGTCGCCCTTCACCAGGCACGACGACAGGCGGGTATCGCCCACCGCGTACGGCTCGGCCTTGAGCTCGACCGGCGCCGCGAGGTCCACGCGCCGGAACACGATCCCGGTGTGAGCAGCGGCGGGCCGCAACGTCAGATAGACCTTTTCCCCCGTATGCAGGCCGATCCCGGTGGCACGCACGACGCTCTTTAATGTACGCTGCCTGAGCACGAAAATCTCTTCAATTTTTCAATCTGTTAAGCGAATTCTACCATAGCCCCCGCCCGCGGAGGACAGCCGCGGGACCGTGCGCGAACGTCCACCGCGCGGCGCTCGCCATGCGCTGCCGCTGCCACCGCCCAGGCTGCGGGCCGGTGCCGCGCTCCCCTAATCCGCCTGTTTGCGCAGGAAAGCCGGGATATCCAGCATCTCGACGCCGGACTGCCGCATCGCCTCGATGGTGGCATCGCGATTGCGCTTGCTGCGCACCACTGCAGGCATTTCAAGGGCGTCGTAATCGACTTCGAGCGGTGCGTTGTCGGTACCCGTCTTCTGCGCAACCACCGTGAGCGGCTTCGCCTGCTGGCGCAGCGCCGGCTTGCCCAGCCCGGTCGCAACGATAGTCACGCGCAGGTTGTCCTCCAGGCATTCGTCATAGACCGTGCCGACGATCACCGTCGCCGACTCCGAGGCGAAGGCCTTGATCGTTTCCATGACGTCGTACATCTCCTGCAACTGGAACGTCGCCCTGGTCGCCGAAATGTTCACCAGCACGCCGCGCGCGTCCGAGATGTTGATGTCTTCCAGCAGCGGGCAGGACACCGCCTGCTCGGCTGCGGCGCGCGCCCGGTCGGAGCCCGCCGCCTTCGCCGAACCCATCATCGCCATGCCCATCTCCGCCATCACGGTACGCACGTCCGCAAAATCGACGTTGATCATGCCCGGACAGCTGATGATCTCCGCGATGCCGGCGACGGCGCCATGCAGCACGTCGTTTGCGGCCTTGAATGCTTCGTCAAGGGTGATCTGATTGCCGAGCACCTGCATCAACTTGTCGTTGGGAATCACGATCAACGAGTCGACATGCTGCGCAAGCGCGTCCAGCCCCTCCTGCGCGATGCGCTGGCGCTTGCCCTCGAATGCGAACGGCTTGGTTACGACCGCGACCGTCAGGATGCCAAGGTCCTGCGCGATCTCGGCCACCACGGGTGCAGCCCCGGTGCCGGTGCCGCCGCCCATGCCGGCGGTGAGAAACAGCATGTCCGCGCCGCCGATGAGCTCGGCGATTCGCTCCCGGTCTTCGATCGCCGCCTGACGCCCGATCTCGGGATTCGCGCCGGCGCCCAGGCCCTTGGTGATGCCGGCCCCGAGCTGGAGCTGCACCTTGGCCTGGTTGCGCTTGAGCGCCTGGGCGTCGGTATTGGCGGAGATGAACTCCACCCCCTGCACCCCCTGGGCGATCATGTGGTCAACCGCGTTGCCACCGCAGCCTCCGACGCCGACTACCTTGATTACCGCTTCCTGCGCTTGTGTATCGATGAGCTCGATCATGTAGACCTCCTGTTTCCGTTCACAAAATGTTGTCAAACTGCGATACCCCTGCGTCCCGCGTGCTTGCGTGCCACTATCAAAAATTGCCCGTAAACCAGTTCCTCATCCGCTCCAGCACCTGGCGGAAGGTGCTGATCTGCATACGTGCCAGCTCCCGGCTGCGGTGCTCCTGCGCTCCGGCAAGGAGGAGGCCGACCCCGGTCGAATAACGGGGGTGGCGTACGACCTCAGCAAGGCCGCCGCTGTAGGCAGGTTGCCCGATGCGCACCGGCATGTGGAATACCTCCTCGCCGAGCTCGACCATGCCGCGCATGACACCCGAACCTCCGGTAATCACCACGCCGGATGACAGCAGTTCCTCGTAGCCGCTGCGCCTCAGTTCCGACTGCACCAGCGAGTACAACTCCTCGACCCGGGGCTCGATCACCTCGGCGAGCGTCTTGCGCGAGAGTTGGCGCGCGGCGCGATCACCGACGCCCGGCACCTCGACCGTTTCCTGGGGATCCGCGAGCTGGGACAGGGCACAACCGCAGCGCTGCTTGATGTCCTCGGCGTCCTTGGTGGGCGTGCGCAACGCCATCGCGATGTCATTGGTGATCTGGTCGCCGGCGATGGGCAGTACCGCGGTGTGCCGGATCGCCCCGTGCGTGAACACCGCGACGTCGGTGGTGCCACCACCGATGTCCACCAGGCATACGCCGAGATCCTTCTCGTCATCGCTCACGACTGCGAGCGCGGATGCGAGCGGTTGCAGGATCAGGTCCCGCACCTCGAGGCCGCAGCGCCGCACGCACTTGATGATGTTCTGTGCGGCCGATACCGCTCCGGTGACGATGTGCACTTTCACCTCGAGCCGGACGCCCGACATGCCGAGCGGTTCGCGCACGTCCTCCTGCCCGTCGATGATGAATTCCTGATTGAGTATGTGCAGGATCTGCTGGTCGTTCGGAATCTGTACCGCCTTGGCGGTTTCGACCACGCGATCGATGTCCATCTGGGACACTTCCTTGTCCTTGATGGCGACCATGCCCTGCGAGTTGAAACTCCTGATGTGGCTGCCGGCGATCCCGGTATAAACCTCCCGGATCTTGCAGTCGGCCATCAGTTCCGCCTCTTCGAGCGCGCGCTGGATGGCGTTGACCGTGGTCTCGATATTGACCACGACGCCCTTCTTGAGCCCCTGCGACGGGTGGCTGCCCTTGCCGAGGATTTCGAAACCACCCTCGGGTTTCTTTTCGGCTACGATCGCAACGATCTTCGACGTACCGATATACAGTCCGACGATGAGCTTTTTGT
>JACQGN010000156.1 GCA_016199545.1 Betaproteobacteria bacterium | reverse complement strand
CCCTACCAGTCACGCCCTACCAGTCACGCCCTATCAGTCACGCTCTATCAGTCACGCCCTATCAGTCACGCCCTATCAGTCACGTTGCATCAGTCACTTTCTCTTTCCCATCGGCACGAAGTCGCGCCGCCTGGGCCCCTGGAAGAGCTGGCGCGGCCGGCCGATCTTTTGGTCCGGATCCCCGATCAACTCCGTCCACTGCGCAATCCAGCCGACCGTACGGGCGAGCGCGAAGATCGCCGTGAACATGCTTACCGGGATACCCAATGCCTTGTAGACGATCCCGGAGTAGAAATCGACGTTGGGATAAAGCTTGCGCTTGATGAAATAGTCGTCCTCCAGCGCCACCTTTTCCAGCGCGATCGCGAGCTTGAACAGCTTGTCGTCCTTGAGATCGAGTTCCTCGAGCACTTCGTGGCACGTCTTCTGGATGATCTTGGCGCGCGGATCGTAGTTCTTGTAGACGCGATGACCGAAGCCGAAGAGCATCGCGTGATCCTCTTTCTCTTTCACGCGCTTGATGAACGCGGGGATGTTCCTGGCTTCTCCGATCTCGGCCAGCATCTTCAGCACCGCTTCGTTCGCGCCGCCGTGGGCCGGGCCCCACAGGCTGGCGATTCCCGCTGAAATGCAGGCGAACGGATTGGCCCCCGTCGATCCCGCGAGGCGCACCGTGGAGGTGGATGCATTCTGTTCGTGATCCGCGTGGAGTATCAGCACCCGTTCCATGGCGCGCGTGAGGATCGGATTCGGCTTCCACTCATCACACGGCGTGCCGAACATCATGTAGAGGAAATTCTCGACATAGGAGAGCGAGTTCTTCGGATACATGAACGGCTGACCGACGTTGTACTTGTAGGTCATTGCCGTGATCGTCGGCAGCTTGGCGATCAGGCGGAACGCCGAAATCTCGCGGCTGCGTGAGTCGTGGATGTCGATCGAGTCGTGGTAGAACGCCGAAAGCGCGCCGACCACGCCACACAGCACGGCCATCGGATGCGCGTCGCGCCGGAAGCCGCTGAAGAACCGCAACAACTGCTCCTGCACCATCGTATGGCGGGTCACAACGCTTACGAATTCGTCGAGCTGCTGCTTGTCGGGCAACTCACCTCTCAGGATGAGGTAGGCGACTTCGAGGAAGCTGCACTGCTCGGCGAGGTGCTCGATCGGATAGCCGCGGTACTCGAGAATTCCCGCGTCGCCATCGATATAGGTGATGGTGGAGCGGCAACTCGCGGTGGACATGAAGCCCGGATCGTAGGTGAACATTCCGGTTTTCGCGTAAAGCGCGCGGACATCGATCACCTCCGGGCCGACGGAGCCTCCCAGCACCGGAAAGTCGACCGGTGGCTTGCCGTCACTGAAGGAAAGGGTTGCCAGTTTTTCACTCATAACAGTCTCCGTTGTCGCATTTAACAGCCATCCCGGAATCGGGACTCGTCAACACTTGCGAACCACTCTCATGCACAGCGTACCATCTCGAGCACTCCACGCACCGTGGCGTTCTCCGGCTCCGCCCGCCGCATGATGAGATCGAGCAATTCCTGATCCGGATACTCGAGCAGATCCCTGAAGGCATCGATCTGCCCGGCATCAAGCCGTCCGAACGTCCGCTCGACGAAGGCATTCAGCACCAGGTCCAGTTCCAGCATGCCGCGCCGGCAGTGCCAGCGTATGCGATCGAGGTCGCTCATACCATCCTCTTCACCAGCAGGTCCTTGATCTTGCTGATCGCCCGGGTCGGGTGCAGGCCTTTGGGACAGACATCGACGCAGTTCATGATGGAATGGCAGCGGAACAGGCGGTACGGATCCTCGAGGTTGTCCAGCCGCTCGTTGGTCGCATGGTCGCGCGTGTCCGCGATGAAGCGGTAGGCCTGCAGCAGGCCGGCGGGACCGACGAACTTGTCGGGATTCCACCAGAATGAAGGGCACGCCGTCGAGCAACAGGCACACAGGATGCATTCGTAGAGCCCATTCAGCTCCTCCCGGTCTTCGGGCGACTGCAACCGCTCCTTCTCCGGGGGCGGATCGTTGTTCACCACGTACGGCTTGACCGAATGGTACTGCTTGAAAAACTGAGACATGTCCACGATCAGGTCGCGGATCACCGGCAATCCCGGCAGCGGCCGGATCACCACTGTCCCCTTGAGGTCGACAAGCTTCGTGATGCAGGCAAGCCCGTTCTTGCCGTTGATGCTCATCGCATCCGACCCGCACACGCCCTCGCGACAAGAACGGCGGAACGAGAAGGTATCGTCCTCCGACTTGATGCGCACCAAGGCGTCGAGCAGCATCCGGTCCGTCGGTTCGAGCGCGATGTCGTAGTCCTTCATGTAGGGCTTCGCGTCGGCGTCGGGGTTGTAGCGGTAGATCGAAAATCGCAAGTGGCTCTCCGTCCCATTTCGAGGTGAAACGTGAAAAGTGAAAGGTGATCCCCCTCACCCTGACCCTCTCCCCCGGTGACGGGGGCGAGGGAACGTTTCACGTTTCACATTTCACGTTTCTCTTCTAATACACGCGCGCTTTCGGCTCGAACGCCGCCACGGTGAGCGGCTTTAGCGTGACCGCCTTGTAGTCGAGCCGGTTGCCGTCCTTGTACCACAACGAGTGTTTCATCCAGTTGGCGTCGTCACGGTTGGGATAGTCGCTGCGATCGTGCGCGCCGCGGCTTTCCTTGCGCGCTTCCGCCGAAATCATCGTTGCCAGCGCGACTTCGGCCAGGTTATCGAGTTCGAGCGCCTCGATGCGCGCCGTATTGAAGATCTTGCTCTTGTCGCCGATGAAGGTGTGCTTGGCGCGCTCGGCGATCACGAGCATCTGTCGCACCCCTTCCGCGAGGCTGTCCGGGAAGCGGAACACCCCGCAATGCAACTGCATCGCGCGGCGCATATCGGCCCCCACCGCGCTCACTTTCTCGCCTGAACTCGCGCCGTCGAGGCGCGCGAGCCGCGCCAGCGAGGCCTCGCCGGCATCGGGCGGCAGGTCCTTGAACGCCCCGTCGTCCGCCCGAACCTCTGCCACCATGCGTTCACCGGCCGACTTCCCGAACACCAGCAGGTCCAGCAACGAGTTGCAGCCCAGGCGGTTTGCCCCGTGCACCGACACGCACGCGCACTCCCCCGCCGCATACAAGCCTCTCACCACCTTCTCGCCGCCCACCCCGTCTGGCGTCACTACCTGGCCGTGGTAATTGGCGGGGATCCCGCCCATCATGTAATGTGCGGTCGGCACGACCGGAATCGGTTCCCTGACCGGATCGACATTGGAGAACTTGATCGCTATCTCGCGTATGCCCGGCAGCCGTTTTTCGATCACCTCGGCTCCAAGGTGGTCGAGCTTGAGCAGGATGTGATCCGCGTACTTGCCGCAGCCGCGGCCTTCCTTGATCTCGGTCGCCATCGCCCGCGAGACGACATCGCGGCTCGCGAGGTCCTTGGCGGTGGGCGCATAACGCTCCATGAAGCGTTCACCGTTCTTGTTGAGCAGGAAGCCGCCCTCGCCGCGCACGCCCTCGGTGATCAGCACCCCGGCGCCGTGGACCCCCGTCGGGTGGAACTGGTAGAACTCCATGTCCTGGAGCGGAAGACCCGCCCGCGCCACCATGCCGAGGCCATCGCCGGTATTGATGAACGCGTTGGTGCTGGCGGCAAAGATGCGCCCCGCGCCGCCGGTTGCAAGCAGCGTCGTTTTCGCCTGCAGAATCATGACTTCGCCGGTTTCCATCTCCAGCGCGACCACGCCCAGCACATCGCCGTCCTGGTCGCGGATCAGGTCGAGCGCCATCCACTCGACAAAGAATTGCGTCCCGGCCCGCAGGTTGCGCTGGTAGAGCGTATGCAGCATGGCGTGACCGGTGCGGTCGGCGGCGGCGCAGGCCCGCGGCACCGGATTCCTGCCGTATTCCTGCATGTGGCCCCCGAAAGGGCGCTGGTAAATCTTGCCGTTGTCGAGGCGGTCGAAAGGCATGCCGAAATGCTCGAGCTCGTACACGACCTCGCTCGCCTTGCGGCACATGAATTCGATCGCATCCTGGTCGCCAAGGTAATCCGAGCCCTTGACCGTGTCGTACATGTGCCAATGCCAGTTGTCTTCCGTCACATTTCCCAGCGATGCCGCGACGCCGCCCTGCGCGGCGACCGTATGCGACCGGGTCGGAAACACCTTGGACAGCACCGCCACCTTGAGCCTCGCCTCGGCCAGCTGCAGCGCGGCGCGCATGCCCGAGCCGCCTGCGCCCACCACCACCGCATCGAACTGTCGTCTGGCCATCGCCATGTTTCACACACCCCACAAGATCTGCACTGTCCAGACGCCAAACCAAATCAGCGCGAGAATCACGAGCGCGTACAGCGTCAGTCGCAGCCCGGTCGGCTTGATGTAGTCCATGAAGATGTTGCGCACCCCGACCCAGGCGTGCAGCAGCAGGCACAACGCGAACAAAACCGTCGCGAAGCGCATCAGCGGCAGCTCCCATAGCGCCTTCCAGTGCTGGAAGTCCAAACGTGGCAGGCCGAGCAGTGCCACGATGAGCAACAGCGTGTAGACCGCCATCACCACCGCCGTCACGCGCTGCGCGAGCCAGTCGCGCAGACCGTAATGCGCGCCGATCGCTTCCCGCCTCACCATATCATCACTCCTGCGACCAGAGTGAGGCCAAGGCTGACGACGAGAACCGCCCAACTGCTGGCGCGGGCAGCCGCAAGCTCGGTGCCGATGTCCAGGTCAAGCGCCAGGTGGCGAATCCCCGCACACAGATGGTGCAGATACGCCCATAACACGCCGATCAGCACGAGCTTGACTGCCCAGTGCGAAGCGACTCCCTTGAACTGTTCGAAGCGTTGCTGCGAGGCGAGGCTTTCCTGCCACAACCAGAGCAGAAACGGCATGCAAAGAAACAGGGCCGCGCCGCTCACGCGATGCAGAATCGACACCAGCGCCGGCAGCGGCAAACGAATCTTGGTCAGATCGAGATGTTTCGGTCTGGTTCTGGGCATCAAACGGCCTTCTGGTTGAAGCCGAAATCCTGCTTTCGGTGACACTTGCGGTTCAGCGCGCGCAACCGTAACGCCGCTCCCGTTCCGGCTGCCGGCCCGCGCGTCTGTGGAGGCATTTGATTTTATCAGCTTTCACCGTCGCGCAGAAGTTTCGGTCACCGGTGCCGCTCTTCGTTTGCGCCACGGCCCGCGCGGCCTCGTCTTGTCACCGGATGGCTGCCTTCGTTATCATACGAGCTACCCGCCGGGTCTGCGGTTCCTCCTTCCCGCCCAGCAAAAACTCATTCCATTCTTCAGGAGTTCGATTCGATGAAACGTCCAATGCGCGTCGCGGTCACCGGGGCCGCGGGTCAAATCGGCTACAGCCTGCTGTTCCGGATCGCCGCCGGTGAGATGCTGGGCGAGGATCAGCCGGTCATCCTGCAGTTGCTCGAAATCCCGGACGAAAAGGCCCAGAAGGCATTGCGCGGCGTCATGATGGAACTCGACGACTGCGCGTTCCCGCTGCTGCATGGCATGGTTCCCACCGCCGACCCGATGGTTGCGTTCAAGGACGCCGAAGTGGCGATACTGGTCGGCGCGCGCCCGCGGGGCCCGGGCATGGAACGCAAGGATCTGCTGGAAGCGAACGGCAAGATCTTCGGACCGCAGGGCAAGGCGCTCTCGGAAGGGGCGAGCCGCGAGGTCAGGGTGCTGGTGGTGGGCAACCCCGCCAACACCAACGCCTGCATCGCCATGAAAAACGCCAAGGGACTGAATTCCGCCAACTTCACCTCCATGATGCGGCTCGACCACAACCGCGCCAAGTTCCAGATCGCGGCCAGGCTGGGACAGCCGGTGGCCAGCGTCAAGAAAGTGACCGTGTGGGGCAACCACTCGGCCACCCAATACCCGGATTAGTTCCAGGCCGAGATCGGCAGCGGCAAGGTGTGGCCCACGATCAACGACCAGGCTTGGCTCGACGGCGATTTCATCCCCACCGTGCAAAAGCGTGGCGCCGCCATCTTCGAGGCGCGGGGGCTGTCCTCCGCCGCTTCCGCGGCCAACGCCGCCATCGAGCACATCCGCGACTGGGTGCTGGG
>JACQGN010000162.1 GCA_016199545.1 Betaproteobacteria bacterium | reverse complement strand
GATGCAGATCGCAGCCAAGATACACGAAGAACCGGGCGTGATCGGAAACGATGAAGCGGTACACACAGAAACAATGAAATCGTGGAACAACGTCACGAGAATCAAGTTCGCCCTCTTGACACGCGCCGGCTAATGGGTGTGTTCTCTGTGATCTCTGTGGCAATTGATTTTCACTGCGGCTGGATGCCTGCGAGTTTCACGATGCGGCTCTGAAAGTCGAGGTCTTCCTTCAGGAAATTCGCAAATTCTGCGGGCGACGAGCCGACGCCGACGAGCCCGAACTCGTCCATCTTCGCCTTGAACTCCGGTGCGGCCACCGCCGTCCTGATGATGCCGTGAATGCGGTCGACGCGCGCCACGGGCGTGCCTGCCGGGAACCACAGGCCGTACCAGCCCGTCACATCGAACTCCCTGTAACCGAGCTCCTTGAACGTCGGGAGACCGGGCAGCACCGGCGAGCGCTCCCCGCCGGTCAGAGCCAGCGGCCGCACGCGCCCGTCCTTGATGAACTGCTGCACGAACACGGTGGAGACGAAACTCATATCGATCTGGCGCCCGAGCACGTCCGTCATCGCCTGACCGGCGCCCTTGTACGGCACGTGCGTAATCCGCACGCCGGCGAGCGTATTGAACAACTCGCCCACCAGGTGCGTAACGTTGCCGACCCCGCTCGAGCCGTAGGTCATCTTGCCGGGGCGGCTTTTCGCCAGCGCGACGAGCTCCTTCACCGAATTCGCCGCCACCCCCGGGTGCACCACCAGCACGAGCCCGTAGGAGCGCGCGATCCGCGTGATGGGCGCGAAGTCGCGCACCGTGTGATATGGCAGCTTCTTCACCAGCACCTGGTTGCCGGTGAACGATCCCGTGGTCATCAGCATGGTGTGGCCGTCGGCGGGCGCCCGGGCGACCAGTTCGGTGCCGATGACGCCGTTCGCGCCGGGGCGGTTGTCGACCACGATGTTGTGGCCGAGGCCTGCGGCAAGACGTTCCGCGACCACGCGCGCCATCACATCGAGCGTGCTGCCGCTGGTAAAGGGGCAGATCATGCGGATATGGCGCGAGGGATACGCCGCCTCCCGGCCCCGGTCCTGCGCCGCAAGCGGTGATGCGGCAAGTACGCATAGCGCAAAGCAGACATGTCGCGACACGCTCACCTCCTGTAATCCGGAATTTCCGACTTCATGCCTCCCGCGCGGCGAGAAGGCGCTCCCACTCCGCGGGAAGCGCGATCTTCCTGCCCACCGGGTAGCCGAGAAACGCATTGTGCGCGAATATGTACGCGTTGTTGCGCAGCGGATCGCCGCTCACCGCGATCATGTAGTCCTCCGGCTCCCACACGATCGGCACCAGGCGGTGCGGATCGTCGGATTCGTGGAAAACCTTCGGAATGCGCCCGAGCCGCACGTCCTCCTCGAGATCCCACACGCCGCGGATGTTCCAGTCGCGCAACTGGCGCTCGAACTCCCACGCCGGGCGTCGCGCGTGCTCGAACAGATAGCGCTTCACATCCGCCTTGGTCCAGCCAGCCTTCGCGATCGTCTCGGCGATGATCGGGCTCACCACCACCAGCGGCCGCAGCGTGCCATTGCCGTGGCTGGTCGTGAACGTGATCTGCCAGTTGGTGAACCGCTGCACCGAGTCCGCGAGGTAGGGCAGCATCTCTTCCGGCGTGCTGCCCGACACCGAGGAGAGCGAGCCGCCGCCGGTAAAGCGGGAGATGGTGACCGTGTTGTCGCCCGCCACGTAACCCATCTCCACGCTGTTGGGCTCCCAGCCGATCCGGCGCAGCACGTCTTCGTTTTCCGCGAGCACCACGCGCCAGGTGTTGCCGAAGGTCGCCTTGTCGTTCTTGTGCGGAAGAAACCCCGCGACGTTGCGCAGGTAGAGCCTCCAGAAGCGCCCGATCGAGGTATTCGGCAGGAACCCGTCGCGCAGCGCGCCCTGTGTGTAGTTGAAGCCGAGTTCCTTGATGATCGGCCCGTTGAGTATGATGAGCGTGTCGCCGCCCGGCGTGTTGCCGCTGTGCTCGACGCCGTACTCGGGATCGCACATCGCCTCGATCAGCGCGACGAGGATCGGCATGTACTCGGGGCGGCACCCCGCCATCACGCCGTTGACCGCGACGCTCCACACGGTCGCGGCCCGGTTGTCCGGCAGCAGCACGCCCAGCACGTCGTCGCGGCTGCGCTCGGTGAAGCGCAGGAACGCCTCGACGTCCTCGCGCGTCGGCGGCACGATCGGCAGTCCGTCGGAATACTCGTGGTCGCAGAAATGGCGGTTGACCGCCTTGAAGCCGCCCCGGAAGATGATCTCGCGCGCGCCGGGCTCGGACGTCTCGCCCTTCGCGGCGGGCGCCACGGTGAGATTCTCGATGACGCGCGCGGTGGTCACCTCGAGTATGTTGTGGCGAAGTTCCTCCTTGCTCTGCGTGCCGACGTGCCCCGGA
The DNA here is from genome assembly GCA_016199545.1 of Betaproteobacteria bacterium. Lineage (GTDB taxonomy): Bacteria > Pseudomonadota > Gammaproteobacteria > Burkholderiales > SG8-41 > DSOT01. The sequence goes on along the minus strand of JACQGN010000162.1, from coordinate 4,947 downwards.
ACGAGCGCGAGCGGGATGTTGGGCAGACCCAAGCCAACGGAGGTTGTCGCTGCCTGGCGCATGAAGCCCTCGCACACCAGCGACGCGGTGGGATAGCCAGCCTCCTCGCACACCGCGCTCGCCCGCAACACGGCGGGCGTGCAGCTGCCTCAACAAGCCATGCCCGAGATCACCGCGTCGACGCCGAGTTCCTTGAAGCGCTGCGGCAGCGCCGCGAGCGCCGCCCGTTCCTCACCGCCGTGGGTGCTGCCGAACTCGCGCCAGCTCACGAAGCGCACGCCGGGAAAGCGTGCCCTGAGCCCTTCCTCCAGCAGTTCGAACACCTGGTCGCCGCGATACAGGTAATCCCACAACTGCGCGACGGTCTTGCCTTCGAGCATATCCAGCCTCGGCGCCAGCGTCTTCGTCCGCATCTGCCGCGGGGCCCTTGGCCAGAATACTTCGTAGTAACCGTCGTTGCCTGGGCGTGACATCTCTCGACTCTCCGTTGGAATAGGTGACGGGTGACCGGTAAGCGGTAAGCGGTAAGCGGTAAGCGGTAAGCCGGTAAGCGGTAAGCGGTAAGCGGTAAGCGGTAAGCGCCGGCCTCAATGGACGAGGAAGTTCAACTGCTCACCGCTCACTGTTCACTGCTCACCGCTCACCACTGTTCATTGCGGCGCGACCTTGGCGCTGCGGAACTGCTCGGCGGTCTCCTTGAAGTACTTCTCGAGAAACTGCCTGAACTCCGCCGGCGTGCTGCCGATCACAACGTGCCCGCCTGCTGCCAGGATAGCACGCAACTTCGGCGCCTGAACGGCGCGTGCAACTTCGCCCTGGAAGCGCGAGATGATGAGTTCCCCCAGCAGATGCTGGCTGTTGCCGACACCGCTCGATCCGAAGTGCACGGGCTCGCGCGCAGTCCTGCTCAATTCGATCAGCTCCTTCAGCGTCTGCGCCGGCACCTTCGGGCCGACCAGGATGAGATAACCGGGAAGCGTCGTCACCTGCGTGACCGGAGCAAAGTCGCGCCTGAAGTTGTACGGCAGCTTCCTGTGCACGAAATCGTTGTTGGCGAGCGACGCGGAGGTGTACAGCAGGGTGTAGCCGTCCGGGGTGGCCCTGGCGAGCGTCTCGGCCGCGATGATGCCGTTCGCCCCGGTGCGGTTGTCGATCACGATGTTCTGTCCCAATGCGCGCGCCACCGGCTCGGCCACCAGCCGCCCGATCGTCTCCATGGTGCCGCCCGGCGGCTGGGGAATCATCATGCGGATAGGGCGCTGGGGGTACGCCTGCCCCCACGACAGCCCCGCCCAGACGGCGAACAGCAACGGCAAGACCACGAACGCCCGATCTTTCACGCTTGTCCCTCTCATATGAATATCAGACCGACGAGCGTCGAAGTATATTTCTTTCCGCGCCCGCCGCAAACCCGCAGCAGCGCCAGATGTTCGCCGAGTTCGGCATCAAGATGGCGCGGTGATCGGGTGTCGGGGTTCGCGTTGCTCACCCCAACCTGCGATCCTGTGCGCACGTAGATTGCATAGATTTCGTAGGTTGGGATAAACGAAGCGCATCCCAACAATCATCGACCTTCTAACAATCCGCAGAGCGCGGCCGCGGGAGACCTACAGCGCCAGCAGATCGAAGAATTCGTTGACCGGCGTCGCGGCGAGGCGCCCGCGATCGAGGCAAAGGTTCACGATCGCGCGCTGCCGCTTTTCCGCGAAAACCCGCGCCACATTGCGCGCGAACTTTTCGATCAGCAGGGGAATGCCGTCCGCCCTGCGCCTCGGGTGCCCCAGCGGATATTCCACGTCGATGCGCTCGGTGCGAGTGCCGTCCTTGAAGTGGACGCGCATTGCGTTGGCATTGGAGCGCTTCTTCGGGTCGTGGAAACCGTGGCTAAATGAACGGTCCTCGCGCACCACCATCTTCTCCCGCAGCCGGTCAATGCGCGGATCCTTCGCCGCATCGTCCTCATAGTCCTCCGCCACCAGCTTGCCGAAGATCAAGCCACGCGCCACGATGTACTGCAGGCAATGATCGCGGTCGGCGTAGTTCTGCAGCGGGCCGACGCGGCTCAGATAGTTCACCGTGTGCTTGTGCGCCCACAACTCGACCTTCGCGATATCTTCGAGACGATCCTTCACCGCCGGGTGCAGGCGTATCGCCGCCTCGGCCGCCGTCTGCAGGTGAAACGCCGTCGGGCAGGCGATCTTGAACTGCACGTTCTCCATGGTGTAGCTGCCGTACGGGCGCTGGAACTTGAAGGGCTTGCCGCCGAACAGCACGTCGTAGAAACCCCACGTCTTCGCGGTGAGCGCGGTCGGATAGCCCATTTCCCCCTTCACCGCCATCAGCGCGAGCCACACGCCGCGGCTGCCCGCATCCGATGCCGCCCACGATTTACGTGAGCCGGTGCTGCCCTTGCGGCGATACAGCAGGAGCGCGTGTCCATCGATCCAGGCATTGGACAAGGCATTGATGATCTCTTCGCGCGTGCCGCCCAGCATGCGGGTCACCACCGCTGTGTTGGCAACCTTGATCAGGATGCCGTGATCGAGCCCGGGATCCCAGGTGAAATCGTTCTCGAGCGCGAGCATGCCGGCGATCTCGTAGGTCTTGATCGCCGCCTCCAGCACATCGCGCACGGTAAGCGGCGGCTTGCCCCGTGCCACGCGCGTGCGGCTCAGCCAGTCGGCGGTCGCGAGGAGCCCTCCGAGCGTGTCCGAGGGATGCAGCACGGTCTCGCCGTAGAACGCGTCGTTGTAGTCGAGCCAGCGTATCAGCGCGCCGTTATTGAAAGCCGCGGTCACCGGATCGAGGACGTACGCCGTGCCCGGCACGCGCGCGCCGTTCGGGACCACGGTGCCCGGCGCGACGGGGCCGAGGAGCTTGGTGCACTCCGGGTGTCCCAGCGCCTCAAGGACACAGCCGATGCTGTCGATCAGGCAGTAGCGCGCGGTTTCGTACGCGAGATCGCTCTTGACGCGGTAGCGATCGACGTAATTCGCGATATCGACGATGACCTTGTCGGGCGCGGGACGGGCGTTCGAGGTTGCAGAAGACATAGGCTCCCTGAATCAGCTTGAGGTTATCCAGATCATGATTGTATCCGCAGATACTCCGTGCGAATTTCTTGGCGTCCTTGGCGGCTTGGCGTTTACTGTCCTTGGAAATTTACGCCTGCAGCAGCGGCCGCAGCTTGCGCACGTCCTTCAACTTGTCGAGGTTCCACACTGTATCGCACAGCGCGCGGGCGCGTTTCGCGCCGAGAATCGGCGCCATCAGATGAAAGGCTTTCTCGTCGACTTCCCCGCGCGTCATCGGGTTGCGCCACGTGCCGCGCACGTGCTGCGTGTGGTGGTGAAGCCGCCGGCCGTCCTTGAGCGTGAGTTCGACGATCCCCTGCCGCGATGGCAAGAGTTTTTCTAATTCGTCGTCTCCCAGGAGTTCGATGCGCCGGCGCACGGCGAGCACTTTCGGGTCTTTCATCCGCTTCATGTCGTGAGCGGACTCGAAAGTGGCGATGCCATCGAGCAGCATGATCGCGCACATGTGCTGCATGCAGATGTCGGGCATCTCGCGATTGCCGACCGTGTTGGCGCCGCGGTGCGAAATGCGCACCACGACCTTCTCCACGTCGTCCGCCTTCACGCCGTGCGCGCGGATGAGTTCGAGCAGCGAATCGAGCGGCGCCTGGATCGGCGAGCCCACCGTCCAGCGCTTGATGTTGGTGTTCACGATCTCCCAGGTCTTGCCGAGATCGCGCACGAGGATCTCCGGTTCCGGGGCTCTGCGTGTGCGCCGGCTCTCGTCGAAGGCGATGAAAAAGTTGCGTTCGCCGGAAAACACGTCCTCCACACCGGTGCAGCCCGCCGCCACCATGGTCGCGGAGGTGACGCCGTTGCGCGCCGGCATGCCGCCGAATTCGAACGCCTTCTCGACGTGCTCGGTATCGCGCATGTAGGTCGAAAGCCCCGACGCCTGCTGCGCGGCATACGACAGCGCGTGGCGCACCTGGTCTGCGTTGAGACGGGCGAGCGCCGCGCACGCCGCCGCCGAACCGAATGTGGGGCCGAACGCGTGGGTGAGGTGCCCGACACGGCGAAACTCCGCGGCATCGAGCGACATGGTCAGGCGCGCGCTCACGTCATAGCCGAGCGCTACGGCGCGCAGCATCTCGCTGCCGCTGCGCCGTTCCCGCTCGGCGAGCGCCAGTGCCGCCGCCACGATGCCGCACCCCGGATGGGTCACCGACGCCGCGTGCGAATCGTCGGTCTCGTCGGCGTGCGCCGACATGCCGTTCGCGAGCGCCGCGTTGACCACGCTCGTGAGCACGCGCGACCCGACCACCGTGGCTTCGGGCCTGCCACCGAGCGTTCTCGCGTACGAGATCGCCATCTTCCCCGGCAGCAGCTTCGCGCCGGACACCATCGCAGCGATGGTATCGAGCACGTGATGCCGCGTCGCCTCCAGTGCGGCCGATGGCAGCGCTTTGCGCGGCGCCGACGCGATGTACCGAGAAAGCTTGCTCATCACGGGCGAAATCGATACGGACTTGCTGATGGACATGGTGTGGTCCTTGCTGGTTACGACGCCGGCAATGTAACAGAATCGCGCCACCCCGATGCCGCAACATGGCGAAAAACGTCAGCGCGCGTTTTCCCACGCCGAGGCGAGTTCTCTCATCTGCTTCGGCATGCGCTTCCTGCGCGGGTTGGCATCGGCCTTGAGCACACGCTTGAATTGCCGCATCGCGAGACCAATCGTGGGCCACCCCGCATACTGGCCGACCTGGATGATGAGTTCCATGATCTCCTCCTTAGTACTCCGGTTCATAAATTCGGCAACGTATGATGTCAAGCCGCAAGCGGCAAAGTGAAGGGGTGAACCAGGAACTTTCTGGTCAGTTTTGCGAGGTCATCTCGTGTGAACCGCCAGTCGAAGGGCGTAGCCATGCTT
>JACQGN010000004.1 GCA_016199545.1 Betaproteobacteria bacterium | reverse complement strand
ATCCAGCACGCGCACGCCGGAGAGCGGCCGGTCCCCCGCAGGCAGCGGTTGCGCCGGTGCATCGCCGATCTTGACGATCTCCAGCAGCGGCAGGCGCGCCACCGCCTGCATCTGCGGCAAGGCGCGCCACTCCTCTTCGCTACGCACGAAGCTGCACGCGCCCCCGCCCTCGAAGATGGCGTTTTCGAGCTCGAGCCCGTCCCACTTCGCGACGGCCCTGGCGACGGCGTCCCGTTGCTGGGGCGCGCCGAGCACAGCGAGGTTGCAATCGCGCAGGTTGAAGAAGTTGCAGTGCAGATACATCCAGCGGCCATCGCGCAGCGGGTAGAAACCGGTGATTTTTTCAGGGTCCTCCGCCGGTCTCTCGCCGTTGATCCTGAGGTAGCGCGAACCACGCAACGCTGCAGCCGCCGCGCGCACGTTGACTCGCACCTGCTGGCGTCTCCCGGTCTTCAGCGCCCACAGCTCGGCCGCCGCCAGCCCCGTGGCCGCCATCGCCGCGGCGCCCGGCGCGACGGGCTTGTAACGGGTCGCGAAGACGGGTTCGGAGCCGGCGATTTCGACCGCGTCGGCGGCCGATACGGGTAGACCCGCCAGCTTGATCAATTCAACTAATGAGGCATGCGCCATGGATGTGCCTTCAGGACATGGAGTTGAGCACCGGCTTGCCGGCAAAATACGCCCGCAGGTTCGCGAGCAGCTTGCGGCCGCGTTCCTCGCGTATCTCGAGCGTCGCGGAGCCCAGGTGCGGCGACAGCACGACGTTATCCATCGTCATGAGTTCCGCCGGCACCCGCGGCTCGTCCCAGAACACGTCGAGACCGGCGCCTGCGATGCGCTTCTCTTTCAGCGCCGCGATCAGCGCTTCCTGGTTTACCACGGGCCCGCGCGCGATATTGACGAGGAAGCTCTCGGGACGCAGCGCATCGATGACGCGTGGATTGACCAGATCGCGGGTCGCAGGCGTCAACGGGCACATCACCACCAGGCAGTCCACCTCCCGTGCCATCGCCTCAAGGTCCGGAAAGTAAGGGTAAGGCACGTCATCCTTGCGATGCGGCCCGTGATAACACACGGACATGCCGCAGACCTCCACACGCCGCGCGATCTCCCTTCCGATCCGGCCGAGTCCGACGATGCCGCAGGTTTTGCCGGCGAGATCGCGGCCCGGCGCGAGCGGCCCGCTGAGCCACCGTCCCGCGCGCACGAAACGATCGCCCTCGGTGATGCGCCGCATCGTCGCAATGACGATCCCCAGCGCGATGTCCGCAACGGTCTGGGTAATGGAGTCGGGCGTGTTGGTGACGATCACGCCGCGCGCCTTTGCCGCTGCGAGATCGACCAGGCCGCTGTGCGGATTCCCGTAAGAAGCGATCAGCTCGAGCCCGGGAAGCGCGTCCATCTGCGCGGGACTGAAACCGGCGAGCCCCGAGGTCACGACCACGCGCACTCTTTCCGACAGCTCCCTGAGCAACGCCCCGGGATCCTTCGCCAGCCAGAGTTTGTGCACGGTGAAATCGCGCTCGAGTTCAGCCAGCGTCGGCGCGTATAACAGCCGCGTCAGCAGCAGCTCGGGTTTCATGGAGTCCCTTTAAGTTTGCGGCGGGCGGCATACACAACTGCCAACCAACGCCTGCCAATTGCCAACTCGGCCCTGCCACTCGTCACCAGTCACCACTCACGCCTCACCACTCACGCCCCTCACCAGTCACGCCTCACCAGTCACGCCTCACCGGTCACGCCTCCCGGCTTCTAGTAGTGCGACTTGAAGCTGATGCCTTCGCGCTTGCCCAGTTCGTCGAGATCGATGTAGGAGCGCCGGGTTTTCTTGTCCACCGTGAACTGCATCTTGCGGTTGGTTTCGTTGGTGGCGCGGATGTCGATCAGCTCCAGCGCCTCCTTGACCTGCCACTCGTGCGCGCCAGCGTAGCCCGGCGGCGCGTAGATGATCGACCCGGCCGAAACCTCATACTCCCGGCCTTCGACGTCGCGCACCGTCGCGTGTCCGGAAATCACGTAATAACAGGCTTCGATCGGGTGCCAGTGGAGCTGCTCATAGGTCCCCGGCAGATAGCTCGCCCGGCCAAGGCGCACGCGGTCCGTCATGAATACCTCCGGCCACCCCACGAGACGCGTGTAGGTCTGCCCCTCGGTCACCCCAGGCTGTCCGTTGAAATCCTTCTCGTTGATCACCTTGAGCGTCGCTTTCACTTCCATCCCGGCTCCTCCTCCTTGTTGCTGCAAACGTGGCTGATAGGCATGACATCGCCGATGGCGGGCATGCACGGACCGCTACCCGGATGAGGACCGCTGCAGCGTCGCTGCCGGATCCAGCGCCGGCATTCGCGGCTGCTCGCCCTGCAGGGGCGGCGGCGTGCGCCCTCCCCCGTCGCGTTCATCGACCAAGGCTTCCGGCTTGGCGATAAAGTACCCCTGCACGTAGTCGATGTCGAGCGCCTTCAACTTGTCGAGCGTCACCGCGTCCTCCACCGACTCGGCAACGGTATGCATGCCGAGGATATGGCTGATCCGGTTGATCGCGTCCACGATCGCGTGGTCCATCGCGTCGTTCACCATGTCCTCGATGAACATGCCGGCGACCTTCAGGTAGTCCACGGGCAGATACTTGAGGTACGCGAACGACGACATGCCGGTGCCGAAATCGTCGAGCGCGAACCGGCAACCCATGCCCTTCAGATCGTGCATCAGCTCGGCGGCCTTGTTGAGGTTGGAAATCGCCGTCGTCTCAGTGATCTCGAAACACAGGAGTCCGGGCGGCAGTTCGTAACGGGTCAGCAGATTATGCAGGAAATCCGGGAAGCTCTTGTCGTTGATGCTGGCGCCCGACAGATTCACCGAGTAGAAGCCGCGCTCGCCAGTGGGCCCCGGCGCGTGGGGAATGGCGCCGGCTTTCCATTGCCGGTAGAGATACTCGACGAGCGTGCTGATCACCCACCGTTCGAGCGAGGTCAGCAGGTTATAACGCTCCGCCGCGTGCATGAACACGGCAGGCGGAACCAGTTCCCCGGAGGCATCCAGCATGCGCACCAGCACTTCGTAATGCCCCGGCAACCCGCCGGCTGCGTTGAGCGGCGCGATCATCTGCCGGTAGAGCTGGAAGCCCCCGGTTTCGAACGCCCGGTTGATCTGGGACACGATCTGCAGTTCGCTGTGACGGTCCGAGGGCTCCGGCTCCTGGGGACGGTAGACCTGCACGCGGTCGCGGCCCGTGCTCTTCGCCTGGTAGCAGCACGCATCCCCCAGGCTCAGCACCTGGTTGAGATCGCCGCTCGCCGCGTTGATCGGCACGACTCCGATGCTGACCCCGACGCTGAAGGTCTTGTCTTCCCATACGAACCGGAACTCGCGCACCGTCTCCCGCGTCGCGTTGGCGATACGCAACGCCTGGTCGTCCGGACAGGATTCGAGCAGGGCGCCGAACTCGTCTCCTCCGAGCCGCGCGAGGGTATCGCTGCCGCGCATGCACGTCATCATGACCGTGGTCAGCTGGCGCAGCAACTCGTCGCCCGCCAGGTGTCCGCAGCTGTCGTTCACCCGCTTGAAGTTGTCGAGGTCCATGTACATCAGCGCGTGCTCGCGCTCCTGGGTGCGGGCGGTTTCGATGAGCTTCTCCAGGCGCCGCTCGAATTCGAGGCGGTTGACGAGCCCCGTCAGCGCATCGTGGCTCGCCTGCCACAGCAGCTGCTGCGCCATCTCGCGGATCTGGCTCACGTCGTGAAATACGACGATGGAACCGACCGGCTCGCCGTCGCGATTGCGTATCGGCGTGCGGGAATATCGGATCGAGAGATCGCGGCCGCCGGCGCTGACGAGGCGCAGCGCCACGCCTTCCTTCCCGGGCACGGCCGCGTCGTCGCCGCCGCTCTGCAGCACGAAGTCCACGCGCTGCCCGGTCTGCTCGTCCACGACGTGACAGACTTCGGAGAGCATGCGGCCGCGCGCAACCGACTCGCCCCAGCCGGTGTACTCCTCCGCCACCGGGTTCATGTAGTCCACGCGCCCTGCGACGTCGGTCGTGATGACGCCGTCTCCGATCGAATGCAGGGTCACCTGGGCGAGTTCCTTCTCGCGCTCGAGTTCGTTTTCGGTGCGTATGACCCGCCGGGTCGCCGCGACGGCGATCGCCACCCCCCCGAGGACGACAAGCGCGCCCACGCCGGCCACCAGCAGCGGGGCGCTGTGAAGGTAACCCAACGTCGCCACCAGCAGGATCAGCGCAAGCAGCGCGGTGAAACTCGCGGGCAGCAGCCTGCTGGTCTCGCCCGGGAACAAACGCCGCAGCATCAGCTATCCCCTCTGCGCCGGGGCGAGCGCATCGGCGTAGCGCGCCTCGCGCACCCGCGCGGCGGGGTCCTGGCGGTAAAAGCGGGAAAGCTGGTCATACACGTCCGGGTACTGCGCCCGCACCACCAGGGGAAGTTCGAAGAACGCCTCGCTCATCACGGCGAAAAACTCCGACGGATGTTCGCTGGCATAAGAATCGATGACGGTCTTCTCCCCGCGCTCCAGGGCAGCGCAAAAGTCCTCGTATGCCCGTGTGAATACCCGGCCCCACCGGCTCCGGTCCATGTCCGCGTGCAGCGGCGGGAACCCGTTGGCATCGCCGTTCAGCATGTCGATCTTATGCGCGAACTCATGGATGACGACATTGTACCCGCTCGCCTGCCCCGACCCCTCGGCATCCGCCCACGACAGGAGCATGGGGCCCGCGAGCCAGGATTCGCCCGTGATGGGTTCCCTGACGGCATGCACCACGCCATCCTCGTCGGTGTACTCGTACTCGACGACGAACTCGCCCGGATAGACGACGACGTCCGACCAGCCGCGATAGAAGTCGATATCGAGATTGAGGATCAGGATGCAGGCCTGGGCGGCGATCGCGATGCGCATGTCCTCGCGCACGGTGAGCCCCCGCGTGCCGTAAATCGACTTCTCGTCGAGGAACAGCAGCGCATGTTCCCTCAGCCGGGCGCGCTCCTCCCCCGAGAGCGCGCGCAGGAAATCGTAGCGCTCGAGGGTCGCACGCCAGAAAGCCTCATCGAGTCGGGCCTGTTTCAGGACGCGCCTGCGTCGCCAGTCGCGGAACCACCCCATGTCTCAAAGCGGCCGGATCATGCGCCGCCGGTGTTTTCGTCGCGGGCCGTCTCCACCACCCGCAGCGCGGCCGGCTCCGCCGCCTCGATCTCGGCGCCCTCGATCTGCGCGAAGCGCTGGGAGATCTTCCCGCTTGTCATCTGCACCTTCTCCGCGTCCTCGTGCGCCTGGCGGATGTGCTTCACCAGCTCGCGCATGCGCTGGTCGAAGCGGCCGAATTCCACCGCCAGCCGCGCAAGCGAGTCCTTGATCACGTGCACCTGCTTGCGGGTCTCGACATCCTTCAGCACTGCGCGCGCGGTGTTGAGCACCGCCATCAACGTGGTCGGCGAGACGATCCACACCCGTTTCGCGAGCGCGTAGTCGGCGATCTCGCCGTGATGCGCGTGTATCTCCGCGAACACCGCCTCCGCCGGCACGAACATCACCGCGCCATCCGAGGTCTCGCCGGGTATGATGTACTTGCCCCCGATCGCGTCGATGTGGCGCCTCACGTCGATGCGAAACTGTTTCTGCGCGAGCGCGCGATCGACTTCGTTTGCTTCCGGGTCGAACATGCGATTGTAGTTTTCGAGGGGAAACTTCGAATCGACCGCCACCTTGCCGGTCGGCGGCGGCAGGATCAGCACGCAATCGGCGCGGGTGCCGTTGGAGAGCGTGGCCTGCATTTCGAACGCGCTCGCCGGGAGCACGTTGCGCACCAGCGCCTCGAGCTGAACTTCGCCGAACGCGCCGCGCGCACGCTTGTCGCCGAGCAGTTCCTGCAGGCTCACCACGCTGCCGGTGAGGCCCTCGATCTTCTTCTGCGCTTCATCGATGGTGGCAAGCCGCGTCATGACGTTGACGAAGGTTTCATTGGTCTTGCGAAATCCCTCGTCGAGCCGTTCGCTGACGCGTCCCGCGATGTGATCGAGTCGCTCGTCGATCTTCGCGTTGAGCGCCTGTGCCGCCCCGGCGAGTTTGGCGATCATCGCCTCGCGGTTCTCTGCGAGGTTCCCGGCGACGCCGAGCTGCAATTGATGCACCGCTTCGCGCGCCTGCCGCAGTTCCTCCCCCACGCCCGAGCGCAGGCGGTCGCTCGCCGCGTCCTGGGCCGCAATCAGCCGGTCGGTCTGCTGCGCAAGTCCGGCGTGCAGGTCGCTCAGCATGGCCCGATGCCTCGCCTCGACCACGGCCCGCGCTTCCTCCATCTGCGAGGTCATGAGTTGTGCGTGTCGTTGCAGCCGGATCGCAATCCACGCGACGGCCACCAGGCTCGCGAATGCCAGCACGGCGATCAGCAGCAATACGGTGTCAACCATGGCGCATTGTACTGCACCCGGTTCGGGCGGCGGCGAGCGTCGCCTGCCGGGGAATCCGAGACTGGTTTACCGCAGAAAAAGCGGTTAGCCACAGAGATCACGGCTCTGTGGCTGAATTGCCGTTTTCAGAATCACTCATCGCGCAAGGTCAGTGCGGGCGCCACGGCCAGCGCTTTGCGCGCCGACAGCCACGCATTGACCGAAAGCAGCGCAAGACCCGCGAGCGGACCGATCGCCCACAGCGAGGGATTCACCGGCAGATCGAGATCGAACGCGCGGCTTGCCAGCACCTGGCCGATCGCGGCGGCTGCAACCGTCGCCAGCGCGCCCGCCAGCGCGCCCATCACCAGGAACTCGATGCGCAGGCTGCTCACAATCTGCCGCCGCGAGGCCCCGATGACCCGCATCAACGCCGCCTCGCGACGCCGTTCGTCCTCGGTCGAGACGAGCGCCGCGTACAGCACCAGCACGCCCGCCCCCAGGGCGAACAGGAACACGAAGCGCACGGCCAGTATGAGCTGGTCGACGACCTCGTTCGCCTGGCGCACGACCGCGCCGACGTCGACGATGGTGAGGTTGGGAAACCGTGCGGCAAGCCGCCCCATCAGCGGCTCCTGCGCCGGCTCGATGCGAAACGCGCAGATGAAACTCGCCGGAAACTTCTCCAGCAGCCACGGCGGCCCGATGACGAAGAAATTGACCTTCATCGAGTCCCAGCGCAGCCGCCGCAGGCTCGTGATGCGCGCGCTGAAGCTCTCGCCGCCCACGTCGTAGGTCAACGCGTCGCCCAGCCGCAGGCCGAGCGTCCTGGCGATGCCCTCTTCGACCGAAATCTCGGCGCGTGCGCCGCCGGACGCGGCAAACCAGCTGCCCGCGGCAAGCGTGTTGTGTCCCGGCAACTCGGTCGCGTAGGAAAGATTGAACTCGCGCTCGATCAGCCGCCGCGCCCTGTCCTCAGGATAGTCGCCCGCCTGCACTTCCCGGCCGTTCACCGCCGTGAGGCGCCCGCGCACCATCGGATACAGGTCAGGAACCGCAACGCCATTGTCGGAAAAGAACCGTTTCACCGAGGCGAGTTGATCCGCCTGGACACCCAGGATGAAACGATTCGGCGCGTCCGCCGGCGCCGCGCGGCGCCATGCATCGACCAGGTCGCGATGCGTCACCGTGAGCAGGAGCAGCGCGGTCAGACCCAGCGCAAGGCTGGCAACCTGCAGCGCATTCGCGCCCGCGCGGCGACGCAGATTCGCGAGCCCGTAGCGCAGCGCCGGACTGCCGCGCGCAAACAGGCGCACGGCGCCCGAACCCGCAAGCCCCTTCAATGCGAGCCACCCGGCGCCGACGAATGCCGCTGCCGCAGCCGAAAAACCGCCCACGACATAGGCGCCGAGCTCGAGATCGCCGGCCTGCCACAGGAGCAATGCCGCGAGCGCCGCGAGTCCGCTGCCATAGGCGAGCAGCACGGATTGGCGCAATGGTCCCGCCTCGCGCCGGATGACACGCACCGCCGGCACGCCGTTGAGCTGCAGCACCGGCGGGAGCGCGAAGCCGAGCAGGAGCACCAAACCGACCAGCAGCCCCTGCGCCGCAGGAAGCACGCCGGGGGCCGGCAACGGCGCGCGGATCAAGCCGGCAAGCCAATGAGCGATAAGCGCCTGCGCCCCATAACCGAGCAGCGCCCCCGCGCCGCATGCGCTAAGACCCAGGAGCAGAAACTCCGACCCATGGAGCGCGAGGAGACGCCTCTGCGTGGCGCCCAGGCAGCGCATCACGGCGTAGCCGTCGAGGTGGCGCTCGACGAAACGGCGCGTGCCGAGCGCGATCGCCACGCCCGCGAGTACTGCCGCGAGCAGGGCGGCGAGTCCCAGAAAGCGCTGTGCCCGCTCCACCGCGGCGCGCACTTCGGGCCGCCCGCTCTCGAGGTTATCCACCCGCTGACCGCGCGCGAGGCGCGCTTTCGCCCAGGTCTCGAAGTCTGCGACCGCCACGCTGTCGCCCGAGGCGTACAGGTAGTAGCGCACGCGACTCCCGGTGCGTATGAGACCGGTGGCGGCGACGTCGTCGGCGTGCATCATGAGGCGCGGCGCAAGATTGAAGAAGTTGGCGCTGCGTTCGGGTTCGAGCGTGAGCACCGCCGCGACGGTAAACTCGCTTTCGCCCAGCCGCACGCGCGTGCCCACCGGCGCGGCCAGTGTCGAGGTCAGCCGCTCGTCGAGCCACACTGTGCCGCGATCGGGCCCGGCGGCGGCCGGCTGGTCGGGCATATTGAGCCCGGGGGCGATGCGCAGTCTGCCCCGAAGCGGATAGTTCGGAGTGACTGCCTTGACGCCCGCAAGCTGGCTCGGCTGGTCGCCGGCGCGCGCCGGCTGCATCATGCTGATGAAGTTGAGCGCCGCCGCGCGCTGCAGGCCGCGTCCGGCGATCTCCTCCGGCACCGCGGGCTGCCACGGGTGATCGGAGACGAGCACCAGGTCCGCGCCCAGCAACTGGTGCGCATCGCGCACCAGCGCGCGCCCCAGCCGGTCGGAAAAAAAGGCGACACTGGTGATGCTCGCAACCGCGATGGCGAGCGCGCCCGCGAGCAGCCGCACCTCGCCGCTGCGCCAGTCACGCGCCAGCATGCGCCAGGCCTGCGCCAACGTCGCCATGCTATCCCTGGACGTGCCCTGCCGCCAACCGGATGATGCGGCGGCAGCGCATTGCGAGTTGTTCGTCGTGAGTCACCATCACCAGCGTGGTGCCAAAGTCGTGGTTGAGCCCGAGCATGAGCTCGATGACGCCCGCGCCGGACGTCGCGTCCAGGCTGCCGGTCGGTTCGTCGGCAAGCAGCAGTTTCGGGCGCACCACGAACGCGCGCGCGAGCGCCACCCGTTGCTGCTCTCCACCGGAGAGATGCTTGGGATAATGATCGAGGCGCGCCGCGAGTCCGACGCGTGCGAGCATCGCCCGCGCCGCCTCTGGTGCGTCCGCGCGTCCGGCGAGTTCCAGCGGCAGCATCACGTTTTCCAGCGCAGTGAGCCCCCCGAGAAGCTGAAACGACTGGAACACGAATCCCACCATGCGCGCGCGCAGCCGCGCGCGGCGGTCCTCGTCGAGCGCGAACAGATCGTGGCCGTCGAGGTTCACCCGCCCGGCGCTCGGCGTGTCCAATCCTGCCAGCAGTCCCAGCAACGTCGACTTGCCCGACCCGGAGGCGCCGACGATCGCCACCGCCTCGCCTGCATTCACCTCGAAACTCACGTCGCCCAGAATTGTCAACCGGGTATCGCCCGTGGCAACTTGCTTGGTCAGCGCGCTTACGCGCAAAATGGGCGCAACCGTCATGGATAACATGGAACGTTCATGTTGGTACGCTGGTTGATCGTGCTTCTGTTAGGCGCGCCGTCGCTTGCCGCGGCGGCCACCATCATGGTCTTCGGCGACAGCCTCTCAAGCGCCTACGGCCTGCAGCGCGATCAGGGCTGGACGACTCTGTTGCAGCAGCGACTCACCGAAAAAAAGCTCGATTATAGGATAGCGAACGCCAGCATCAGCGGCGAGACCACTTTCGGCGGCCGCAACCGGATCGACGCCGCGCTCAAGACTCACCAGCCCTCGATCGTAATCATCGCGCTCGGCGGCAACGACGGACTGCGGGGGCTCGGGATCGACGCGATGCGCGCCAACCTGGAAGCGCTGGTGCGCGCAAGCCGCAAGAGCGGTGCGCGGGTGCTCCTGGTCGGAATGCACATGCCACCGAACTTCGGCCCGGCGTACACGGAAAAGTTCCAGCAGACGTTCCGTGCCGTCGCAGCAAAGGAACGGGTGCCGCTGGTGCCGTTCCTGCTCGAGGGATTCGCGGAGCGGCAGGACCTGTTTCAGCCCGACGGCATACACCCCGCGGCTCCGGCGCAGGCGCTGGTGCTTGAAAACGTCTGGAAAGGGTTGCAGCCGCTGCTCAAGAATCGGTGACTGGTGAAGCGTGACTGATAGTGCGTGACTGGTAATGCGTGACGTGACGAAGCCGTAGGTAGCGCATGCCGGCTTCGTTCGCGGCAACGGATTGCTGCGTTACGATTTACGCCCCATCAGTCACGCCCTATCAGTCACGCCTTTCGATTCACGCCCTACCAGTCACAGGTTACGCCACTCTGACATGCGGCGCGCCGGCAACCAGCCGGCCGATTTCGGCGACGTGGCCGAAACCCTCGCGCTTGAACACCGCCAGCACTTCGGGCGCGGTGGCGGCATCGCACGCAACCAGCAGTCCCCCGCTGGTCTGGGGATCCGTGAGTATCGTGCGGTGCCAGTCCGGCGCGCCGGCAGGCATCGCCACGTCACCCTGATAGCTCGCCCAGTTGCGTTCCGACGCTCCCGTCACGAAGCTCTGCGTCACCAGGTGGCGCGCTGCCGAAAGGATCGGGATCTGCTCGAACCGCAGTTCCGCCCCAAGCATCGAGCCGCGGCAGATCCCGAGCAGATGGCCAAGCAATCCGAATCCGGTGACGTCGGTCATCGCATGCACGCCCTCGATCTCGGCAAGCGTGATTCCCGGCGTATTCAGCTGTGTCGCGGTCTCCAGCATCTGTGCGTACGCATTCGGGGGCAGCGCGCCCTTTTTCAGCGCAGCACCCATGATCCCGATGCCGAGCCCCTTGCCGAGGATCAGAACGTCGCCGGCACGCGCGCGGTCATTGCGCTTCACCCGATCGGGATGGACCAGGCCCAGCGCGACCAGGCCATAGAACGGCTCGGGCGAATCGATCGAATGCCCGCCCGCGATCGGGATGCCTGCGACATCGCACACGGCATGCCCGCCGGCAACGATGCCCTGCATCGCTTCGCGCGGAAAGTCCTTCATAGGCACGCCAAGCAGCGCAAGCGCGAAGATTGGCTTGCCGCCCATGGCGTAGACATCGGATATCGCATTGGCCGCGGCGATGCGGCCAAAATCGTACGGATCGTCCACGATCGGCAGGAAAAAATCAGTGGTGGCGACGACCGCCTGCTTGTCGTTCAGGCGGTAAACGGCTGCGTCGTCGCTCGTTTCCGTCCCGACCAGCAGGTCGGGAAAGGCGGACATGAGCGGCGACTGCCTGAGGATTTCCCCCAGCACCGCTGGAGGTAGCTTGCAGCCTCAACCGCCGCCGTGGGAGAAATGCGTCAGCCGGATCGGAACTGCGTCAGAAGGTTTGTTCATTTTTCCCGTACACTATGCGCCATGACGGCCCGGATGGATGCCACAATCGCGCGGTCCCAGGCGCCGCGTCACACCGCGCGTGGCTCAACGTTCGTTACCGTAGCACAACTTGCCGAGTTTGACGAGTTAATCGATGTGCGATCCGAGAGCGAATTCGCCGAAGATCACATTCCCGGCGCGGTGAGTTGTCCGGTGTTGGACGACGCCGAGCGCGCACGCGTGGGCACGCTTTACAAGCAGGTGTCGTCCTTTGCCGCGAAGAAGCTCGGCGCGGCGCTGGTCAGCGCCAACATCGCCCGCCATCTCGAACGGCGCTTCGGCGACCGCCCGCGTGAGTGGCGGCCGCTCGTGTACTGCTGGCGCGGGGGCAGCCGCAGCGACGCCATGGCGCACGTACTGCGGCAGGTGGGTTGGCGCGCAGGCCGGCTCGACGGCGGCTACCGTGCCTATCGCCGCGCGGTGATCGCCGATCTCGCCGGCGCGCCGGCCCGCTTCCAGTGGCGCAGCGTGTGCGGTGCGACCGGGTGCGGCAAGAGCCGCCTGCTGCGCGTGCTCGCAGCGAGCGGCGCACAGGTGCTCGATCTCGAGGCTCTGGCCGCGCATCGCGGCTCGGTGCTCGGCAATCTGCCCGGGCGGCCGCAGCCGTCCCAGAAAATGTTCGAAAGCCTGGTCCGGCACGCGCTGCGCGGTTTTTCCGCGGCGCGGCCGGTCTACGTGGAAGCTGAAAGCAGGAAAGTCGGAAACCTGCGCGTACCCGAGGCTCTCATCGCGCAGATGTGGCGCAGTCCCTGCATCGTGCTCGAAGCGCCGATGGCCGTGCGCATCGCGCAGTTGAAGGATGAGTACGTCCACTTCATTTCCGATCCCGCCGCGCTCGGCGCGCAGCTCGATTGCCTCGCCGGCCTGCATGGCCACGAAACGATCACAAAGTGGAAACGCATGACGCTCGCCGGCGACTGGAACGCGTTCATCGAGGACATGCTGGTACGACACTACGACCCCGCGTATCGCCGCTCCACGCTCAAGCACTATTCGGGCCTTTCCGCCGCACTGCGGCTCACTGCCAGCTCCGGGGACGACGCGGACTTCGAACGGCTCGCGCGGCAATGTGTCGCGGCGGAAAACGAGCGCTGAGCGCCGCGCGGGAAGGCTGCCGCTTGCGCCGCATGGACATTTGCGTCAAGATGCGCCGCATCGTTCAGTGCATCCCAAGACCTGTATGACGGGAAAACCCGCGCCGGATTTCGCGTTGCAGGCAACCGGCAACACGTCCTTTCGACTCTCCGGCGCACAAGGCAGACCGCTGGTCCTCTATTTTTATCCCAAGGACAACACCCCCGGCTGCACCGCCGAAGGTCAGCGCTTCCGGGACCTCCACCCGGAATTCGCCAAAGCCGGGTGCGCGGTCTACGGCATCTCCCGCGACAGCATCAAGTCGCACGGGAATTTCAAGGCGAAGATGCAGTTCCCCTTCGACCTGCTCTCCGACGCCGACGAGATTGCGTGCAAGCTCTACGGCGTCATCAAGATGAAAAACATGTACGGCAGGAAGGTGCGCGGCATCGAACGCAGCACGTTCGTGATCGACGCGCGCGGCATCGTGCGCCGGGAGTGGCGCGGCGTGAAGGTGCCGGGACACGTCGAGGAAGTGCTCGAATTCGTGAAAACGCTGAAGTGAAGGGGGACCTGTGACTGGTATACCGGTCACAAGTCACCAGTCACGCCCTATCAGTCACGCCCTATCAGTCACGCCTCAGGAACTTACATGACCCAGCGCCGGCCCGCGTCCATCGTTGCCAGTTTCCCGGCGCATGCCCGGTTGTTCGTGCTCGACACCAATGTGCTCATGCACGATCCCACCAGCCTCTTCCGGTTCGAGGAACACGACATCTACATTCCGATGGCCACCCTCGAGGAACTCGACCACAACAAGAAGGGCGTCTCCGAGGTCGCCCGCAACGCGCGCCAGGCAAGCCGCTACCTCGATGAACTCCTGAGCCGCACCGAACTGGGCATCGAGGAAGGGCTCGCGCTGGAAGAGCACGGCGACAAGCGCGCCACGGGGCGGCTCTTTCTGCAGACCGAAGCCATCAACGGCGACCTGCCGGCGGGCCTCGCCAGCGCCAAGGCCGACAACCAGGTCATCGGCGTCGTGAAGCATCTTCAGGAGCGGCACCCCAAGCGCCAGGTGATCCTGGTGAGCAAGGACATCAACATGCGCATCAAGGCGCGTGCGCTGGGGCTCGCCGCCGAGGACTACTTCAACGACAAGGTGCTGGAGGACACCGATCTGCTCTACACCGGCTCGCTCGCGCTGCAACGCGACTTCTGGGACAGGCATGGGCGCGACATGGAATCGTGGCAGCAATCGGGACACACCTATTACCGCGTGCGGGGTCCGTCGTGTTCAGCGTTCCTCGTCAACCAGTTCGTATACCTGGAGGATGACAAGCCGTTTTACGCGCTGGTGAAGGAGACGGGCGGCAAGACCGCCATCCTCGAGACGTTGAAGGACTACACCCACCAGCGCCACAACGTGTGGGGAGTGGTCGCGCGCAACCGCGAGCAGAACTTCGCGTTGAACATCCTGATGAACCCGGCGATCGACTTCGTGACGCTGCTGGGGCAGGCCGGCACGGGAAAGACGCTCCTTACGCTCGCCGCCGGTCTCATGCAGACGCTCGAGAACAAGACCTACACCGAGATCATCATCACGCGCGTCACGGTGCCGCTGGGCGAGGACATCGGTTTTCTGCCCGGCACCGAGGAGGAGAAGATGAACCCGTGGATGGGCGCGCTGGAAGACAACCTCGACGTGCTCAACAAGAGCGACGACGAGGCCGGTGAATGGGGCCGGGCGGCGACCCGCGACCTGATCCGCTCGCGCATCAAGGTGAAATCGCTGAATTTCATGCGCGGGCGCACCTTCATCAACAAGTACCTCATCATCGACGAGGCGCAGAACCTCACGCCCAAGCAGATGAAGACGCTGATCACCCGCGCCGGCCCCGGCACCAAGGTGATTTGCCTGGGCAACATCGCGCAGATCGACACGCCTTACCTCACCGAGGGCT
>JACQGN010000155.1 GCA_016199545.1 Betaproteobacteria bacterium | reverse complement strand
CCGAGGCCGATGGGTTTGATCTTGTCGAAGTCGATGCCGGCCTTGTGGCACGCATACTTGAACATGTCGAGCGGCTGGCCCCCTTTGAACATGACGACTTCGGCGCCTTCCAGCTTTTCCCACGTGAAGGCGGGATCCGCCTCGCGGCCGGTCAGGAAGAAACCGTCCATCTCGTTGATCTGGGCGAAGTGCACTGCCGCCGGCGTCTCTCCCTTGTTTAGCGACGTGAACCCCTGGCTCAGGGCGGATTGCGCGATGTGAGCAGAACCGTCACTCAGGGCGGCAAGCGCGGAGACGCCCGGTTTCGCAACCGACCACTCGGGATCCAGGCCTTCCGCCTTGAGGAATCCGCCCGACATCGCCGAAATAAGGGGCGAGTAGAATGCGGAAAACAATGTGAACTGAATGCGGATCTTGTCCAAGTCTCCATCCCCTTATGGTCGATTTACTTAACTGCGGAAGTCCGCCTGGCGTCGATCGAGCATGCGCAGCAGCGCCGGCCAATCCCGGCGCTCGCGCGGCCTGTTGACCTGGGCGCGCGTGCGCTCAACCGCGCCGTCGGATATGAGCGTGATCCGGTCACGTCCGGCTGCCATGGCATCGACCTGAATCCGGCACGCCTGCTCGAAGAAGTACATGTGCATGAATGCCTCGGGCACCGTGCGGCCCAGCGTCAGCAGCCCGTGGTTCTTCAGCACCATGCTGCGGCTGGTGGGCCCCAGGTCGCGCGCGAGGCGGGTACGCTCGTCGAGATCCAGAGCGATGCCTTCGTAGTCATGATAGGTCACATCCCCGACGATGCGCATGGAATGCTGGCTCAGGGGCAGCACGCCTTCGGACATGGCCGACACGGCGATGCCCGCCCGGGTATGCGTATGGATGACGCACTGCGCATCGGCGCGCGCGGCGTGCACGCAGCCGTGGATGACGAAGCCGGCCTGGTTGATCCCCCAGCCCGTGATGTCCTCGAGGATGTTGCCCTCGTGGTCCACTTTCACGAGATTGGAGGCGGTGACCTCATCGAACATCAGGCCGTAGGCGTTGAGCAGGAACTGATCGTCGGCGCCGGGCACCCGGGCCGAGAAGTGCGTGAGGATGATGTCCGTCCACCCGAAGATGGCGGCCAGGTGATAGGCGGCGGCGAGGTCGGTGCGTACCTTCCACTCTGCCTCGCTGACCCGGTCTTTCACCGACACCTGTTTCCTGGTCTGCCTGCTCGTCAGTTTGGCCACAGCCATGATGCCTCCTATGACAAGTTGGGGAGGGCACAATCTACTCCTCTGCGCGGATTCTGGCCATTCGCCACGCACGATCTCGCGATCGATAGTAAGCTACCGGTTTGATTCCTGGACAGGAAAGGGAGGTGGGAGATGAGCACGAAATGGTGCCGGTTTCTGGCAGGTGACAAGGCGTCCTACGGCAGGATCGACGGCGACAGCGTGGTTGCCGTGGACGGCGCGCCGTGGGGCGCGCACAAGGAAACCTCGACGAAGCATGCGCTCTCGTCGGTGAGGCTGCTGATTCCCACGGTGCCGTCCACGTTCTTCTGCGTCGGCATCAACTACCGCGACCACATCATCCAGTCGGCCAAACGCAGGGGCGTCGAGCCGCAGTTCCCGCAGCGGCCGGACATCGGCTACCGTGCCAACAATGCGCTCTGCGCGCACGAGGACGCAATCGTCAAGCCGAAGGATTCCGGCGAGGTGTTCCAGTACGAGGGGGAACTCGTCGCCGTGATCGGCAAACAAGGCCGCAACATTCCGCAGGAGAAGGCGCTCGACTACGTGTTCGGCTGGACCATTGGCAACGACGTGAGCGAGCGCACCTGGCAGCGCGGCGACCGCACCATGTGGCGCGCGAAGAACTCGGACAGCTTCAAGCCGATGGGGCCGTGGATCGTGACCGGCCTCGACTACCGCAAGATGACCACCACGGTGCGCCTGAACGGCCAGGAAGTGGACAAGTTCGCCGCCGCCAACATGATCCACGACGTCGAGCAGTACATCGCCGAGGTGAGCCGCTACTGCACGCTCGTCCCGGGCGACGTAATGTGGATGGGCACCGACGGCTCACCGCGGAACATGAAGGTGGGCGACGTGTGCGAAGTCGAGATCACCGGCATCGGCACGCTGCGGAACAAGGTGGTCGGAGAGGACTGAGCCACCCCCACCCTAACCCTCCCCCATCGAGGGGGAGGGAACTGATTTTCTGCCATTCTTCGGTAGGAGGCCTTCCTCGATCGCCTTGATCTGCAGGGCGACGTAACGCGAGTAGATGCGGCAGTTGGTGAAGCTGCCGCCCACGAACCACAGGCCCTCCTGGGCGGTGCGCTTCCACATGTTGTTCATCTCGCCGTCCGGGCCGATGCCCCAGATGCGCCCCACCTTCTTGGCGGTTTAATGGGGTCGGAGTACGAATTTCGGAGTACGAATTTCGGCTAAGCGGACTTCGACCCGGCCGTTTGATCGATACCAGATTGCGTCGGTCTACCACGCTTCGGCGGGCTCGGCGCCCGCTTCAACGCCCGCTCGATATCACTCGTGAACCGGTCGCTGCCCAGTGGCCGGCCTTGGTTGACCGTCGTCCGTATCCGCCCCAATTCAATTGCGGATAATTCTGTGGCGAATAGCGCGCGATATGCGGCCTGCCGTTCGTCCGGGCTGCTACCAAGGCGCTCGTATTCGTGGTGGGGACAAACCAAAGCATCGTAGGTACCGAAGCCGAGGTGCCGATGACTCGACCAGCGGTAATCCTCAGGTCGCACGACGATCTTCGCACGTACCGGATTGAACTCGATGTAACAGGAGCACCGCAGGAAATAAGGCTCCGTGTCTACCAGGCTGGCCTTGAAACGATCCTCCCACAGGGTTCCCGAGCGCCGATCCTCGTCTGTGTAGAAGGCCGCTTGCCGGTTATTACCCCGCTGGATGACGTGCTGGGGCAAGCCGGGCAAAGCAAGTCTGGGCCGTCGCGCCATTTCGGATGGATGCCACGCATCAACTCGGTTATTCTCTAACGTTCAACGCCAAGAAAAGTTACTCCGACCCCATGCAAAGGAGCCAGACCATGACCGAACCCGGCATGCAGCAAGGCGACGAGTTCGCCGGCAAAGTAGCGCTCGTCACAGGCGCCGCGCGCAATATCGGACGTGCGATTGCGCTATCTCTCGCCGCGGGCGGCGCCAAGGTGGCGGTGAACACGCGTTCGAATATCGAGCAGGCGCGTGGCGTCGTCGATGAGATCAAGGCGTTGGGTACGGATGGCGAGGCCTACGTCGCTGACGTCGCGGAGCCCGCCCAGGTACAGGCGATGGTCGATGCGGTGGTGAAACGTTTCGGTCGCCTCGATATCCTGGTGCTCAATGCCGCCATTCGCGAGCACGTGCATTTCGACGAAATCAGCTTCGCGGACTGGCGCCGCATCCTTGCCACCAATCTGGACAGCGCATTCGTCTTCACCAAGGCCTGTCTGCCCGCGCTCAAGCAGGCGGGCGACGGGCGCATCGTCACCTTCGCCGGTGTCACTGCGTTGCTGGGTCTCAAGGACCGCGCGCATGTCGCGGCTTCCAAGCACGGCATCGTCGGGCTGACCAAGGCCCTGGCGCAGGATCTGGGCGAGTTCGGCATCCGCGTGAACTGCATATCTCCGGGGCAGATCGCAACCTCGCGCGCCGCCGGGAGAGATACACCGAATCGATCGCGGGAAATCCCCCTCGGCCGTCGAGGCGCGCCGTTCGAGATCGCCGGCATGGTGCGCAGCCTCTGCGGCCCGGCCGGCGCGTACGTGACCGGGCAGACGCTGCATATCAACGGCGGGCTTTCGAACTCGGGGGTCTGACAGGCCGGATAATTTTCAGGGTACGGCTCGATTCCGCGGCCGGACCCGACACCAACCACCATCATCAGGGAAGGATATAAGCAATGCGTACACCCCGTCTCGACCGCGATCGCCAGCAGTGGATTTTCGATTATCTGGTCAAGGAAACCGGCCGCGTTTTTCACTGGGACGCCGACGGCCGCGTCTTGCCGGCGAGCGTGAAGAGCCATGCCCAGATCTCGAAGCACGTCGGCCGCATCGCCCAGCGCATGGAGCGCGTGGCGCAGGAAGAGGAAGCCGCCGGCCACAGGATGACGGCCTTCGAGCTTTACTACCGCGCCTCCACACAGTTCGCCGCCGCGCAGCACCCGGTGCTCGAGACCAATGACGAGAAGCGTTACCTGCACGGACGCTGCATCGCCAACTACGAGAAGGTGATCGAGCTCGCCCCCTACCCCATCGAGCGCGTCGAGATTCCCTTCGAGGGCGTCGAGCTGCAGTGCAATTTCCACATGCTGAAGGGCCGCCCGAAAGCGCCGGCCGTGATCTTCATCCCCGGTTGCGACATGACCAAGGAGATCTATCCGGACCCGCAGATCAACCACGCGCTGGATCGCGGCATGCATCTGCTATCCATGGACGGGCCGGGCCAGGGCATGAGCAATCTCCGCGGCACCAAGCTGACGGCGGACAACTACGAGCGCGCGGTCATCGCCGTGGCGAAATGGCTTCAGGGCCGCAAGGAGGTCGATCCCGACAAGATCACCGTCTTCTCGCAGTCGATGGGCTCACACTGGGGTCTCGGCGTTGCGGCGCTGGGCAATCCGATCATCAAGGCGAATGTCGGCAGTTGGGCGTCCTATCTCGACAAGTACTACATCCTCGACACGTTCTCGCCGCGCTACAAGCAACTCTTCGGCTATCTCACCGGCGCGAAGAGCGAGGAGGAACTCGACAGGATCGTCAACCAGATGTCCGTCGAGGGCAAGGAAGGCGGCATCACGGCGCCGACCCTGCTCACGACCGGCGAATACGATGCGCGCAGTCCCGTCGAGCTGGTCTATAGGTTCTACGACCGCATCAAGGCGCCGAAGGAACTCTGGGTCTACGAGGACACCTATCACCAGACGGTCATGTTCCCGGCGCTGGGCCAGCGCATGGACTGCCATTCGATGGGCATGGACTGGATCGTCGATGCGCTCGCCGGCAAGTTCAAACCGGGCTATGCGCGCAAGATGTATCTGCGATCCGGCGGCGGCGGCCCGCATGGCACGCAGGGCGAGGACCAGGATTCCATGCATTGGTGGGTCAAGTAGGACACTCCTTCCCCCTTGACGGGGGAAGGTGGGGATGGGGGTGAGAACATGCGTCGTGTATCCTTTTTCACCCCCACCCTGCGCCCGCGGAGGGCGGAGCAGGATTCCATCGGCAGTATCGATGGATGCGACCCCGCAGCGGGATGCAGTGCCGCGTCGGCTCGCGTGCTTATGTGTGCCTACACGGTCGCATCCCCAGTGTTGGGGCCCCTGCTCCTCGTTCCGGCACACCTCCCCCGTCAAGGGGGAGGGAATCGTTTTTCTTGACACGGCATGATGCGAGAAACTCTGGCGCGGCTGGGCCGGATGCCGCAGTTCGCTGCGCTACGCCATCGCGGCTTCCGTCTGCTGTGGATGGCGAGCCTCCTGTCCTCCACGGCTCGCTGGGCCGACATGGTCGTCATCGGGTGGCTCACGCTGGAGCTCACGGATTCTCCCCTGATGGTTGGGATCGTGGCCGCATGCAAGATGGCCGGCTATCTGGCGGCACCGTTCATGGGCGTGGCCGCCGACCGCATGGACCGGCGCCTGCTTCTCATCGTCGCGGCAGCGGTGAACCTCGCGGTGTCGGCCATCATGCTGCTGCTTGTTGTCTCCGGCTGGTTGGCTCTGTGGCACGTCATCGCCCTGGCCTTGGTGGGGAGCTTCACCTGGGCCATCGACAACCCGACGCGTAATGCCCTGGTGCCGGACCTCGTGGGAAGGGAAGACCTGACCAACGCGGTCGCCCTGAACGCAGTGGCCATGGAGATTACGGTCGTCATCGGTCCGGCATTGGGTGGACTGATGATTCCGACGCTGGGCATGGGCGGCGCCTATGGGCTGATAGCGGGCATCTGTCTCGTGGACGTGGTGGTGCTGCTCATGATGAAGAGTGTCAAGCACGCCATCCACGCTCACGAGTCGCCGATGGGAAGCCTGATCGGCGGTCTCAAGTATGTCTGGGGCAACCACACCGTTCTCGTGCTGCTCGCGATCGCCTTTCTCCTGAACCTGCTCGCCGCCCCCTACCGGTATGCCTTCCTCCCGGTTTTTGCCCGTTACATCCTGGACGCGGGCGCGGCGGGCTACGGGATGCTCACGGCCATGGCGGGTTTCGGCGCGCTGGTGGCAGGGCTCTGGGTGGTCTCCCTGGGCAACTTCAGGCGCAGGGGGAGGATGCTGGTGTGGAGCAGCTTCGCCTGGCCGGTTTCCCTGCTGCTGTTTGCCCTGTCCACGTCCTATTACCTGTCGCTCACGCTCGTGTTCGTGGCCGGGCTCGCCCAGGCGATCGTCTGGACCGTGATCGCCACTTTGATATTGAGCAACACGGCGCAGCCCATGCGTGGCCGGGTGATGGGACTGCGCACCGGCGTCGTGATCAGCCTGCCGTTCGGCAATTTCCTGGCGGGGGCGGTGGCGGAGCGCTTCGGCGCCCCGCTCGCCCAGGGTGCTTACGCGGTGAGCGCGATACTCATCATGCTCACCCTCGTCCTCTATGTTTCCAGCATGCACAGATGGGAGTGAGCGGTCCCGACTTCACGTACCGGCACCAGCGCGTGTATGATCCTTCGAACATAACCGGCAGATCGAGGAAGTCCATCATGCCCATGCAATTCCGTGCGCTCACGACGCACATCGGCGCAGAGGTCGAAGGGATCGATCTGCACGAGCCCCTGTCCTCCGCGCAGGCGGAGGAGATTCACGCAGCCATGGACCGGTACGCGGTGCTGGTCTTTCACGATCAGCCATTGACGAACGAGCAGCATCTCGCCTTCACCAGCGTGCTGGGCCCGCTCGAAAACACCGCTAACATCCTGCGCACCGCCGCGGATTTCCGCCTGCCGCCGGTCTTCGCCGACGTGTCGAACCTGGACGGCAGGAACCAGCCGTACGGCGCCGAGGACCGCAGGCGGCTGTTCGCAATCGGCAATCGCCTATGGCACTCCGACTCGTCGTTCAAGGCGATCCCGGCGAAATACTCGCTGCTGCGCGCGGTGCGCATCCCGTCGAAGGGCGGCAACACCGAGTTCGCCCACATGGGCGCGGCGTACGAGGCGCTGGACGACGAAACGAAGGCCCTGATCGAGGATCTCGTGTGCGAGCACTCCCAGTTGTTCTCGCGCGAGTCGGTCGGATTCACGGACTTCACGCCCGAGGAGCGCGAGTGCCTGAAGCCCGTGCGCCAGCGGCTGGTTCGCACGCTGCCGCGCACCGGGCGCAAATCGATCTACCTCTCGTCCCACGCCGGCACCATCGCCGGCTGGCCGCTGCCGGAGGCGCGGCTGCTGCTGCGCGACCTGACCGAGCACGCCACACAACGCGAGTTCGTCTACTCGCACCCGTGGCGGATCGATGACCTCGTCATGTGGGACAACCGCCAGACCATGCACCGCGGCCGGCCGTTCCCGGCGAAGGAGGCGCGCGACGTGCGCAGGACCACCATCGGGGGCGATGCCCCGACGGTGGAGCAGGCGATCGCCGCCTGACTCGAGAGACGCCGAGCAGCACCCCCCTCCCAACCTCCCCCCGCGAAGCGAGGGGAGGAGGGTTGCGCTTGACCTTGGGGCCCCTGAGAGCCGCCGAGCAGCGCAGATTGGACCGGGAATTCGGGCGAGCACTGTCGAACCAGAGTGTCGATGTTTTCGGATTGATGTGTCAGCAACGATTCCCTTGTTAGTACGGTATCGGCTCGTGAGTTGCGCAGACCGCCGGGTCGATCGAGCAGCGCAGGGGAGTGAAATGCATGGCGATTCAGTCGCCTTCCCTTTCACCGGCGAACCGGGGCGCCCTTTTCTCTGGTATCTCTCTTTTGGGCGAGCAAAAGAGAGTTACTGGGCTCCGCGAGGAGACCATATTGTTTTGCCGCAAGGTAGCAACCCCAAATGCCTTGTCAGGCATTTGCTCGCAGGGGCCTGCGATCGTCACGACGCCGCCTGCGCGGCGTAACCTTTTCTGTGGAAGTAGTTCGCGTTGAAGAACTCGAGGATGAGGTCGCGGTACAGCGCCGGCGGGTAGCGCGGCGGGTTGCCGGGAGCGGTGCAGCTCGGCAGGCACTCGATCACGGACGCCGGGTTCGGGCTGAAGAAGAAGGCGATCGAGTAACGGTCCGTGCCCGTATCGTTCAACACGCCGTGGGGCGTGGACAGGAACCGGTCGTTCGACCAGCGCTTCATCATGTTGCCAAGATTGACGAGAAACGTCCCCGGGATCACCGGCGGCGCGAGCCACTCGCCGCTCGGCAGCCGCACCGCGAGGCCGGGAACCTCCTCCCGCGCCAGCATCGTGATGAACGAGTTGTCGGTGTGGGGCGCCTGGCCGAACTGCTCGTCGTCTTCCGTGTCCTGCGGCGGATAGTGGAGGAAGCGCAGCTGGACGTGCGGCTCGTTCTCGAAGAACGGCGCGAAGTAGCCAGCCGGCAGGTCGAGCGACCGGGCGAGCACGGGCAGCATCCGCCCGCCCACGCCCTCGAGGATCTTGAAGTAGCGGAGCATGGCGGCGCGCATCCCCGCGTGGCCTCCGGGCCAGTAATTGCGCCCGCGCAGCGGCTTGCCGGCCACGACGTCCGGATGATCGGCGCCCCGGTCGTGGGTGATGAAGAAACTCTCGTTGTAGTTGGGCCGCGTGTTCCTGTGAACCGTTGAAGCGCGCTGCATGCTCTGGTTCACCGGCAGGTAGCCGATGTTGTTCTCGTCGATCTTGAGCCGCATCTTTTCTTCGAGCGGCAGCGCGTGAAATTCCCGCGAGGCTGCGAAGGCGTCGTCGATCACCGCCTGCGGAACGCCGTGGCCAGCCATGTAGAAGAAGCCGACCCGCTCGCAGGCGCGCCGCACCGCCGCCGCGGCGGCATCGAGCGCGCCGGACTCGCCGCGGAAGGCGGGCCCGAAGTCGATCACGGGGATCGCCCGCGTCGCTTCCTCGACGCTCCCCACCGCCATGGCCTTGAAGATGTTCATGGCCTCGTAGTGTGCGCCCGACGGCGCGCGCTCGGCAAGCTCCACTACAAGAACGGCATACGGACAGGATGAACAGGATAAGAGCGCAGTCCGGCCATCCCGTATATCCTGTTAATCCTGTCAATTTTTCGATCTTGAGAAGGGGTGGGATCATGACCACGCCAGGAAATGTGCAAGCGGTCAACATCAACGACCTGAAGCGGTATGCGCCGGAGGCGCGAGTCAACCAGCCTTTGCTGAGCTCGAAGGATCTTATCACGCGCATGAATTGCTACGAGCCGGGTCAGATCACGCCGCTGCACCTCCATCCCGACGACGACGAGGTCGTGTTCTGTGTCGAGGGCCGGGGGGCGGTGACATTCGAGGAGCGCGACGGTGTGCCATTGCTGCCAGGCACCATCGTGAACCTGCCCGCCGGGCTTGCGCACCGGATCGAGGCCGCGCCCGATAGTCGAATGGTCGTGATCTATACGGCCCCTGCGGGCTACACCAGTGTTCGGCCGCATCCTGACGGCACTATAAGCGCGCGCCTTCCTGGCGAGCAGCCCGGTTAGCGTGTAGGGCTGGAATCGTAGCGGCATGGTGGGTGTACCGCTCGATGAATTGCTCCTGCTCGCCGCTGCCATTATTGTGGGCGGCGTGCTGGCCGGACTGCTCGCCGGGCTGTTCGGGGTCGGCGGCGGCGTGGTCGCGGTGCCGGTCCTCTACGAAGTGTTCCGCCTCCTCGGCATACCAGACGCGATACACATGCAGCTCTGTATCGGCACTTCGCTCGCGATCATGGCGCCGACCAATATCCGTTCGTATCTGACGCATCGCTCGACCGGCGCGGTGCTCACCGACGTCGTGCGGCAGTGGACGCCCGGCGTGATCGCCGGCATCGCCATCGGTTCGGCC
Source organism: Betaproteobacteria bacterium (assembly GCA_016199545.1). Classification (GTDB taxonomy): domain Bacteria; phylum Pseudomonadota; class Gammaproteobacteria; order Burkholderiales; family SG8-41; genus DSOT01. Next base: position 7,281 of record JACQGN010000155.1, on the reverse strand, counting down.
ATCGCCACCGTGGCGCCGTCAACGGTGTTCAAGATTGCCTTCATCGTCATCGCGGTAATCATCGCCGGCAAGCTTCTGTTCGCGCAGGAATCGTGGCGGCTGGGCGACGACCTGCCGAAGCATCCGCTGGCACGCCTCTACGGCCTCGCGGTCGGGCTGATGGCCTCGCTCACGGGCGTCAGCGGCGGCTCACTCTGTACCATGGTGCTCACGCTCTATGGCAAGCCGATTCATCAGGCGGTCGCAACCTCTGCCGGCATCGTGGTGCCGATCACGCTCGCCGGCACGCTCGGCTATATCGTCGCCGGCCTGCCGCATCAGGCGCAGCTGCCCCCGCTCTCGCTCGGCTTTGTGTCGCTGATCGGGTTCGCGCTGATGGCTCCGGTGTCGAGCGTCACCGCCCCCTATGGCGCAAGAATGGCCCACGCCCTATCGCGTCGTGCGCTCGAACTCGCGTTCGGGCTGTTCCTGCTCGCCGCGTCGCTGCGCTTCCTCGCCAGCCTCGTGTGGTGAGGGGGTACTGCTCTACGAACCATGGTGGACGGGCGATCAACTAAGCGCGGTCACAGGCACCGCGGCGCCATGCACGGAACGCGCGGCATCTGAAGCGAGAAACACGATCACGTTCGCCAGGTCCGATGGCGCGACCCACTTCGCCGGATCGGCCTTGGGCATCGCCGCCCGGTTCTCGGGCGTGTCGATGATGGTCGGCAGCACGCAGTTGACGTTGATGTTCTTCTCGCGCAGTTCCCCGGCCATCGCCTCCGTCATGCGGATCACCGTGCCTTTAGAGGCCGTGTAAGCCCCCATCCGTGCCACGCCCCTCTGCGCGGCGAAAGCGCCGACGTTGACGATCTTTCCGCCGCCGGCAGCGATCATGTACGGAACGACTGCACGCACCGCGTTGAGCAGCGTGCGTGTGTTGATGTCGAACAGGAAGTTCCAGTTCTCGTCCGAAGTCTCGTGCACCATCTCGCCCATGCGGAATCCTCCGGCGATGTTGCACAGCACGTCGATGCGCCCGAAGCGCGCAAGCGCGGCCTGTGCAACGCCTGTCGCTTGAGCCATCTCGAGAAGATTCGCGGGGGCGAACAAGCGGTGGTCGTTCTCGGTTCCGAACACGCCGTGCAGGCTCTCGCGTTCGAGATCCACGAGCACCAGGTTTGCGCCCAGATCGGCGAACGCTTTGGCCACGGCCTTTCCCAGATTGCCGGCCGCGCCGGTGACGATGACGGTGCGATGGCCGGCACTCATGGTTCAGCAGCCGGCGACGCAGCTGCCGTTGCCGTCGAATTCCATCGTGCGCCCGCTGATGGCGAGATGCGCCGGCGCCTTCAGCTCCCTGATGACCGCCGCGGTGCGGGAAAGCGGCCGCAGCTTCCCTCCTTCGGTCACGGGCTCGTTTGGATGCGTGATTATCACCGAGGCAGGCCGCACCAGCTCGTTCATCGCATGCGCGCCCGACAAGAAGATGCCGGGATTCACCCCGAGGTTCAGCACGGCGAGGTTCGCCTTGTGAAATTCGTTGACGACGGTCTTCATCTCGGAATGGATGCCGGTGTCGCCCGTGAGGTAGGCGGTCAGCCCGTTGGTGAACTTGACGACGAAGCCGGTGGCCGGCCCGAATTCCACTACGCCGCCATCCGCTTTCAGCAGCTCGCGCTGCGCCTCCGAGAGCAGCGACGGCGGGGCATTGTTGACGTGAGAGGCGTACATGATCGTGATCTGCACGCCCTGCGCGGCGTCGGCCGCCTGCGCGATGAATACGCCGCCGAGATCGGTCTGCGAGGTGCACACCGTTTCGACCGGGACGGTGGTGACGCCGTTTTTCTGCGGACAGAAGCCGATCGGCGTGATTTTCACGTTCTGACCAAGGGCCGGGAATGCAGCGAGGACAAGGGTTATCGCTGCAAATGCGGTTTTCATGTCGCTCCTCTACGAACGTTATTGCGGCTTGATTCCGGCAGCCTCGATAATCGGCCACCACTTCTTGATTTCGGCCCGCTGAATGGCGGCGAGCGATCCGGGAGTCTGCTTTTCGCGCGGCGCGATGTCCACCCCCTGCTTCGCGAACAGGTCCCGCAACTTCGGTTCGGCGAGGGCAGCCACCACCGCCCGGTTGACCTTGGTAACGATGGCCTTCGGCGTCCCCTTGGGGGCGAAGATCGCCGTCCAGAGCGAGAACTCCATGCCCCCCTGGTACCCGGCCTCCGCCATGCTCGGCACGTCGGGCAGGATCTTCATGCGCTGAGCACTCGTCACGCCCAGGGCCTTGATCACGCCCGAGCGCACATGCGGCGAGGCCGTGGCGGGATTGAGGAATGCCATCTGGATCTGACCGCCCAGCAGGTCCTGCATGATCGGACCGGCGCCCTTGTAGTGGACCGTCTGAAAACGGGTGTTCGTCTGTTTACGCACCAGCTCATCGAGCAGGTGGGGCGGACTGCCAATGCCGGCGCTCCCCGAAGACGCCTTGTCCGGATTGGCCCTGAGCCAGTTCACCAGCTCCTTGAAGCTGTTCGCCGGCACCGACCTGTGCACCGTGAGGAGCAACGGCGAATCCGTCATGAAGGCGATCGGCGCGAAGTCCTTCACCACGTGGTAGTCCAGCTTCAGGAGCTTGGCGACCGCGACGTGCGTATTCCAGATGCCGAGAAGCAGCGTGTAGCCGTCCGGCGCGGCGCGTGCGGCGCGCGCGGAGCCGATGGAGCCATTTGCACCGCCCACGTTGGCGATCACGATGGTCTGCCCCAGGGGCCCCTGCATGCCCTCGGCCACCGGCCGGGCCACGGCATCGGACAGACCGCCGGGCGGATAGGGCACGATCATGAGTATCGGCCGCGTGGGATAGTTCTGCGCCCATGCGCCCGCCACCGCGACGAGCGCGAAGACAACAATAGTCACCAGTCTCTTCATATGATCCTCCTCGATTCCCCCTGAAATCCGTGTAAGGTTTGAAGCCGAGGGCATAAGGATAGGAGAAACAACGCCTCCTCCGCAATCACCGCGGATATGTAAGCCCGGCCCGTTGAATCGTCCGATTTTCGCTATCGATGGGGGCACTCCCTCATACTCCCCTACAATTGGGGCCGTACTAGTCATTCTTTTACGGCCTCTAACAATTTACCACCCAGCCGAAAGGACACAAGTATGCCCCCGAGCACCTACGTCCGCCCCACGCATTCGTTGCCGCCGCCCGTCCCCCCGCTGCTCGCCCCGCAGCCGCCGCTCGCGCCGCTGGTGCCCCCGGTGCACGTCGTCGATCTGATGACCGAGGCGGGGTCGGCCGCGTTCGGCGCGGTGTGGCGGGCGAAGGAAGCGAAGCTCGTCGAGTGTCCCGCGTTGAGCGACTCACGGCCGGAATTCAGGACGACCTACGACATCGAACCCCATGCCGAACTGCTCGGCTTCGACGACTCGGGTTGGGGAGTGGTCCCGCCCACCGATCTTGGGGGCAAGCGGGGCGGGGGCATCGTGTCGTTCTTCTGGTTCCGCACGACTTTAACGATCCCGGCGAGCGCCGCGGGCTTCGGCACCGCCGGCGCGAAGACGGTATTGCGCGTCAATGTCGACGACTACGCGGAAGTCTGGGTCAACGGCGTGATGCCGCGCGCTGCCGGCCGGCCGAGCCCGGCCACGATCCAGGGCTTCAACATGCCCAACCGCCTGGTGCTGGGCGACAATGTCGTGTCTCCCGGCGACAAGTTCGAGATCGCGGTGTTTGCCATCAACGGGCCGATTTCGGCGGCGCCGGCGAACTTCCTCTGGTTCCGCGAGGCGAAGGTCGAGTTCTTCCGGTGACCGACCGACTCATCAGATGAAGTGCTGATCGCCTTCAATAAGCCTTTCAACGTCCTTTGCCAGTTCACGGACGCCGCTGGCCGGCGCACGCTGGCTGACTTCGTGACGGTGAAAGGTGTCTATCCGGCGGGCCGGCTCGACTACGACAGCGAGGGCCTGGTACTCCTCACCGACGACGGCGCGCTCCAAAAGCGGATCGCAGATCCGCGCCACCGGACGAAGAAGACGTATCTCGCCCAAGTCGAGCGCGTCCCTGACGACAAGGCGCTCGCTCTCCTGCGGCGCGGCGTGAAATTAAAGGATGGCATGACTACGCTGGCGGGCGCTCGACTGGTGGAGGAACCCGACTGGCTGTGGCCGCGCGAGCCGCCTATACGCTCTCGGCGCAACATTCCCACGGCGTGGCTCGAACTCACGATCACCGAAGACCGCAACCGGCAGGTCCGCCGCATGACGGCCGCGGTCGGCCACCCCACCCTGCGGCTCGAGAATCGTACTCCGACCCCGGTCGCTCTCCCCGGATCGGAGCACTCGTAACCCGATGGTGGTAGAATCCCGTTGACCAGAATTCTGGTCAATCAGAGAGCGCACCGTGGCCAAGATCCTGCCCATATCGGAAGTGAAGGCGCGCCTGCCCGAGCTGGTGACGGGCGTGGCCGAACGCGAGGAGGAGATCGTTGTCACCCGCAACGGCAAGCCGGCCGCGGTGCTGGTGAGCTTCGCCGAGTTCGAGCGGCTCAAGGAAACGCTGGACGTCCTCTCCGATCCCGCTCTTATGCAGCAAGTGCAGGAGAGTCGCGCTTTCTACGCGTCTGGAAAGACGGGGCTCTCCTTCGAGGACGTGTTCGGCGAGCCGCTTCGTCCGGTCCGCAGGGGTCGTCGCTGATGGCCGGTTACCGGCCGGACATTCCACCACACGTTGCAGACGTAATCCGCAACCTCCCGCCGGAGGTGAAGCGCGCCGTCAAGGCCGCGATCCGGGCCTTGAGCAATGAGCCGGGCGCGGGCGAGCCCCTGCAGCGGGAACTCGACGGGCTATGGAAATATCGCGTGAGGCGCTTTCGCGTCGTCTACGCCGTAGACCGCCGGCGTCGCGTTCTCCGGATCATGGCGATCGGTCACAGGCGCACGGTTTACGAAGAACTCGCCAATCTGGCACGCCCGCGCTGACATCGCGCCGGGCGGATGAAAGCAGGCAAAAAACGAAGGATGAAGGCAAAATGGCAGGACTGCAACAGCATGGCCCAATCGAATAAAGGGAGGCTTCAATGCACTGGCTCATCAAATGCCGCTCGAAGCCCGGTACCGACGCCCTGCGCGCGGCGACGATCGACGCCCACAGTAAATTCCTCGACGGCTACCCCGAGGTCACCTGGTATTCCGGGCCGTTGTTCACCGACGACAACAGGAACGCGATCGGCAGCCTGCGGCTGATCGAGTTCCCCGACCGGGACGCCGCGCTCGCCTATATCCATGCCGATCCCTACACCAGGGCGGGCATCTTCCAGGCGATCACCGTGGAACGCTGGAAGCCGGGCCTCGAGGTGCGCCAGCGCGACTATGCGCGCAAGGACGGCACGATGCAGTTCGTCATCCACTGCCACGACAAGCCTGACGGCGGCGCGCGGCGAGCGCCGCTGCGCGACGCGCATCTCGACTATTTGGAGAACCACAAGGACATCATCGTCGCGCGCGGCCCGCTGCTCGACGACGACGGGGTGATGACCATCGGCAGCGTGCTGATCCTCGACGTCGCAGACAAGGCGGAGGCGGAGGCCTTCTGGGCCGGCGAGCCGTTCAACCGCGCCGGCGTCTACGATTGGACGATCGAACGCTGGCGCTTCGGCCACGTGTGAGCGGCGCGTTCGGTCAGTGTATGTCCGGCAACGGACAATATGCGAGAATGCGTGCGTTTCGACGGCTCGTTGCGGCCACATTCTGGACTGATGCGTCTCGCGCCCCGCCTGTCGTTCGTGTTTCAAAGCGCACCCCAACCATGACATTTACCCGCAAGGCCGGGCTGCATTACGCCTGGATTCTTCTCGCGGCGGCATGCGTAGTGAGCATCGTCAGCCGCGCCGACTCGGCGTCATTTGCCGTGTTCGTCGACCCGCTCGTCGAGAACTTCGGCTGGAAGCGCGGCGATATCTCGCTCGCCTATTCGCTCGCGTTCCTCTGCAGCATGCCGGCCATGCTGGCTTTCGGCTGGCTCGGCGACCGCTACGGCGCGCGGTCGCTGATGCTCGGCGCGGCGCTGATGATATCCGTGGGCACGATCCTGCTCGGGATGATCCGGGAGCTGTGGCATCTCTACGTCCTGTACGGCGTGTTCGTCGGCGCCCTCGGCAATGCGGCATTCATGGTGCTGCTGCCGGTCATCGTGACCCGCTGGTTCGAGCGGAGAATGGGGTTCGCGCTCGGCATCTACTGGGCCGCGCTCGGCGCCGGGCCGGTCATTTTCGCGCCGCTCTTCCGCTGGATGATCGAGACCCGCGGCTGGGAGTCGGCGTTCATGGTGATCGGGCTCGGCTTCGGCGCGGTTCTCCTGCTCTTCTCCTCGCTGATCCGGACGAGTCCGGCCGAGATGGGGCTGTCCGCTTACGGCGCCGAGGATGCGGCGAAAGGAAAGCAGACAACCGCCGCGGCGGAGGTGGCCGTCAGCCTGCGCTCGGTGCTGGCCCGCAGGCCGGTATGGCTCCTGACGGGCTGCCACCATCTCGGTTGCGCCGGGCACGCCGTGATCCTCGCGCATGGCGTCTCCATGGCGACCCACCAGGGGATTCCCGGTCTGCAGGCGGCGGGGGTGCTGAGCACCATCGCCGGCGTCTCGATCGTCAGCCGTTTCACCTTCTCGATCCTCACCGAGCGGCTCGGCGGCCGAACCGTCCTCACGCTGGCGGTCTTCGGTCAGAGCCTGTCGATACTGATGCTGCTGTTCGCCACCGAAGCGTGGCACTTCTACGTCTTCGCGGTCGTATTCGGCATCTGCTACGGCGGCGAGATGGTCGGATTCCCGATCATCAACCGGCAGATGTTCGGCCCGTCGGCGCCCTTGAGCTCGATCTTCTCGTTCGAGATGATAGGCGCGAGCACGGGCATGGCGCTGGGTGGCTGGATAGGCGGCGTGCTGTTCGACTACTCGGGCAACTACACTTCTGCAATTCTCGTCGCCGCGGGGATCGGCTTCCTCGCGCTGCCGCTGGCGCTCTGGCTGCCCCGCCACACGCGGGCGGTCGCGGCCCGCGCTCACGTCGCCGGCGCGGCCTGAGATTGCAGGAAGCGTCGCTTCAGAAGAGCGAGGCCCGGTTTCCTGCGCTTCTTCGGCGTCCACCTGTATCCTCACGTTACTGGATCCGCAACAGTTTCGCTGCGGTTTCACCCAGGATCGCGATGCGCTCGTCGTCGGTGAGGCTCGGCGTGTTGAGGATGTGATCCACCGCCTTGTCCTCCCACGGGTAGGGATAGTCGGTACCGAGCATG
>JACQGN010000159.1 GCA_016199545.1 Betaproteobacteria bacterium | reverse complement strand
TGTTCACTGTTCACTGTTCACTGTTCACTGTTCACTGTTCACTGTTCACTGTTCACTGGTCACGCCTCTCCCCTCATCCCTCCCACTGTTGTGTTGAATCCCGCATCGACATAGGTGATTTCGCCGGTGATGCCGGAGGCAAGGTCGCTCAGCAGGAACGCCGCCGCGTTTCCGACGTCATCGATTGTCACATTGCGCCGTAGCGGCGCGTTCTGCTCGACGAACTTGAAGATCTTGCCGAAATCGCTGATGCCGGCCGCGGCAAGCGTCTTGATCGGTCCGGCTGAAATGGCATTGACCCGTATCCCTTTTGGCCCCAGGTTCTGGGCGAGATAACGCACGCTTGCTTCCAGGCTCGCCTTGGCGAGCCCCATCACGTTGTAGTGCGGGATCGAGCGCGCGGCACCGAGGTAGGTAAGAGTCAGCAGCGCCGCGCGCCGCCCTTCCATGAGCGGCAACCCCGCTCTGGCGAGCGCCGCAAAGCTGTAGGAACTGACGTCGTGGGCCACGCGAAACGCTTCCCGCGTGAGGCCTTCGAGGAACTCGCCCTTGAGCGCTTCGCGCGAAGCGAACGCAAGCGAGTGCACGATGCCGTCGAGCCCGGCCCATTGCTTTCCCAGCGCGTCAAACAACGCGCTGATCTCCTCGTCATTGGAAACGTCGCAACGCAGCAGCGGGACGCTGCCGAATTCCTGCGCGAGCCGCGTGACGCGGTCGCCAAGGTCGTTGTTCTGGTACGTGAACGCAAGCGTCGCGCCCTCGCGGCTGAGCGCCCGCGCGATGCCGTAGGCGATCGAGCGGTTGGAAAGGAGGCCCGTGACGAGTATCTTCTTGTTGCTCAGAAAGCCCATCCTGGCTCCTGGTTCTTTTTTGGAGTGATGCGGTGCGCTGGGTCTATTATAAACACAAGCGTGACTGGTGACTGGTGAACGGTGACCGGTAAGTGCGGAGGGCGTGAACGGTGACCGGTGAACGGTGACCGGGAAACTTCAAAACCATAGGAATTGTCCCGTCACTGCTCACTGCTCACTGCTCACTGCTCACTGCTCACTGCTCACTGCTCACGCTCTTCGAAAAAAATGGGCTAAACTTCCCGCGATGCTGACGGTCACTCGCTGCCTGGTGCTGGCGGCGTCCGTGTGGATGAGCGGGTGCGACGATGCGCCCAGGAGCGGACCGCTACCCGCTTCGGGCGGCGCCGCGGCCGGCAAAGTCCTGCGCGTGACGTTCCAGGCCGCCGAGACGGGATTCGATCCGGTGATGGTTGCGGATTATTACTCCGGAACCGTCATCGAGGCGATATTCGATCCGCTGCTCACCTACGACTACCTCGCGCGCCCGGCAAGGCTCGTCCCCAACGCCGCCGAAGCGCTGCCGGAGATTTCGGATCACGGCAGGACCTACACGCTGAAAATACGGAAGGGGATCTATTTCACGCCCGACCCGGCGTTCAAAGGCGGCAAGCGCGAATTGACCGCGGCGGACTTCGCGTACTCGATCAAGCGCTTTCTCGACCCCCGGCTGCGTTCGCCGTACGCCTTCCTGTTCGAAGGGAAGATCGCCGGCCTCGACGAGCTGGCGGCGCGGGCGAAAGCGACCGGCCGCTTCGACTACGACGCGCACGTGGCGGGGCTGGAGACGCCCGAGCGCTACGTGCTTCGCATCCGCTTGAAGGAGACCGATTTCAACTTCTCGCACGTGCTCGCATTTTCCCTCACCGGCGCGGTCGCGCGCGAAGCGATCGAGGCTTATGGCGGCGATACCAATGCGCACCCCGTGGGAACGGGGCCGTTCATGCTGAAGAGCTACACCCGTTCCTCAAAGATCGTGCTCGAGGCAAATCCGGGTTACCGCGGCAAAGTCTGGGATTTCGTGCCCGGCTCCGATCCCCTGGACCAGGAAATCGCGGCGCGCATGAAGGGCAGGCGGCTGCCGCAGATCCGGCGAGTGGAAATCAGCGTCATGGACGAGACGCAAAGCCGCTGGCTCGCTTTCCAGAGGGGGGAAACCGATATCGAATACCAGCTGTGGGAGGTCGCGCCCACGTTCATGACGGAGGACGGCAGGCTCAGGCCGGAATTCGTGAAGCGCGGCATCCGGCTCGATCGCAGCGTCGATCCCGAAGTGGTCTATACCTACTTCAACATGCGGGACCGCGTCGGCAACCGGTTGAACCCGGTGGGTGGCTTGAGCCCCGAGCGCATCGCGTTGCGCCGCGCGATCGCCATGGCCTACAAGGTCGAGGACCAGATCCGCATCATCCGCAAGGGTCAGGCGGTGCGGGCGCAGTTTCCGATTCCGCCGGGCGTCGCCGGCCACGATCCGCACTACCGCAGCGCCATCCCGCACGATCCGCAGACGGCGAACGCGCTGCTTGACAGATTCGGCTACAGGAAAGGGCCGGACGGCTACCGGTCCCAGCCCGACGGCAAGCCTCTCGTGATTCGGTATTCGTCGCTCCCTACCGAGCGTGACCGGCAGTTCGACGAACTCGTGAAGCGCTCGTTCGATACGATCGGCGTCCGCCTCGAGATCCACAAGGACCGCTTCCCGGAACTGAACAAACTCGAGAACGAGTGCCGGCTCATGATGCGCACGGCGGCGTGGATTGCCGATTACCCGGACGGCGACAATTTCATGCAGCTGCTCTACGGGCCGAACTCCGGACAGAGCAACAACGCCTGCTATCGTTCCCCGCAGTACGACGAGCGCTACGAGAAATCGCGGCTCCTGCCGCACGGTCCCGAGCGCGACCGGCTGTACCACGAAATGACGCGGCTGATGGAAGTGCATACGGTCTGGATTCTGGGCGACAGCCGCTACCGGAACGTGCTCCTGCAGCCCCACGTCGTCGGCTACCGCAAGCACCCGGTGCTGCACGCCGAATGGCTCTACATCGACCTGGACCTGGATGTCATCGCGAAGGGGGACCTGGATGTCATCGCGAGGAAGCAGCGCTGACGCGGCGATCCCGCGGCGGGCGCGGTTACGTTGCCTGCAACGGGATTGCTTCGGCACCGCGAGCTGGCGCCTCGCAATGACAAGCGACCGGCCGGGGACATAGGTGACATCTAGTCAATGCAAACGGCAAAGTGGTCTGCTGCCGCGGTTCATTTACGGTGACGACAAGTCATTTGCATGAACCGTTCGCCGGACGACATACCTAGATGACGGCCTACATCGTCCGCCGCCTGTGGCAATTCGTGCCGACGCTCCTCGGCGTCGTACTGCTCGTGTTCGCGCTGTTCAACTGGGTGGGGGGCGATCCCGCGTATATTCTCGCGGGCAAGATTTCCAGCCCGGAGCAGATCGAAAACATCCGGCGCCAGCTCGGTGTCGACCGGCCGTATTACGTGCAGCTCTGGATATTCCTCGGACAGATTGCGACCGGGGACTTCGGCGTGAGCTGGGCGACCAACGAGAAGGTCGCGGACATCTTCGCGACCCGCCTCGCGCCATCGCTGACCGTGCTCGTGCCGATGCTCGTTCTTGGCACCGTCATGTCGATGGCGGCCGCGATGCTGGTCGCCTACCTGCGCGGGTCGCTCACGGATCGCGCGATCATGATCGGCTGCACGGTCGGCCAGTCGGTGAGCATCCTCGTCTATATCCTGGTGTTCCAGTACGTCCTCGCGTACCGCCTGGGCTGGTTCCCGGTGCAGGGCTGGGGCAACGGCTTTGCCGAGAACCTGCTCCGCTACAGCGCGCTGCCGATCCTCGTCGGGGTCATCGTTTCGCTCGCGCCCGACACCCGGCTCTATCGCAGCTTCTTCCTCGACGAGATCAATCAGGACTACGTGCGCACCGCGCGCGCGAAGGGCATGAGCGAGTCCCGCGTGATGTGGGTGCACGTGCTGCGCAACGCCGCGATTCCGGTCATCACCAACGTCATGATCCAGCTGCCGGGGCTGCTGGCGGGGGCGTTCCTGATCGAGCGCTTTTTCTCGATTCCGGGCATCGGCCGCGAAGTGATACTGGCGGTCGAGCGCAGCGATTTTCCCCTGATCAAGGCGGTGACGGTCTATGTCGCGCTCGCCACCATGATCCTCAATCTGCTGGCGGACCTGCTCTACAAGGCGGTCGATCCACGGGTGCAGCTCAAATGAACCCCGGCGCGACGCTGCCGGGACGGGTACGCTTTGGCTCCGCGGGGCTGTGGGCGCTGGCGTGGCGGCAGCTCGCCCGGGACCGGGTGGGACTCGCGTCACTTGTCGTCCTCGTGCTCTGCCTCGCGCTCGTGGTAGCATCGGGGGCGGGCCTGATCGCGCGTGATTGGTCGCAGGAGGTTGGCGTCAGCTACGCGCCGCCGGGTTTCATGGGGCCCGATGTCGCTCGTCTTGCGCCGGAATCCGTCCCGGCACGGGCCGCGCCGCCGCGGCCGGAGGTGTACGGCATCGAAGATCCGCTGGCGGGCGTGCTCGCGGAGATCAGGAAGGGCCTGGCGGGCGGATCGACCACCGAATCCAGAGCGCCGACACTCGTGTTTGGCGGGGACAAGTGGGGCCGCGACGTCCTGAAAAAAACGATCAAGGGCACCGAGACTTCGGTCCTGGTCGGGCTCCTGGCCGCGGCGCTTGCTGTTTTCGTGGGCGCCGTCCTGGGCGCGTTCGCCGGCTATTACGGCGGGCGGGTCGACGATTTCTGCAACTGGTTCTACAGCGTGTTCACTTCGATCCCGTACCTGCTGCTCGTGCTCGCCGTTGCCGCGGTGCTCAACCAGAAAGGCACCGTCACTGTGGTCCTGATCCTCGGGCTCACCGGCTGGACGGGGGTGTTCCGCCTGGTGCGGGCAGAGTACCTGAAGCACAAGGCGCGCGAATACATACTGGCCGCCGACGCGATCGGGGCTTCCCACGCGAGCCGCATGTTCGTGCACATCTTCCCCAACGTGAGCCACGTGGTGCTGGTGCAGTTGTCGCTGCACGTCGTGCTGTTCATCAAGTCCGAGGTGATCCTGAGTTTCCTCGGCTTCGGCGTGGGCGTGGACACGGTATCGTGGGGCAGCATGCTGAATGAAGCGCAAAACGAGCTGATCATCGGCAAATGGTGGCAGCTCGCGGCGGCGACCGCGGCGATGGCAGTGCTGGTCACCGCCTTCAGCCTGTTCACGGACGCACTGCGCGATGCGCTGGACCCGAGGCTCAAATGACGGGGGTGAGCGACCGCGAAATCCTGGCGAGCATTCGGGATCTCAGGGTGGATTTCCGGATCGACGCTGCCACGACGCTGCATGCGTTGAAGGGCGTGAGCTTCGATATCCCGGCGCACGGCACGGTCGCGCTGGTGGGCGAATCGGGCAGCGGCAAGTCGGTCACGGCGCTGGCGATTCTCGGACTGCTGCCGGTGGCCAATGCCACGGTGCTTCCCGGGAGCCGCATCGCGTATGGCGGACGAAATCTGCTGGAGATCGCGCTGCGCGAGCGGGAGCGGCTGAGAGGCTCCGCGATCTCGATGGTGTTCCAGGAGCCGATGAGCTCGCTTAATCCCGTGTTCACGGTCGGATTCCAGCTCGTCGAAGTCCTGACGAAGCATCTCGGGCTTTCCGGCGGACAGGCGCGCGCACGCGCCCTCGAGCTGTTGCGGGAGGTCGGCATTCCCGAGCCCGAAGCGCGGATCGATGCGTATCCGTTCCAGCTCTCGGGCGGCCAGCAGCAGCGCGTCATGATCGCCATGGCCATCGCGTGCGAACCCAGGCTCCTGATCGCCGACGAGCCGACGACCGCGCTCGACGTGACCGTGGAAAGGCAGATTCTCGGGTTGATCGCCGGACTGCAGCAGCGGCGCCAGATGGCGATGCTGTTCATCACGCACGATCTCGCTCTCGTTGCGGAGGTCGCGGACCATGTCGTGGTGATGCGCGACGGCGAGGTGAGGGAGCAGGGCAGCGTCGCGCAGATCTTCGAGGCGCCGCGGGACGGCTATACGCGGGCGCTGCTCGCCTGCCGGCCGCCGCTCGAGCACCGCCCGCGGCGGCTTCCCGTCATCGACGATTTCCTCGACGGGCGGGTCGCGACACCGGGTGTCGCGGGTCGATCCCGTGGCTTGCGGGGAGATGAACAGATCATCCTGGACGTGCGGCACCTCACCAAGCGTTTCCACTTCCGCGAGGGGTTGTTCGGGAAGCGGGAGTTCAAGGCCGTCAGCGATGCCTCGTTCAAGCTCGCCCGCGGCAAGACCCTGGGCGTGGTCGGCGAGTCTGGATCGGGCAAGACCACGCTGGCGCTGACGCTCGCGCGCCTGCACCCGGCCTCGGGCGGTGAGGTGCTGTTCGACGGCGAGGACCTGCTGGCGTTGTCGCCGAGCGCGGCCATGCGCTATAAACGCCGGTTCCAGATCGTATTCCAGAATCCCTATGCCTCGCTCAATCCGCGCTTTACCGCCGGGCAGATTCTCCTCGAGCCGATGCGCATCCACGCGATCGGGGCCAACGATGCCGGGCGCTGCGCCATCGTGTGCGAGTTGCTCGACAAGGTCGGTCTCCCGCAGTCCGCGTTCTTCAAGTATCCTCATGAATTTTCCGGCGGCGAGCGGCAGAGGATCGCGATCGCCCGCTGCCTGACGATGAAGCCCGAGGTTCTCATCTGCGACGAAGCGGTATCCGCGCTGGATGTGTCGGTCCAGGCGCAGTTGCTCAACCTGCTCCAGGATCTGCAGGACAAGTACGGGCTGAGCTACATTTTCATATCGCACGACCTTGCGGTGGTGCGCTACATGGCCGACGAAGTGATGGTGATGAACGGCGGCGAAGTGGTCGAGATCGCGGACGCGGACGAACTCTACACGAGCCCGCGCCACCCCTACACCAGGCAGTTGCTCGCCTCGCTGCCGCACGGATGGCGCGGCGGCGCGGCACGGTCCGGATGACGGCGCGCGGCCTGATTGCCTGCGGGGTCGCGCTGGCGGGCGCTTTCGCCTGCGAGGCGTGGGCCGCGCACGCCTATGCGCAGTTCGGCGACATCAAATATCCCGCGGGGTTTCGGCATTTCGCGTGGGTGAATCCGGATGCGCCCAAGGGCGGCGATATCGAACTCGTCTCGCCGACGCGCATCACCAACTTCGACAAGTACAACCCGTTTACCCTCAAGGGCACGTCGCCACCCGGCCTCGGTTCTCTGGTGTTCGAGAGCCTGCTCACCGTCACCTTCGACGAGCCGGCGACGGCCTACGGGCTCCTCGCCGAAGACGTGGCGGTTGCAGCGGACGGATTATCGGTGACCTTTCGCCTCAATCCCCGCGCGCGCTTTCACGATGGCGCGCCGGTGATGGCCGCGGACGTGAAGCACAGCTTCGACACCCTCATGAGCAGGCAGGCGGCGCCGCAATACCGGGTGGTATTCAGCGACGTGCAGCGCGCAGTGGTGGCCGCACCGCGTACCGTACGCTTCGATTTCAAGCGCGCGAGCGTCGAGCTGCCGCTGCTGGTGGGCGGGCTGCCGGTATTCAGCCGCGCGTGGGGCGCCGGCAAGCCTTTCGATGAGGTGGTGACCGACATTCCGATTGCGAGCGGACCGTACCGCGTCGGCCGCGTGAATTTCGGCCGCGACATCACCTATCAGCGCGACCCCGGATATTGGGCGCGCGACCTGAACGTGCGGCGCGGCCTCTACAACTTCGATCGCGTTACTTACAAGATCTACAAGGATTCCACCGCACAGACCGAGGCGTTCAAGGCGGGGGAGTTCGACTACGTCCAGGTATTCTCGGCGCGCGAATGGGCGCGCACCTACCGGGGCAGGAAGTTCGATTCGGGCGAGTTGATCCGGACCGAGCTGAAGACGAAGAACGCGGGCGATTTCCAGGGCTTTCTCATCAACACGCGGCGGGAAAAGTTCAAGGACCCGCGCGTGCGCGAGGCGCTGGCGCTCGCGTTCGACTTCGAATGGATGAACTGGCAACTGTTCTACCACTCGTACACCCGCGTGCGCGGTTACTTCACCGGCAGCGATTTCGAGGCCAGGGGGCGGCCCGGTGCGGACGAACTGGCTCTGCTCGAGCCGCTGCGGAGCAAGCTCCCGGCCGCGATCTTCGAGGACGGCGTCCCGCTGCCGCCATCGACGGCTCCGCCCAACAGCCTGCGCGGCAATCTGCGTAAGGCGAGAGACCTGCTCGCGGCGGCCGGCTGGACCTACCGCGACGATGCGCTGCGCAATGCGAGGGACGAGCCCATGGAAGTCGAGTTCCTTGACAGCGGCGGGGGCATGATCCGGCTGATTGCGCCGTACATGCAGGCGCTCGCCAAGCTGGGCATCGAGGCCCGTTACCGGCAGGCGGATTTCGCCCTGCTGCGCAAGCGGCTCGACGTGTACGATTTCGATCTCACCAGCTCGCGCGTTCCCGGCAACGAGACGCCGGGCAGCGAACTGGTGGCGCGGTTCGGCTCGGAATCGGCCGCGACCGAGGGCTCGAGCAATCTCATGGGAGTGCGCGACCCGGCCATCGACGCGCTGCTCGAAAAGGTCATGTCGGCCACCACCCGTCCCGCGCTGGTCGCGAGCTTGCGCGCGCTGGACCGGGTGCTGCGGCACGGCCACTACGCCGTGCCTCATTATTACGCGGGCACCTTCCGGGTGGCGTATCGCGCGGGAAAATTCGGGCAGCCTGCGGTGGCGCCGGATTACTATCAGCCCGAGGCGTGGCTGGTGAGCACGTGGTGGAGAAAAAAATGAGAACCGGTAACGGAATGACTCGCCCGCACCCAATCTTCCTCCCTCACCCTCGATCCCTCTCCCGGAAGGAGAGGGAAGACAGGCACTTCTCGATCCGGTTGTCGCGCCCCGGCATTCTCAGAGTCCTCTCTTTTCGCGAGAGAGAAGCTACCGGTGGTCTCAGCTGTGGTGCCGCGTCCCGCGCCCAGTTCCCCTCTCCCCCCGGGAGAGGGGTCAGGGGTGAGGGAGTTGGCTTATTTTGTCGCGCGCTCGTCTAAGGGAGGCCGCGATGTGGTCTTACGTACTCAAGCGCCTGCTGCTCATGATACCCACGCTGTTCGGGATCATGCTGATCACTTTTGTCGTCATGCAGTTCGTGCCCGGCGGCCCCGTCGAGCAGATGGTGTCGCAGCTCCAGGGCCACGACGCGGGGGGCGAGGGCGCGGCGGCCGGCGGCGGGTATCGCGGGCGGCAGGGCGTGGACGCGAAGCGCGTGGAGGAGATCAAGAAGCTCTACGGTTTCGACAAGCCGGCGTACGAGCGCTTCCTCCAGACGATAACGCAGTTCGCGCGCCTGGACCTCGGCAAGAGCTTCTTTCACAACAAGGACGTGTGGACCCTCATAAAGGAAAAGCTGCCGGTGTCGATCAGCCTTGGAATGTGGACCTTTCTCCTGATCTATTCGATCTCGCTGCCGCTCGGGATCGCGAAGGCGGTGCGCGCCGGCACGCCGTTCGACGCGGGGACGACGTTCATCGTGCTGCTCGGCTATGCGATTCCGAGCTTCGTCATGGGCGTCGTGCTGCTGGTGTTCTTCGCCGGGGGCTCGTTCGTGCAATGGTTTCCCCTGCGGGGCATCGTCTCCGGCAACTGGGAGGATCTGACGCTCGTGGGCAAGATCACAGACTATCTCTGGCACATCGCGCTGCCGGTCACGGCGATGGTGCTGGGCGGGTTCGCGGTGATCACGATCCTCACCAAGAACGCAGTGCTGGAAGAAATCCGCAAGCACTACGTGTTGACCGCGCGCGCCAAGGGCCTCGACGAGCGCACGGTGTTGTGGCGGCATGTTTTCCGCAACGCGCTCATCCCGATCATGACGGGCTTTCCAGCCGCCTTCGTGGGCGCGTTCTTCACCGGGTCGCTGCTGATCGAGACGCTGTTCTCGCTCGACGGCCTGGGGCTGCTCTCGTATGAGTCGGTCATCCGGCGCGACTATCCGGTCGTGCTCGGCAGCCTGTTCCTGTTTACCATCATCGGGCTCTTCACGACGCTGCTGCGCGATCTGAGCTATCTGTGGGTGGACCCGCGCGTGAGATTCTTCGATTGAACATGACCGTGCCGGCCACCGCCGTTTCCCTTTCACGGCCCGCCCCCGCCCCGGACCGGCCCTCGGGCGAGAGCCCGGCACGGCGGGCCTGGCGCCGTTACCGCTCAAACCGGCTGGGCTTCGTGAGCCTGGTCGTTTTTGCGATCCTGTTCGCCGTCAGCCTGCTCGCCGAAGTCCTGTCCAACGACAAACCGCTCGCCGTGCGCTACGACGGGCAATGGTACTTCCCGGTCGTGCAGACCCTGCCTGAATTGACTTTTGGCGGGGACTTTGCCACGCCTGCCGACTACCTCGACCCGCTCATCCGCGAAAACCTGCGCAAGCCGGGCAATATCGCGCTCTATCCGTTGAACCCCTATCACTACAGCACCATCAACTATTTCTCCAGGCAACCCAGCCCCGCGCCGCCGGATGCGGACAACCTGCTGGGCACCGAGGACCGCGGCCGCGATCTCCTCGCGCAACTGCTGTACGGCTTCCGGGTCTCGGTGGTGTTCGCGCTGATCGTCACCGGGTTGTGCACGATATTCGGCGTGCTGTACGGAGCGATCCAGGGCTATTTCGCGGGTTGGACCGACATCGCCATGGAACGCTTCAACGAGATCTGGAGCGCGATGCCGACGCTCTACATGCTCATCATCTTTTCCGCGCTGTTCTCCCCCAGTTTCTGGTTGCTGGTGATCCTGCTCTCGATGTTCAGCTGGCTCGGGATCGCCGCCTACGTGCGGGCGGAGTTCCTGCGCAATCGCACGCTCGATTACGTGCGCGCCGCCAGGGCGCTGGGACAGAGCAACTGGAAAATCATCCGCCGCCATATCCTGCCCAACAGCCTGACGCCGGTCGTGACGCTCATTCCGTTCGAAATGGCGGGGGCGATCGGGGCCTTGACCAGCCTCGACTTCCTCGGCCTCGGGATGCCGCCCGGCACGCCCAGCCTCGGGGACCTGCTCAACCAGGGCAAGAACAACCTGGACGCGTGGTGGCTCTCGCTCGCCACCTTCGTCGTACTGGTGGTCACGCTGCTGCTGCTGATACTCATCGGCGATGCACTGCGCGATGCGCTCGACCCGCGCAAAGTGCTGCGGGGTGACTCGGAATGACGCTGCTCGCGGTACGCGATTTGAGCATCGATTTCGGCGCGCGCCGCGTGGTGGATCGCGTGTCGTTCGCCCTCGATGCCGGCGAGAAGCTTGCGTTGGTGGGCGAATCCGGCTCGGGGAAAACCGTCACCGCGCTGTCGCTGCTGCGGCTCGTCGACGCGGCGCGCCTCACCGGAGAAATCGTCTTCGACGGCAAGCGCGTGCTGGAACTTCCGGATCCGGAACTGCGCGATCTGCGCGGGCGCGACATCGCCGTGATCTTCCAGGAGCCGATGACCGCGCTCAACCCGATCTATACGGTGGGCGACCAGATCGCCGAATCGGTTGAGTTGCATACCACCCTGCGCGGCGCCGACGCGCGCGCCGAGGCGGTCGCGGCATTGCGGCGGGTGGGCGTCACGGAGCCCGAAACCCGTGCGCTGAGTTATCCGCACCAGCTCTCGGGCGGACAGCGCCAGCGCGCGATGATCGCCATGGCGCTCGCGTGCAACCCGAAACTGCTGATCGCCGACGAGCCGACGACGGCGCTCGACGTGACCATCCGGATGCAGATTCTGGAACTGATCGACAGCCTGTGCTCGGCATCCGGCATGGCGTTGATCCTGATCACGCACGACCTCAATCTCGTGCGCCGCTACGCCGGTCGTGTGGCGGTGATGGAGCGCGGGGTGCTGGTCGAGCAGGGACCGACCGCCGAGGTGACGCAGCGCCCGCAGCACCCGTACACGCAAAAGCTCGTCAACAGCCGGCCGCGGCGCGACGTTTTGCCGCCCGGCGCCGGGCGCGTGGTGGAGGGGCGCGGCGTACGGGTCGATTATCCGGCGCGGCTTCCGGGCATCCGGGGTTGGTTCAGAACGGGCAGCTTCACCGCGGTTCGAAGTGTCGATTTCGAACTGGCGCCGGGGGAGACGCTGGGGATCATCGGGGAGTCCGGTTCGGGAAAGACGACGCTGGCGCTTGCCGTTCTGAACCTCGTTGCCGCCCACGGCGATATCCGCATCGGCGCGACGTCGTGGTCGGGCGCGAGCACCGCGCGGAAGCGTGCGATGCGCCGGGAGATACAGGTGGTATTCCAGGATCCGCTATCGTCTCTCTCGCCGCGGCTGACGGTGGAGGCCATCGTCGGCGAAGGTCTCGAAATACACGAGCCGGCGCTCGGTCCCGCGCAGCGGCGTGAGCGCGTGCTGCAGGCGTTGAACGACGTGGCATTGAGCGAAAACGGCGAGGTCGAACCGCTCCTCGACCGTTATCCGCACCAGTTTTCAGGGGGGCAGCGGCAGCGCATCGCCATCGCGCGCGCCCTGATCGTGCGCCCGAATGTCGTGGTACTGGACGAGCCCACGAGCGCGCTCGATGTGACCATACAGAGACAGGTGCTGGAGATGCTCGCCGGGTTGCAGCACAGGTATGGCCTGAGTTACGTCCTGGTCACACACGATATCGACGTCGTGCGCGCCATGGCGCATCGCGTCATGGTGATGAAGGAGAGTTGCATCATCGAGAGCGGATTGCTCGAAGACATCCTGACCCGTTCGAAGTCAGACTATACCCGCACCCTCGTCGCTGCCGGCGCCGCGTGATCCGACAAGGGCCGACAAGAGCAAAGGCGTGAGCCGTGAGCCGTGAACAGTGAGCCGACAACGGCAACTGCGTGAGCCGTGAGCCGTGAACAGTGAGCCGACAACGGCAACTGCGTGAACTGTGAGCCGACGAAAGCGGACACGATCTTGTCGGTTCACGCCTTTGAACTCATCGGATCACGGATCACGCCGTTGAACGTCGGATCACGCTTCACCGATCACCAATCACCGCTTACTGCTTACCACTTACTGCTTACCACCGGTCACGCTGCTCCACGGTTTCCTACGGATTCGCCGCGACCCTGGTTCGCTTGGGAGACGTCGTTCGCTTGGGAGACGCCCTGGAAGGAGACGCTTTTTTTGTGCGGACGGATGCCTTGATCCGCTTGGCGGGCACGGCCTTGCCGGCCTTCTTGACGCTCACCCGCCGCTGGGTCGCCGCCACTCCCCTGCGGGACGCCGGGACGTAGCGCACTTTCTTGGTTCGGTTCGCGGCGAGCGCCGGCGCCGGCAGATCCGGCAGATTCGGTTCGGCGCCAGCCTTCACCGGCACCAGCAGCGGCTGCCCGGACTTCAGCCTGGCATTACCCGAAATGCCGTTGATCTGCTTCAGCTCCGACACCGAAATCCCGTGTTTTGCCGCGATCTTGTGCGGTTTCTCGCCCGGCTTGACGGTGTAGGCCTGCCACGACACCAGCGGCTGGTCGTGGTTCTCCAGATTGGCGCGGAAAGTCGCGATCTTGTGCCGGGGCAGGACGATGGTCTCGGCCGCATTGGCGTTGATGACGGGCTTGTTGTGCGCGGGGTTGAGGAACCGGAACTCCTCGATGGAGACCTCGGCCAGCGTAGCGGCGAGTGCCACGTCGATATGGCGGCGCGCCGTCACGGTCGCAAAATACGGCTCGTTGGGAATCTCTGCGAGCTGCAATCCGAAGCGCGCGGGGTCGGCGACGATGTTCTTCACCGCTTGCAGCTTGGGAAGGTAGTTCCTCGTCTCCGCCGGCATCGGAAGGCTTTCGTAGTCCCCCGGCAGGCCCTTGGCCTGGTTACGCGCGACCGCGCGGCTCACCGCCCCTTCGCCCCAGTTGTAGGAGGCGAGCGCCAGTTCCCAGTCGCCGAACATGCCGTGGAGTTTCTCGAGGTAATCGAGCGCGGCGTTGGTCGCGGCAACGATGTCGCGGCGCCCGTCGTACCAGAAGTCCTGGCGCAGGCCGTAGAGACGGCCGGTGGAGGGGATGAATTGCCACATCCCGGAGGCGTGGGCGCGCGAATAGGCCTCGGGGTTGTACGCGCTCTCGATCATCGGCAGCAGCGCCACTTCGAGCGGCATCTTGCGGCGCTCGACCTCCTCCACGACATGGAACAACACGCGACGGCTGCGCTCGACCATGCGTGCCACGTAGTCGGGCCGGGTCGAATACCACTGTTCCCACTCGCGCACCAGGGGATTGTCCAGGTCGCGCATGCCGAAACCCTTGCGGATGCGCGGCCATAGATGGTTGGGTGGAGGTTCGGGCGGGGCGGCTATGGCTGCGGGCGGCGAGCTGTCCCGAGCTGGCGCGATGGGGTCCGGTGTGACCACGACGGGAGAGGGTGCATCGACCGGCTCCTGGATTGCAGCGGTATCGCCGGCGTTTTCGCCCATGGGGAGCTGCGCGCATCCGGTTGCGAGCAGAGCAACGGCCACCGCGGTGCAGAATCGGTGCATGTTCAGGCCTCCTCCGTACACAGGGCGCATCCTAACTGTCGCGCGCGCGATCCGTCAAGCGGATTTTGCTTATAAATCAGGTAAATCAGAAGCGAATCGGCTGTGGTTTCGAAGCCATGGAGGATCATGAGACCGCGTGATATCGGGGCGTGCATCGCATGACGCAACCACCCCGGCCGCTGCGCGGCCACCCCTCCTTGAAAAGGAGAGGAGGAAATAAGTTCAAAGGCGTGATCCGTGAACCGACCAGGGCCGATGGGAAAGGCATGATCCGTGATCCGACACAAATCGTAGTTCGTAGGGGGCCATTGCCCACCGATCACCGATGCGCGATGCGCATCCGACTGCAAGGGGTGTCGTCGCGAGGAGGCTGCGCCGACGACGCGATCTCGCGGCGGGCGCGTGTCGTGGCTTGCCACGGGATTGCTTCGGCATGAAGTCGTGCCTCGCAATGACATGTCCGGTGTTGGGGTTCGCGTTGCTCACCACCAACCTACGCGCTGTGAATCGTGATCCGTGAACCGACAAAGTCGTTTTGGAAGTTGTCGATTCACGGCTCACGCCTTTGCTCTTGTCGGCCCTTGTCGGCCCTTGTCGGCTCACGCCCTTGCCCTTGTCCGCCCTTATCGATTCACGGCTCCCGCCCTTCCATGTCGCCCATCGCCGGAGGCGACTATAATCTCGCCGCATGTCAGGACACGAAATTCCGCTTGGCGCCGGCGCATGGTTCGAAACGCCGCTGGGGCGGCACGTGCTCGCGCGGGAGCAGGAGTACTTCGATCGCGTGGTGGCGGACGTGTTCGGCTTTCACGCGTTTCAGTTGGGGTTGACCCGGCACGAGCTGCTGCGCGCGAGCCGCATCCCGATGCGCTGCCGGGTGGGCGCCGCGGGCACGGCCGACATCCGGGCGGACTTTCGCGACCTGCCGATCACGAGCAACAGCGCCGACCTGGTTTTAATGCCGCACGTGCTGGAGTTCAGCACCGACCCTCACCAGATTCTGCGCGAGGTCGCGCGCGTGCTGCTGCCGGAGGCGCACGTCATCATCACCTGCTTCAATCCGTGGAGTCTGTGGGGCGCGCGGCGCACTTTCGGGCGGCGTGACGAATACCCGTGGCACGGGCGCTTCATCAACCTGCCCCGGCTCAAGGACTGGCTGGCGCTCCTCGGGCTCGAGATCGGCGGCGGGCAGATGAGCTGCTACGCCCCGCCATGCGCCCGGCAGCAATGGCTCGACCGGTTTGCCTTCATGGAGAAAGCCGGCGATCGCTGGTGGCCGATCGCGGGCGGGCTGTATTTTCTGGAGGCGGTGAAGCGTGTGCGCGGCATGCGCTTGATCACGCCCAAGTGGAGTGGGCGCCTCGTGCCGAAGGACAACCTGGTTGCGATGCCCAAGAAGGTGCGCGACGAACAGGAACCGCGCGCCGCCCGCGTAATTGCGAAAGGCGTGACGGGTGAACGGTAAGTGCGAAGGGCGTGAACGGTGACCGGTGACCGGTAAGTGCGAAGGGCGTGAACGGTGACCGGTGACCGGTGACCGGAGAACTTCAAAGACGCACTAATTGTCTCATCACTGCTCACTGCTCACTGCTCACTGCTCACTGCTCACTGCTCACTGCTCACTGGTCACCGGTCACCGGTCACGCATTTAGGCGATGCCAAAGATAGTTGACATCTACACCGACGGCGCCTGCAAGGGCAATCCCGGGGTCGGCGGGTGGGGCGCACTGCTGCGCTATGGCGGCAGGACACGCGAACTCTACGGCGGAGAGCCGCATACCACGAACAACCGCATGGAATTGATGGGTGTGATCCGTGCGCTGGAAGCACTGAAGCGGCCCAGCCGGCTGCGCGTGCATACCGATTCGAAGTACGTGCAGCAGGGCATCAGCACCTGGATACACGACTGGAAAAAGCGCGGCTGGCGCACCGCGGACCGGAAGCCGGTCAAGAACGAGGATCTGTGGCGGCGGCTGGAAGAACTCGCCGGCCAGCACGACGTGGAGTGGATATGGGTCAAGGGCCACGCCGGGCACGACGGCAACGAGCGCGCGGACGCGCTCGCCAACCTGGGAGTCAAGGGCGTGACTGGAGATGCGTGACTGGAAAGGCGTGACTCGTGACTGGAGATGCGTGACTGGTGAGGCGTGACTGGAGATGCGTGACTGGTGAAGCGGGGCTGGTAACGTTGCTATTGATCACGCCTTTTTTTGTCACGCAGTATCAGTCACGGTGTATCAGTCACGGTGTATCAGTCACGGTGTATCAGTCACGGTGTATCAGTCACG
>JACQGN010000154.1 GCA_016199545.1 Betaproteobacteria bacterium | reverse complement strand
CCTCGCGTTCCTTCCGCGAGAGACGGATCGTGAAGGGGCTGTTTCTCGGCATACTCGGCGACCCTCCTTCGGCTGCACGATAGTCGAGAACGCCACAATTGGCAACAACAATACGTAGCCATATTTAAGAAAACAGGTACTTAGTGATCCCGATGTGAAGCGCGCTATGGTAATGCGAGTGATTGCCGGTCGTGCGCGCGAGGGCGATGTTCGTTGCCAGCGTGATCAACTGCCGGTCACGCAGATCGAGATGCGGGCGTGTCCAGACATCGCCGAAGAGGTGTCCGACCGTCATGTCGTAGAGATCAGGGCATGCCTCCTTCTGGTCTTCCAGCAGTCCGTCGCGCCCCATGCGCTTGAGTATCTTCGTGCCGCGTTTCATCCGCTCGTCCATCCTTCTCACTGCGTTCTCCTTTCGTGGATAAGATCGCCTGGCAAGTAAATTACCCCACCGCTTGCGACGGGGTAATTTACTCGGCGCTCAGATTGAGATCTTTCACCACCTTCGCGAGTTTGGAAATTTCAGACTTGATGTGCGCGCCGAACTCCTCAGGTTTGTCGCCGACGACAATGTAGCCCAGGTCGGTCAGGCGCCGGTTTACCTCGGGCTGGTTGAGCACCGTAATCGTCGCGCTGTGGATTGCTGTAATCGTTGCCCGCGGCGTCTTGACCGGCACCATCACGCCGTACCAGTTGCCGCACTCGTAGCCCGCGTATCCCGACTCCGCCACGGTCGGATACGCACGGAGCACCGGCAGACGCTTCGCGCTGGTCACCGCCAGCGCGCGCAGTCTCCCGGGCTGGATGTGCGGCAGCGACGATGCAACCGGCGCAAAGTAAACCGATGCCTCGCCGGAAAGCGCCGCAGCGAGTGCCGCTCCCCCGCCGCGATACGGCACGTGGGTGAGGCTGATGCCGGCCTGTCCCTTGAACAGTTCCGCAGCGAGAAACGTCGAGGTTCCCGAACCCGCCGACGCGTAGTTCGTCGCGCCCGGCCTGGCCTGCGCCAGCTTGACGAGTTCACCAAGCGATTTCACGGGCAGCGAAGGATGAACGACAACGACCTGCGGAGACGAAGCGAACTGCGTCACCGCGGCAAAGTCACGCATCAGATTGAATGGCAGTTTGCGATAGAGGCTCGCGTTGACCGCATGCGTGATGCTGCCCTCGAACAGCGTGTAGCCATCCGCCGGCGCCTTCGCGGCGATCTCCGCTGCGATATTGCTCGCCGCGCCGGGGCGGTTGTCGACGATCACCTACTGGCCCCAGTGTTGGGTGAGTCCCTGGGCAATGATGCGGCCGATCACATCGCCCCCGCCGCCCGCGGAGGTTCCCACCAGCATGCGGATGGCCCGGGCCGGATAACCTTGAGCCCAGCCATCGGGCACGAGCTGCACGATCAGGCATGCAACCCCGCACCACTTCCAGTAGCTTTTCGCACGGGGAACGCGGAGCATGGAGACCTCCATCTGATTCATTCTTCGCACCACCCCAAGTTTCGCACGGAGAACAGAGGTCGTGGAGCCTTCTCTTTGAGTTCTGCTTCGCGTTCTCATTGCGCTCAGTGCAAAATCAGGTTCGCACGGAGGACACAGAGATCACGGAGTAGGCATCTTGAGTTCTGCTTCGTATTCTCAGCGTGCGTAGTGCGAGATTATCCGGCGCAGGAATTCCTCGATGAGCGCGACCGTTTCGGCCGGGCGTTCGGTGAACGTGATGTGCCCGCACTCGGGTATGACGCGCAACTCCGCGCCGGGGATGCGCGCGGCCATTCTCTCCGACACGGACACCGGCGTCAGGATGTCGTGCCCGCCGACGATGACACGCGTCGGGACGCGAATCTCGCCGAGCCGCGCAGTGAGCCGGGGCTGGCCCTGCTGGTCCGGTTCGAGGCGGCCGAAACGCAAGATCGCCTGGATGAAGGCGCGGTATTTCTGCGGCGAGTTGCGGCTCACCGAGGAGAACAACCGCTCCACCGCCGCGCGTCCGTCATCAGTCTCGATGAAGCCGCGCCCGAGCGTCCACATCGCGATGTGATCGGCCAGCACGTCGCCCAGGCCGAGGCGCTCCAGTATCTTCATCCGCATGCGGAAGTTGATTTCGAGCGAGCGATCCAGTTCCGAGAAACCCGCCACCAGCACGAGCGAGGCGACGCGCGCCGGATAATCGAGCGCCGCCTGCAACGCCACGCACGCTCCCAGCGATGAACCGACGAGGTGCGCGCGCTCCGCGCCCAAGTGCTCGACCAGCCGTACGACATCCTCCGCCCACTGCTCGACGCTGTAGCCCTCGGCAGATTCGGTCGAGCGCCCGAGCCCGCGCGGATCGAGCGCGATCACCCGCCCGAGCCGCGCGAGCGGCGGCACTGTCTTGGCGTAATAGGTGTGGTCGTGTCCCAGCCCCGGCAGCAGGATGATCGCCTCGCCGGCGCCGCTTTCCTCGAAATAGATTTCACCGTTTCGCACTGGAGCGGTTGGCATTCAGAAGTTCCTTGAGCAAGCAGTAAGGGCAGGCCGCTATGTTACGCACTCACAGCAATGATCGATACGATGGACGCTGGTTTTCGGCATCCTCGCAAATTAAAAGGTCGCCTTTCAATTTGCAAGAACTCGTAGGGCGGGAAAGCACCGCGCGTCCCGCCACTCGTATCATTCAAACTCAATTCCACGAATGCACGGATGTAGCGGGGCATGACGTGATGTTACCGTGTCTGCCTCCAACTGGCGGGATGCGCGGCGTTTTCCCGCCCTACAGCGCTCGATTTACCGACCTCTCCACCTCCCGATCTCACGGTTCTCTTGCGATTTCCTTCGCCGTCGTCTGCAGGATCTCGATGAAGCGGCGCGCAGCCGGGGACAGGTAGGCGTCCTTTCGATACATCACGCCGACGCAGCGGGAATACGCTAGATCCCGGACGCGAAGCTCCACGAAGCGAGAACGCGGAGTGGCCTGACGTACCACACGTTTGGCGGCGAAACCCAGCAAATCGGAGGAAGCCAGAAGTCGGTTCCTGAGCGGCAGGGAATTCGATTCCATCGTTATGCCGGGGGGCGGCAACCCCGCATCCAGAAACACTTGTTTGAAGCGCTGAGGCGTTGGTGCGTTGGACGCTGCCACTGCCCACCGCTCTTGCGCAAGATCGGCCAGCGTCACTCGCCTTTTCTTTGCCAGGCGATGGTCCGCGGAGGCATAGACGACAAATTCGTCTTCCAACAAGTACTCCTCGACCAGGTCTTCGTGACGGGGTGCTTGAAGGGTGGTGAGGGCCAGGTCCAGTTCTCCGTGGCGCAAGGCCGCTAACGAAGCCTCACGATCCAGGACGGTGACCTTGAACGTCACTCTTGGCGCCTCTTTCAGCAATGTCGCGCAGGCGTCAGGCACCAAGTGGATGGCGAAGCCCGGGGCGATGCCGATACGCAGATGTCCCGCGCGCCCCTGGCTGAGGTCAGCCACTTCCCGCGTAACGTCATCGAGCGACAGGCGCAGCCGGCGCACGTGCGAAAACAAGGCGGCGCCCACGGTGGTCAACTCCATGCCTTTGGCCGTGCGTTTGACGAGCTTCGCCTGCATGGACTGTTCGAGCCGGTGCAGGCTTTTACTGAGCGCAGGCTGGCTCAAGCCAAGGGCTTCCGCCGCGCGCCCCACATTGCCATGTTCGGCCACCACCGAGAAGTACTCGATATCGCGCAACTGGAGTTTCATAACCAATCTTCATAATGTTGTGACAGCCGGATAATTGCGGAAATAAGTGTCCCGTGTCAACATCACATCGCAGTTGCAACTGGTACACCGGGACTGGCAAAGCCCAGAGAACGCAGCGAAGGCGGTCACAGCTGGCGCGTTTGGTCCGCGGTTTGTGCCGGAATTTGCAGGAGGGGCCATGCGTATTCTCCGAAGCGTTACCTTCGTAGCGATCACATTGGTGGGCGTTGTAGTCGCGGCGCTGCCTGTTCTCACGCAGGCGCAGCAGAAATTCCCGACCAAGCCGGTTCGCATTGTTGTGGGCTTCTCTCCGGGCGCCCCGATGGACATCATGGCACGCATGATCGGTCCGAAAATGAGTGATGCTTGGGGACAGCCGGTGCTGGTGGACAATCGCACCGGCGGGGGCGGCACACTGGCCGCCGCTATCGTCGCAAAAGCCACGCCCGATGGACACACGCTCTTGTTCGCTCATACCGGCTTTGGAATCAGCGCGGCGCTGCTTCCGAAGCTGCCGTATGAGCCCCTCAAGGATTTTGCCGGCGTGACGCAACTCGGATTTCCCGCTGGGGCACTGGTCGTGGCCCCTTCACTTGGCGTCAAGTCGGTCAAGGACCTCATCGCGCTCGCCCAGGCTCGGCCGGGCAAGATGATTTTCGGCTCCGGAGGCGCGGGTGGTGGAAGCCACTTGAACGCTGAACGATTCAACCTTGGCGCCGGCATCAAGGCCGTGCACGTCGGGTTCAAGGGCCAGCCAGAAGTGCTGATTCAGATCCTCGGCGGGCGCGTGCACTACGCCGTGGCAGGCTTTGGGACCGCGCTGCCATTCATCAAGGATGGCAGGCTGCTGGCGTTGGCGGTGCTGCTCCCCCGACGTTCACCGCTTTTGCCAGGGGTGCCGACGATGGTCGAGGTGCTGCCGAGCTACGAAAGGAACGAGTCGCAAGGGATGGTGGCGCCGGCCAGGACGCCGCGTCCCATCCTGAGTCAGATCAGTAAGGAGGTCGCCCGTGTCCTCGCACTGCCCGATGTCAAGGAGCGGCTGCAAGCCATCGGATTTGTTCCGGCACCCAGCACGCCCGAGGAACACGACAAGATTCTGCGCGCCCAAATCGAATCGTTGACCAAGCTGGTCGTAGACATTGGTCTCCGATCCAAGTGAGGTGCGGCAGTAGAGGCGAGAGAGGAGAGCACAGAAAGAGCGCCGGGTGTACAGCGCACACTGGTCATCGGTGCGCGGTGCGCACCCTACGTATGCTGGATGGAATGAAGTGCGAGGGACATAGCGCCGGAAGGTAACTTATAAGACGCAGCAGATGGGGTCGGTATGAGCGATGAAGCGCGTCAAGCAAAGGAAGCCGGTGTTTTCGGGCGTGCCGCGGCCACGTACGACCGCATCGGCCCGCGATATTTTTCCCATTTTGGAGAGCGCCTGGTCGAATGGGCCGGGCTCGCGCCGGGGGCAAACGTCCTGGATGTTGCGGTCGGGCGGGGCGCGGTGATGTTTCCGGCGGCACGGCGGGTCGGCCGAGGCGGGCGCGTCATCGGCATCGACATATCGGAAGATATGTTGCGCGAGACCGCTGCCGAAATGCAGGGCGCGGAATGGCGAAACGTCGAATTGCGTCGGATGGACGCCGAGCAATTGCAATTCCCGGATGGGGCGTTCGATTGCGTGCTGTGCGGCTTCGCGCTGTGGTTCTTCCCGCATCCGCAGCGCGCGCTTGAGGAGTTTTCGCGCGTGCTCAAGCCCGACGGGCGGCTGGGTCTCACGACCTGGGCGGCAGACAGTCCCATTCAGAACTTGTACCGACAGACGTTGCGTTCCCATTTACCGGAGCCTTCACAGGCCACCGGCAGCGCGGAGCCGCAACGATTCAATACGAAGGAAAAGCTCGAAGCAGCACTGCTAGGCGCTGGATTCGAAGCGCCGGAGATCGTCGCTGAGGAACACGATTTGATCTACGCCGCAGAAGAACTCTTGTGGCAACAGCTCTGGTCGGCCGGAATGAGGAGGTATCTCGAACGGATGACAGCCCCCGTGCTCGAACAGGCAAGGGCCGACTTATACCGGAGGCTCCAGGCGCTCAAACAGCCGGACGGGATACATGCTGTCTACCGCGCCCTCTTTGCATCTGCGACCAGGCCTTGAGATAAAGCATGGCGTCCGGCGACGCCACCCGAGCATGGCGATACAGCAGCGACGTACGGGAGGTTCCATGCGCAATTCACGACGGATCACGTTCGCAATCGTAGTCGCCGCAGGCGTTGCCGTCGCGGCGCTGCCGGGTCTTGCGCAGGCGCAGCAGGAATTTCCAACGAAACCGATCCGCCTCCTTGTAGGATATGCGCCCGGTAGCCAGCCCGACACTTTGGCGCGCATGATCGGCCAGAAGGCGAGCGAGAGTTGGAAGCAGCCAATGGTGATCGACAATCGGGCGGGCGCCGGCGGCACGCTGGCTGCGGCCACGGTTGCCAAAGCCGCGCCGGACGGCCACACGATTTTATTGGCTGGGAGCAATTTTGTAATCAGCGCGGCGCTGCAGCCAACCCTTCCCTACGACCCGATCAAGGATTTCGCCGGCATCACCCAGATCGGGTTTGGCACAGGCGTGTTGGTTGTGGCGCCTGCGCTGGGTGTCAAGTCGGCCAAAGACCTCATCGCGCTCGCCAAGGCTCAGCCTGGCAAGATCGTCTTCGCCTCCGGTGCGGTCGGAGCGTCGAACCACCTCAGCGGAGCACGATTCAGCCTCGCCGCCGGGATTAAGGTCGTGACTGTGGCGTTCAAGGGGGCGCCGGAAGCGACGATCGAGGTCCTGGCCGGACGCGCCCACTATTCCATCGTGACTCCGGTCGTTGCGCTGCCGTTCATCAAGGATGGGAAGTTGCTGGCGTTGGCGGTGACCACGCCGCAGCGCTCCCCCGTATTGCCCGACGCGCCCGCGCTGGCGGAGACGTTACCTGACTTCAAGCGACCTGAAGCATCCTTGGGACTGCTGGCGCCTGCCAAGACGCCGCGTCCTATTCTGAACCAGATCAGTAGAGAGGTCGCGCGCGTCCTCGCGCTTCCTGATGTCAAGGATCGGCTGCAGGCCATGGGGTTTGCTTCTGCACCCAGCACGCCGGAACAATACGAGAAGATCTTGCGTGAACAAATCGAGACGCTGTCCAAGTTGGTGAAGGACGCCGGGCTTCGTACCCGGTGAGTAGTAAAGCCACAGAAAGAGGGAGATGAACCATGAAGCGCTCGAAGAAGACCCGAGGTCAGGCTGCGGCGCTTGCCCCGCGGCCAGCGCAGGTTCGGATGACACACTTCGGAGCCGCCAATTGGAGGATTACCGACGGCCGCACCTTCATCCTGCTTGATCCGTATTTTTCGCGCGTCCGGTTCACGGGCAAAGCGCACGGCCCCGCGGATAGTCCCACGGTCCCGGGTGATACTCGACCGGTGTTCGGTCCGGACGACGCGCCCGTCTCCGACACGGCAACCCTCGACGCGCACGCCGCGCGTGCGGATTTCATCCTGATATCGCATTCGCATTTCAACCACTGCATGGATATGCCGTACATCGCGCGCAAGACGGGCGCGGCGGTCATCGGGAGCGAGAGCACGACGAACGTCGCGCGGGCCTGCGGCGTGCCCGCTGACCAGCTCATCACCGTCCGCGGAGGCGAGGACTACGAGTTCGGCGCCTTTTCCGTCAAGGTGGTCCCGAGCCTCCACTCGGCCGCGAACAGCAAGCGCTATTTCAACTCGGCGGTCATCCCGCGGGACATCAAGGCTCCCCTGCGACAGCGCGACTACGTCGAAGGCGGAACCCTGGCGTACCTGATCCGCTTCGGCGGCTACGAGATCATGGCGTTCTGCTCGATGAACTACATCGCGCGTGAGGTGGCTGGACTGCGGCCGGATGTGGCCCTGATTCCGGCCTCCCCAAGGCGCCTCGAAATCCACGACTACACCGGCCGGCTCCTCCGTGCGCTGGACTTTCCGTGCCTGGTGGTTGCGACGCACTGGGACAAGCAGCCGCTTGCCTACGGCATGTCGCAGGACGCGGAACTCAAGCAGGCGGAGTCATTCGTTGGCGAGGTGAAGGCCGTCTCGCCGCGCGCGCGGGTCATTGTTCCCCGGCACTTCGAGACCGTTGTTCTTGCGCGACGGCGCGGCCGAACGGACGGCGCGGTCCTCACTTGAATTTCGTTTAGCCATGCCTCACGCTGCTGCGACCGCCCTGCTTCGAGTTGCCGTGTGCGCCGCGTTAGCGGTTGCGACGGCTGCGCGCGCCGCATATCCCGAGCGCCCGATCCGGTTGATCGTTCCAAGCGCCGCCGGTAGTTCCTCCGATACCCACGTGCGTCTCTATGCCAATCGGCTCACGCAGCAGATGGGTCAGCCGATCGTGATCGACAACCGCCCCGGCGGCGGCACGACGATAGCCACGGCCGCAGTTGCGAGCGCGACCCCGGACGGTTACACCATCGGCTTTGGCAACGTCGCGACGCTTGCAGTGAATAAGACGCTGCTGCAAAGGCCGCCGCCGTACGACGTGGACAAGGACTTGCAGCCGGTGGTGCAGACACATTACCAGTCGAATGCGCTGGTGCTGGCGCCTTCGCTGCAGTTCCAGACCGTGCGGGACCTCGTCGACTATGCACGCAAGAATCCGGGAAAGCTGCTGTACGGGTCCGGGGGGAATGGCTCGACCCCTCACCTCGCTGCCGAGCTGCTCAAGGTGATGACCGGCATGCAGATGGATCATGTGCCTTACAAAGTAGGCCCGCAATACGTCAACGATCTCGCAGCGGCCCGGATCCATCTGGCCATCCCCAACATCGTCCTCATCGCGCCGCACATCAAATCGGGCAAAGTGCGCGGGCTCGCGGTGACGGGCCTCAAACGCTCGTCGCTGTTGCCGACGCTGCCAACCGTTGCCGAAAGCGGCGTTCCGGGATACGAGGTCATCGCGTGGGGCGGGCTGATCGTGCCGGCCGGTGTGCCCAAGGCAATCATCGACAGGCTGAATGCCGAAATCAACAAGGCGCTCGACCTGCCCGCGTTTAGGGCGCAGTTTGCCGCGCTCGGGAGCGAGCCCGTCGGAGGTTCGACGGAAGATTTCGTCCGCTTCATCAAGGCGGAGAGCGAAAAATGGGGCAACCTCATCAGGCGTAGCAAAATCAAACCCGATTGAGGATCGCGGCAGACTAGGCAATCAGGGTAACTTTTCCCGAACGCATGAGAGATGACAGGACGGGAGAGCGGGAGAGCGTCAGGGCGTGAGGGCGAAAATCCACTTCCCGATTTCACGACCTCTCGATCTCACGGCGCTTTCGAGAACTCGTAGGGCGGGAAAGCACCGCGCATCCCGCCGCTCGGGTCATTCAATTTCAAGATCACGGACTTCTTCACCGGCGGCCCAGTCAGCGGGATACAACCCGCGCCTGACGTAGCGATGGAAGCTCGAGTATGGCCATTCGCTGACGGTATGAACGAGACCATGCTTGACGGGATTGAAGTGGATGTAATCCGCATGGCGCTCAAAATCCCGTTCGTCACGAATAACATGCTCCCAGAATCTGCGCTGCCAGATTCCTCGCTCACCTTTCTTCTGGCGTCGCGGTGACAGTCGTTCCCCAGCGGGGATCGCACGCGCGAATCGCGCCTTGATGGCATGCCAGCGTGACGAGAAATCTGCATCGCCCGCGGGCAGCGTCCAGATGCAGTGCAGATGATCGGGCAACACGACAATGGCGTTCATCGTAAAGGGCTTCTGCGAACGCACGGCTGTGAAGGCCGCGCGCAGATCACCGACGTGCTCCGTCAACAATCGGCGGCGCCGTTCGAGCAGAGCGACCGTGAAGAAAAACGTGCCGCCGGGGACAAACGCACGAATATAGCGGGGCATGACGCGATGTTACCGTGTGTGCCGCCACCCGGCGGGATGCGCTGCGCTTTCCCGCCCTACAGCCCTAGGCAGTCGCGCTTATCTCCGACTTTGGCCGGCGGACCTGCATCAGTAATTCATCGACCTCGCTTGGCTCCGCACGCACCACTTTACATGCTGTGTTTCTCGCCTCAGCCGATCCCGTAATGGGATCCCAAGGAGGTCCATACGGCACCGCCACGTCGATATTGCATATCGACGCGCCATGGTCAGGCCCGCTCATCTCCGGATACCACCACCCCATTCCGGTCGCGACAATGTTCTCGGGAAGCTCGTCCGTCAGACGCGCTTTCAGCAAAACGCGCTGTAGTTGCTTGTGGGTTTGTACCCAGACCCAGTCATGCTTGACGATGTTGAGCCGCAGCGCGGTCTTCGGGTTGATCCTCAGTTCCGGCGCGTCCTGCACCCGCCGCGCCCATGAGTGATTTCTGAAGCGCGAATGGTGGTATGCCATGCTGCGTATGCCTGTCAGCAGGATGAGGTCAAACTCGTCCGTGCCTTGCGCGTAAAGCGGCGCCTTGTAATCAGGCAACGGGTCCTGACCGATCTCCGCGAGCCGGCTCGAAAAAAATTCGATTTTCCTGCTCGGGGTCTTGAAGCCGTTCTTGCGATAGTCCTCGTAACCAAAGGGGATCTCATGAAATCCTCTCGCGCGAAGCTCCTCCAGACTGATCCCCGTCTCCTTCAGTTGGTAAGCGATGAAGTCGCGCTCGCTCGCCCAGGGAAATACGTCGAAGTCGATCAGCCCGCGTTTGCGCAAGCAATCGCGCAGTCCGATCGCAATCTCCAGACCCGTTTTCGCCTCACCTCGGGGCGCAAGGATTCGCTGCGTGTAGGAGAGGCAGGGCCCGCTCGGGTCGATGAATACGTCTTCCTCTTCGAGCAGGGTGGTCCTCGGAAGGAAGAAATCGGCCAGTTCCGCGGTGGGCGTCATCTGGTCGGAAAGAACGACCAGCAGATCCAGCTTTTTCAGTGCAGCGACCGTATCTTGCAAGTCGGGATAGGTGCAAACGATGTTGTTGGCGACGTACAGGGCGCGCACCGGATAGGGATCGCCCGTGCGGATCGCCCGCAACACCGCCGGGTTGTGGCACGATTTTAACGAACTGTCGGGCCCTGACCACAGTGGATACATCCCCCCGCCTATGATCTTTTCCTCGATCTCGCGCGGCACGCGGAAGCGGGGATCGTCGTTGAACTCGCCGCGCCATCCAGGCATCTTCTTCGGCAGCCTGTTGGTTCCTTCACGGTCAACATTGCCCGTCAGCGCAAGCAATGACTGGAACGCGATGATCGTGCCCACGCCGTTCGCCTGCGCGTCAACACCGTGGCCGAGCACCAGGCATCCCGGCTTCACGGTGGCGAACAAGCGGGCCGTTTCAATGATGGTTTCAGCCGGTATGCCCGTTAACTGTGCAGCGGTATCAGGAGGATACTTTGCGGCCCGCTCGCGGAGCTCATCGGTGCCCGCGCACCATTGCTCAACGAACTCGCGGTCGCACAGGCCTTCACTCAGCACGACATGGATCATGGACAGAGCCAATGCCGCGTCCGCACCGGGCTTGACGGCAAGCCAGTGATCGGCAAGGCGCGCGCTCTGCGATCGGCGAGGGTCAAGAACGATCAGCTTTGCGCCTCTTGCTTTCGCCGCCTTGATGTGCATCCATTTCACGATATCCGACTCGGATGGGCTTTCGCCGACCACCAGTATGACGCGCGCTTTTTTCAGCTCGCTGCCGGCCTGCCCTCCGAAGCCGGTGAGCATGGTGGCTGTATACCGGCACCCGTGACACAGATCCTGGTTGATCAGGAAATTGGGGGAGCCCAGGCTCCGCATCAGCAATCTGACCGCGATCGCTCGGCTCCCCAAGTGATTCGGCGCGGTTCCGGCTATCGACAGCGCCCCGTATGCGCGCTTGATTTCACCCAGACCGTCCGCGATCTCGTCGAAGGCTTCCTCCCACGAGATCCGTTTCCATCGGCCTTCGCCGCGCTCACCGACTCTGCGCATGGGGTAGGTAATCCTTGCGGGGTGATCTCGATCCGAGAGCGGTGCGTTCACGCCTTTGATGCAAAACGCGCCCTCTGAGCCGGGGTGCGCGCGATTGCCCGTGATCTTCACAACCCGATCGTCTTCGACGTGGATCAAAGAACCGCATCGAACCGAGCATTCGGAACAAGTACTGGGAATGACCTTGGCCACCATGCGGATAGCTCCTTAAGTTCCTGCGGTATGCAAAAACCCGGTTTTTAGGGCTGCTCCTGGATCACCGCGATCCCTTCGATTTCAATGCGCATTTCAGGCGACAGCAGGGTAATTCCCACCGACGTGCTCGCCGACGGCGCGGAGAAATTGACGAAGATTCGATTCCGCACCTCGTTGTATCCGTCGTACTCCCTGATGTCGGTCAGGAACGCCGTTATTTTCACGAGATCGGCAAGGCTCGCGCCGTGTTCCGCCAGCAAATGCTCCATCCTGCGAAAGATTATTTCCGATTGCTTCCGAATGTCGTAGGGCGCCTCGCCCCCCGAGGTCATGCCGGAGAGGAACAACATTCTTGTAGTGCCTATGGAAATCGCCCGCACGCGCGAGAATTTCCCACGCGGGGCGGGTAGTTGTTCGGTCGCGATCATTCGTTCTGCTCCTGATAGGAAAATCAAGGCGCCCGTCGCCGGCATCTTGCGCCAATGAAACGCGGCAGTGACTCGGATCGGCGCCCGGTGCGCCCGACGGCGCGCGATCGGGGCTGCCCGCGCGTGCTTCACCGTCCGATCCGCGCTGCCGGGGTGCTTCGCAGCGGACGTTGCGGCAAAGTATGTAGTCCCTTGGCGCGCCAAGTCAAACGCGCCCCGCGCTTACTGCGCTTCGTGCAATTGGGTGACAACTCATGCGCACCACAAATCTCCCCTCTCCCCTCGGGAGAGGGGTGGGGGGTGAGCCGGGAATTCTCGGACGCGCCTGCGCGCGTCCGTGCCGGCGAACGCCCGAAGCGTCTCGCTTCGGGCCGGAACGGGCTGAGCGACGTCAGGCACTCTTGCGACGCTCAGTAGGCGATGTCGGGACCCGGCGGGATGCGCTGCGCTTTCCCGCCCTACAGCATCTGCTCGCACCGTTCTTTGGTGCGTGATACGCACCGAATGCTGAATAACAGGAGTGGTGCGCAATGCGCACCCGGTTCTGCCCGTGGCATGCGCTCCACCTCGGCCAGAAGGCAACTGCAATCCGGCCGGATGCCGACTATACTGTGCGCAACCAAAAAAGGAGGAAAGCCGGTATGGCTGCGCGCCCCATGATAAATGCGCTTGTCAGCGCATCCGCCTGTCTTGTCGTCTGTGTTCCGCTTGTCCTTGCCCAGAAGCCTGATCCGGCGGCGGGCTACCCGGCGCGGCCGATCCGCATCGTGGTGCCGTTCACCCCGGGCGGTCAACCCGACATCTTCTCCCGCATGATCGCGCAGAAGGCGGGCGAGACACTCGGGCAGCAGATCGTAGTCGATAACCGCCCCGGCGCCGGTGGCATGATCGGCTCGAAGATCGTTGCCGACGCCAACCCGGACGGCCATACCATGCTCTCGATTTCAGCAGCGCACGTAATCGGGCCCTCCGTGCGGAAACTCCCGTACGACACGCGCCGGGATTTCGCCGGGATCACGATGGCGTACAACGCCGCCTATCTTCTGGTGGTGCCGCCCGCGCTCGGCGCGAAGACGGTGTGGGAGCTCATCACGCTCGCCAAGGCCAGGCCCGGGCAACTCAACCTCGCTTCCGCCGGGGCCGGCAGCGG
>JACQGN010000006.1 GCA_016199545.1 Betaproteobacteria bacterium | reverse complement strand
GAGCGGCACCGTCTGGTGGCAGGCGTTGTAGCCGCTGAAGGTGTTGGCGACGCCGACGATCGGCCGGTCGAGGGCGTCGTCGGAATATCCCATCGCCTTGATGAAGGCCTTGCGCAGGAACAGCGAAAACTCTTCATCGCCGTATGCCGTCAGCCCGCGACGCATGCCGCGCTTGCTCCGAGTTGCCATGGGTTGAACCCTGCGAAAAACGAGTGCTGCACGATAGCGGATTGCCCTGGTTGACGCAACACGAGGCGGCTCCGTACTGATCCTTGCGTAACCGGATGACAGGCCGGTGAAGCACACGACGGTCCCCTCTCCGCTCGGGAGAGGGGCTCGGGGTGAGGGCCGAGCGGCGTCACGCGGTTATGCAAAGCTCGGTAGAATGCTTGCAACCCTCCTACCACCAGGCACGATCTCCGGAAACGCCCATGTCCAAGACTCCACTCGGCCGGCTGCCGCGCGAAGCGATACGGCTGCTGGAACTGCCCCGCCTGCCCAAGGACATCCTCGACGGCTTCAGCGTCCTCGTCGATCTCACGGGTACGATCTCCGACGCGCTCGACAAGCTCGGCATCGTCGGCGCGATCCCGGCCGCGGAACTTTTCCCGGTGAATCCCGGCAAGCGGCTGGTCGGGCCCGCGCTCACCGTGCGCAACGTGAAGCACTCGCTCGACATCCACAGAGCGGCGCTAGAGAACGCAAGCGGACAGGGCGAGAGCGAAGCGCACAACCTTGCCGAGCCGGGCGATGTACTGGTGATCGAAGGCATCGTCGGCTGCTCCAACATGGGAGGCCAGTCCGCGACCACGGGCCGGCGCCAGGGGGAAGCCGGGGCCATCGTCGACGGCTCGATCCGCGATCCTGACCAGTATCGCGAGATGGGCTGGCCGGTGTGGTGCCGCGGCTTCACGCCGATCACCGGCAAGTGGCGCACGCAGACGGTGGAGGTGAACGGGACGGTGATGATCGCGGGCGTGCTGGTCAAGCCCGGCGATCTCGTCTGCGCGGACAACGCCGGCACCTGCTTCGTGCCACGCGAGCGCGCGGCCGACGTGCTCGAAGTCGCGCGCCAGATTGACGCCGGCGACACCAAGCGCAAGCAGGACATCGAGCGCGGCGCAAGCGTGGGCGACCTCATGACGCGCCAGTACAAGTAGCCTCGCTCGGACAGCTCGCAAATGCCACCCTCATCCCAACCCTTCTCCCGGAGCAACGTGATGCAGTTGCTTCCCTCACCCCTAACCCCTCTCCCGGAGGGAGAGGGGAACATTGTGCCGTTGACGCGGGAAGACGGGATCGAGAGGGGAACGTCGTGGCGCTAATACGCAATCAGGAGACGGAGAAGGGCTTGTCTTCCCTCTCCCTCCGGGAGAGGGCGCGCCGGAACGTGGAGCAGGGACCCGCTTGCGGGATGTGACCGTGGAGGCGCGCATAAGCCAGCGGAATCCGGCACGTTACCGCCCGCTACGGGGTCGCATCCATCGGCCAAGGCCGACGGAACCTGCTCTGCCCTTCGCGGGCGAGGGTGAGGGAAAAGGCCCCGCCATGCCGTCATGACACTCACTGAATTGCGCTACATCGTCGCGCTCGCGCGCGAGAAGCACTTCGGCCGCGCCGCGGAGAAGTGCTTCGTCAGCCAGCCTACCCTCTCGCAGGCAGTGAGGAAGCTGGAGGACGAACTCGGCGTCACGCTGTTCGAGAGGAGCGCAGCCGAGGTTGCCGTAACCGAGATCGGCGAGAAGG
Organism: Betaproteobacteria bacterium; assembly: GCA_016199545.1. Lineage (GTDB taxonomy): Bacteria > Pseudomonadota > Gammaproteobacteria > Burkholderiales > SG8-41 > DSOT01. The sequence goes on along the minus strand of JACQGN010000006.1, from coordinate 858 downwards.
TCGTCGAGCAGTCTCAGCGCGTGCTGGAGCAGGCGAACGCGGTCAAGGAAATCGCGAAGCAGGGCAAGGATCCGCTCGCGGGACCGCTCAAGATCGGGGTGATCTTCACCATCGGCCCGTATCTCCTGCCGAAACTCATTCCGATCCTGCACCAGCGCGCGCCGCAGATGCCGTTGGTGATCGAGGAAAACTACACCGCGGCGCTCGCCGAGAAGCTCAAGTGGGGCGACATCGACGTCGCGATCATCGCCCTGCCGTTCGATGAGCCGGGCATGAACCTGTTGGCCGTGTACGACGAGCCGTTCGTGGTCGCCGTGCCCAGGGAGCATCCCTGGGCGAAAAAGAAATCGATCCGCGCCGACGACCTCGCGAAGGAAAGCCTCCTGCTGCTGGGGACGGGACACTGCTTCCGCGACCAGGTGCTGAACGCCTGTCCCGCTCTCAACCGCTCCAGCGGGAGCCCCGGATCGATCCAGAAGACCGTCGAAGGCTCCTCGCTCGAAACGATCCGCCTCATGGTCGCTTCGGGCCTCGGCGTCACCGTGCTGCCGGCCTCGGCGCTCCCGCAGAAAGCCGCGCGCGGCGATCTGCTCGCCTACGTGCCCTTCACCCGGCCCGCGCCCGACCGCCGCGTCGTCCTCGCCTGGCGCAAGAGTTTCACGCGCACGGCGGCGATCGAAACGTTGCGCGAGGCCATGCTTGCGGCAGATATCCCCGGGGTCGCCAGGACATCGCGGTGAAGATGCCCTGTCGCTCCCGACCACCACCACCCCCACCCTAACCCTCCCCCATCAAGGGGGAGGGAATTCACTTCCCCCCGGCCACTGGAAAGGAAAGCGACCTCCTTCACCCTTGACG
>JACQGN010000153.1 GCA_016199545.1 Betaproteobacteria bacterium | reverse complement strand
TACTCGCGCCGGCGGGGACGCCGCGCCCCATCCGCGATCAGATCAGCAAAGAGGTCGCGCGCACCCTCGATCTCGCCGACATCAAGCAACGGCTGCAGGCCATGGGCGCGACTCCCGCACCCCGTACGCCGGACGAACACGACAAATTCCTGCGCGCGCAAATCGAGACGATATCCAAGTTGGTCGTAGAGGCCGGCCTCAAGGCAAAGTGAGATGGGGCAGGAGAGGCGAAAGGAGAGAGGAGAGGAGAGAGGCGTCAAGACGTGAAAGCGTGAGGGCGCGAGTGCGTAATTTGACACTGGCCCGCTTTGCTCCCGTTTACTCCCCCGAAGAAGGCGAGCGGACGCGGGCGCACATCGAATACGCGGACCGTAGCGCAACCCCGCCGAGCGGGAAGCCCGCTTATTCAGCGGGATGCGGCAGGACCTGAAATCCCATCTGACGGAAATGACGGTCGGTGGTCAGCGCCTGCTTGAGCCGCAACTCCTGCATCACCACCAGGCTGGTGCAGTCCGTAAAGGAGTAGTCCTTGTCACGGTAACGAAAGAATGCCTTTCGCGCCTTCTCGGCACGATCCATACCGATCCATTCCCACCGCAGGCGCGAGCTGCCTTCGAGTTGTTCCCACCACGCCTTCGCCGCGGCCAATCCGAGCCGCATGCGGATGAGCGTGAGGGTCTCGTCGATCACGTAATCGGTTGTTACCAGTGCGTTTCCCTGTTCGAGCGCTGCATCGCGCGCTTCGCAGGCCCGTCCATGCGCCGGGTCGCCTTCGTCCGCGCAGGCCATCCAGCCCGCCGTATCGACGAATACACCCTTCATGATCCGTAAAGCACGGCGTCGTGGTCGGCTGCGGTGCGCCCGTCACGGGAACGACCCACCGCCTTGGCGCGATATAACGGATCGGCTTCCAGCGCCGTGCGCGGCGCCTCTGGTTCGTCGATCGGCACGATCTGAAACGCGCGACGGCTGCGGTAGAGCACGGTAAATCGCGCACCCCTGCGCACGCGCTCGACCAGCTTCGGGAGCGAAGCGCGCAATTGCTTGGCATTGATCGTGATGTTCATCCAGGTTACCTCGTGGTCACCTTAAGTTGACCATAAGAGAAGCCGGGCGTCAAGTCGGTGAAGGACCTCATCACGCTCGCCCAAGCCCAGCCCGAAAGAACATTTTCAGTTCCGCCGGCGATCGGGTTTGTGCCTGCACCCACCACGCCGGAGGAATACGACAAGATCTTGCGCGATCAGATCGAAACGTTATCCAAGGTGGCGAAGGACGCAGGTCTCCGCGCTCAGTGGCCACTAAGTCTGGCCCACCACTCATGCACGATGCGCCCCCTCCGTTATAAACTCTGCACTCATCACTGTGTTTGCGCCATGAGCTTCACCACCATCGACCAAGCCACCCCCCGCCTTCAACGCTCGGAGCTGGCCGTGCCGGCCTCGACGACGGCACTGTTCGAGAAGGCGGCGCGCTCAGCCGCGGATGTGATCTTTCTCGACCTCGAGGACGCGGTCGCGCCCGACGACAAGGAACAGGCGCGGCGCAACGCGATCGCCGCTCTCAACGAGGTGAACTGGGGGGACAAGTCGCTCTCCGTGCGCATCAACGGTCTCGACACCCATTACATGTACCGCGACGTGATCGAGATCGTGGAGAATTGCCCGCGTCTCGACCTGCTGCTTATTCCGAAGGTTGGCGTCGCCGCCGATGTCTACGCGCTCGACATGCTGGTGACGCAGATCGAGCACGCCAAACGCCGCGACAAGCGCATCGGGCTCGAGGTGCTGATAGAGACAGCGTTGGGACTGTCGAACGTCGAGGCGATCGCGCAGTCGAGCCGGCGGCTCGAGGCGATGAGTTTCGGCGCCGGCGACTTCGCGGCCTCCACGCGCATGCGCACCACCGTGATTGGCGGCCTCGATCCGCATTTCGGCGTGCTCGCGGACCGCAACGCTGCCGGTGAACGACCGTTCTACCAGGGTGATCCATGGCACGCGGCGCAGGGACGCATCGTCGCCGCCTGCCGGGCCCACGGCCTGCGCCCGATCGATGGACCGTACGGCGATTTCCGGGACAGTGACGGTTTCCGTGCCGCCGCGCGGCGCGCGGCGGGCCTCGGCTTCGAGGGCAAGTGGGCGATCCACCCGTCGCAGATCGATCTTGCCAACCAGGTTTTCAGCCCGGGGCCAGAGGAGGTCGAGCGCGCCCGCCGCATCGTTGCGGCGATGGCCCAGGCAGCAAGGGAAGGTCTCGGCGCGGTGCAGCTCGATGGCCGCCTGGTGGACATCGCCAGCATCCGTATGGCCCGGAACGTGCTGGCGAAAGCGGAAGCGATTGCCGGCCGCACCCTGCATGCGCCATCATGACGCAAGGCTGCTGAATAGAGCCGTTCATGACCACGATCGATGCAGTTGCGGGAAAGACCTTGTCGGCGTCGGCCATGGACGAGCGCGATATCTACGCGGAGCAGGTGCGGCAGCTCTACCGCCTGTCGCGGATCGGTTACGGTGGTTCGCTGGTCAACGCGGTGATTATCACGATCGCGCTGTGGGACCAGATTCCGCCGTCGCTTCTCGGCCTGTGGTTTGCACTCGTGTTGCTTGTGACCGGCGCCCGGTTTGCCCTTTATCGGACCTTCACGCGCGCCCAGCCCGCCGCCGCGGGAATCGAGGTCTGGTGCCGGCGCTTCGTCTGGGGCGCCACTGCCATGGGCTGCCTGTGGGGATTGCTGGGCTCGGTCCTGTTGCCCGGAGACACGTTGAGGCAGTTCCTGGTGGTGTTCCTCATCGGCGGAATGGTCGCCGCGGCCCTGGTCGTCCTGACGCCCGTCAAACGCGCGTTTCTCGCCTTCATGCTGCCCGCGCTGCTGCCGCTGGCGGGAGGCGCCTTCATCGCGGGCACCACCCTGCATCTCGCCATGGGCCTGCTGATCGTGGTGTATATCGCGGTCATGCTGGCGACGCACCTGAGCATGCACCAGATCCACGTCGAAACGTTGCGCACGCGCCACGAGAACGCGGATCTGGTCCGACAACTGTCCACGGCGAACCGCGAAACGGCGGAAGTGAACACGGAGCTCACGGCGCGGGTCGCGGAGCAGAAACGTATCGAGGAAGCGCTGCGGCAGTCGAGCAGCCGCCTCAAGGCCCTGATCGATTTTTCGCCGCTGGCGATCGTCGCGCTCGATGCGGACGGGGTGGTGGAACGCTGGAATCGCACGGCGGAGCGGTTCTTCGGCTGGACCGAGCAGGAAGTGCTCGGCCGCACCGCGCCGCACGTGCCGCGCGATGAAGAGAAGGCGGCGGCGGACATGCAGGCAGCGGTGCTGCGCGGGGTCGAATTGCACAACGTCGAGGCGGTGCGCCGGCGCAAGGACGGCACGCGGGTTCACGTCGTCATTTCCACCGCCGGGGTGCGTGACGATTCCGGCAGGATCGCCGGCGTCCTGTTGCTCATCGATGATGTCACGCAACGGGTGCGCGCCGAGCGTATGCGTGATCTCGAGCACGCGGTCACGCGCATTCTTGCGGAGGCGCGCAGCAGCAATGTAGCGGTCGAGGCGGTGCTCAGGGCCGCGTGTGAGGCGACCGGATCGCTCTACGGCGGCCGCTGGGTGTGCGACCCCGATGACGGCATGCTGCGCTGCGCCGAAACCCATGCGGAAGACACGGCGGGGTTGAGGGAGTTCGTTGCCGCCACGCGGAGCCTCAGGCGCCGGCCGGGCGAAGAAGGCGGACTTCTGCGCCAGGTATGGGAGACACGACGGCCGCTCTGGATCGAGGATCTCGCGCACGCGGCGAGCCTCATCCGAGGCGAGGCCGCCCGCGATGCCGGGCTCGCTTCCGCCTTCGCCTTTCCCATCATGACGGGGGGCGAATTCTACGGCGCGATGGAATTTTTCGCCCGCGAGCGGATCGCGCGCGACGACGGCCTGCTCACCATCATACGGGATATCGCGAGCCAAGTCGGGCAGTTCCTCGCGCGCAAGGAGGCGGAATCGCACCTGCGTTTCTTCGCCAACCACGATGCCCTGACCGGGCTGCCCAACCGCGCCATGTTCAACCAGCGCCTCGGGCAGGCCGTCGCGCAGGCGGGCCGGCACGGCAAGCGCGTTGCCGTGCTGTTCATCGATCTGGACCGCTTCAAGATCGTGAACGACACGCTCGGGCACGAGACCGGTGACCTGCTGCTGCGCGATCTCGCAGCGCGCCTGCGCGACTCGCTGCGCGCCGGCGACACGCTCGGCCGCCAGGGGGGCGACGAGTTCGTCATCCTGCTCGAAGACATACCCGATCCGAAGGACATCAGCGACGTGTCCCAGAAGATACTCGACACCGTGTGCCGCCCGCTGCTGCTGCAGGGCCAGGAGTGCGCGGTGACTGCAAGCATAGGCGTCAGCGTCTACCCGGATGACGGCCGCGGCGCGCAGGATCTGCTCAAGAACGCGGACATTGCGATGTACCGCGCGAAGGAGCAGGGTCGGAATGCCTACCAGTTCTATTCCGCCTCGATGAACGCGCATTCGCTCGAGCGGCTCGCACTGGAGGCCAAGCTGCGGCGCGCGCTGGAGCGCCAGGAGTTTCTGCTGCACTACCAGCCCAAGGTGGACCTTGCCAGCGGGCGCCTGGTCGGGGTCGAGGCGTTGATTCGCTGGCGGCCGGCTGAGGGCGTGATGGTCCCGCTGGGAGAGTTCATTCCGCTGGCGGAAGAGACCGGAATGATCGGACCGATCGGCGAGTGGGTGCTGCGGGCTGCCTGCGCCGACGCGCGGCGCTGGCGCGCGGCCGGCCATGCGCCGTTGCGGATGGCGGTTAACCTCTCGGCGCGCCAGTTCGTGCGTGAGACGCCGACCGCAGATATCTCGGACGTGCTCTCGCGTTGCGGCCTGCCGCCGTCCACGCTCGAACTCGAGATCACCGAAAGCGTGGTGATGCAGGATCCCGAGCGCGCCGCACGCGTACTCGCCGACCTCAACGCCCTGGGCGTGCACGTCGCAATCGACGATTTCGGCACCGGCTACTCGTCCCTGGGATATCTCAAGCGCTTTCCGGTCGATCTGGTCAAGATCGATCGCACGTTCATCGAAGGCATTCCGGGCGACGATGATGACGTCGTGATTACGCGCGCGGTGATCGCGATGGCGCACAGCCTGGGATTGCGCGTGACTGCAGAGGGCGTCGAGACCCGCGAGCAACTCGCCTTCCTCAAGCACCAGGGGTGCGACGAGGTCCAGGGGTTTCTTGTGGGCAAGCCCGTGGCTGCCGCCGAAATCGAAGCGGTGATCGCGCGCGGAGGCGTACTGCCGGCGTCCGTGTGAGACGACGCGCCACGTTCCGGATTCGGAACCTCTAGGCCAGGACGACGCGGCCCACACCGCCCGGTTCACGCTCGATGCGCATGCGCCGTTCATGGAACGCGGCGAGAGACGGCCGGTGACCGATGCTGATGACCGTGGCGTGCGGCATGCATTCCTGCAGCAACCGGTGCATACGTGTCTCGCTCGCTTCATCGAGCGAAGAAGTCGCCTCGTCGAGGAACAGCCACTGCGGTCGATGCAGCAGCGCCCGGGCGAAGGCGATGCGTTGCTGCTCGCCACCCGAGAGGCGCTGCGCCCAGTGCTGCTCCTCGTCGAGCCGGTCGGCAAGATGCGGCAGTCCGCAGTCCATGAGCGCCGCCCGGCAGGACGCATCGTCGAACGTTCCCGGCGCCGCCGGATACGACACCTGCTCGCGCAACGTCCCCACGGTGAGATAGGGTTTCTGCGGCAGGAACAGAACGCGCGAGGCAGGGCGTCTCACGGTGCCCACGCCAAACGGCCAGATGCCCGCAAGCGCCCGGAACAACGTGCTCTTGCCGCTGCCCGAGGGGCCGGTCACGAGCACCTTTTCGCCCTCACTGATCGAGGCGTTGAACGGGGCAAGGAGCGGCGCGCCATCGGGGAGATCGAGCCTGAGCTGCTCGACGCGCACGGCGCCGTCCTTGATATCAGTGATGATGCCAGGATGGTCCCCGCTCGCAACGCGGGCGCGTTCCGTGGCAGCGAGAAAGCCGGTGAGACGATCGACCGTCGCTTTCCAGTCGGCGAGCTGCGCGTAGGCCGTGATGAACCACGACAGCGCGCCCTGCACCTGCCCGAACGCAGATGCCGTCTGCATCAGGCCGCCAAGCTGGATCTGGCCGGAAAAGTAGCGCGGAGCGGCCACCAGGTACGGGAAGATGATGGCGACCTGGCTGTAGCCAGTACGGAACCAGTTGAGCTTTTTCTGACGCAGCATGATAGCCCACCAATTGCCCACCACATCGAGAAAGCGCCGCCGCAGGCTGCGGATCTCGTCCGCCTCGCCGCGGTAGATCGCGATGCTCTCGGCGTTTTCGCGGAAGCGCACCAGGGAAAAGCGAAAGTTGGCTTCGAGCCTCTGCTGGTTGAAATTGAGCCTGGCGAGTGGCCGGCCGATTACATGCGCGAGCCACGTGCCGAAGATTGCATAGACGAGCGCGACCCACACCATGTAGCCCTCGACGCGCACGGCCGCGCCGGCGAAGGTGACTTCGAGCGCGCCCGAGAGCGCCCACAGGATGGCCAGGAAGGAGAACAGGGTGACCACGGCGGACAGAAAACCGAGCGACAGGTTGAGGGTGCGGTCCACGAACATCGCGAGATCGTCGGCGATGCGCTGGTCGGGGTTGTCGGTGCCGCCGTCGGTGAGTTGCATGCGGTAGTAGGTGCGGTTGGCGATCCACGCCACGAAGTATTTCTCCGTGAGCCAGCGGCGCCACCGGATCTGCAGCATCTGGTTGAGGTAGGACTGGTAGACCGAGACCGCGATGAACACGGCCGCAAGAAACGAGAAATAAAGCAGCAGTTCGTAGAAGGCGTTGATGTCCCGGTTCTGCAGTGAATTGTAAAAGTGGTTCTGCCAGCGGTTGAATAGAACCTCCAGGTAGACGAGGCCGAGATTGAAGGACACGATCACCGCCAGCAGGGCCCGCGCCGACCACCGCTCCTCGGAGAACCAGTAGGGACGGGTGAGCGCCCACAAATCCCTCAGAAAGGCGGCAATGATGCGCATAGGACCACTCCCGGGTTAGGCACTCTGGGGGCGACGATTATGACACGCCCCCCGGCGCGCCAGTCGGCGCAGCAACACGGCTTTATCAAGCGCCGTGAATTGGCTACACTTGTCACCGGTGGGCGGCGTGACTCTGTGGAGGTGGCCATGAAGACTGTCCGGGAACTGCTGCAAGGCAAGAGTGGAGCGATCTTCTCGATCGCTCCGGATGCGCGGGTCTACGATGCGCTGAAGCTGATGGCCGAAAAGGAAATCGGCGCGCTGGTCGTCATGGATCAAGGCACGCTCGCGGGCATCATGTCCGAGCGCGACTATGCACGCAAGGTGATACTGCTCGGAAAGTCCTCGCAGGAAATCGCGGTGCGCGACATCATGACGGCGAAGGTGGTCACGATTCGTCCTTCGCAGAGCGCAGAGGAATGCATGGCGTTGATGACCGACCATCGCATCCGGCACCTGCCGGTCATGGAAGGCGACCGGCTCATCGGCGTGCTTTCGATAGGCGATCTGGTCAAGGCGGTGATCGAGGACCAGCAGGAAACCATCAAGCAGCTCGAAAGCTACATACACAGCTGAACCGCCAAGGCTCCAAGACTTCACGGAATCCAAGGATGGGACGAATTGACACCGGACGCGTACGATACGATGTCGGTGCGCCTTGGCGGTTAATAAAAATTCATTGCCAATGAATTTTGGGGCGCTCATCATCGGTGACGAGATCATGTCCGGCAAGCGCCAGGACAAGCACATGGCGCGCGCGATCGCGACCCTGGGCGAGCGCGGGCTGGAACTCGCCTGGTGCCAGTACCTCGGCGACGACCCGGACCACATCACCGCAACCTTGCGGCGCACCTTCGCGGAGGACGACGTCGTGTTCAGCTTTGGCGGCATCGGCGCGACACCCGACGATCACACTCGTTCATGTGCTGCGCGCGCGGCCGGCGTCGAACTCCGATTGCATCCCGACGCGGAAGCCGAGATTCGTGCGCGCTTTGCCGGCAATCCGGCGGGCGTGACGCCGCAGCGACTGGCGATGGGTGAGTTTCCGGCGGGCTCGGACATCATCCCGAATCCATATAACCGCATTCCCGGGTTCGCATTCAGGCGCCATTACTTTCTGCCGGGATTTCCACAGATGGCGTGGCCGATGCTGGCGTGGGTGCTCGACACGCATTTCCGGCACCTGTTCGATCCGGGTAAGCTCGGGGAGTCGGCGATCATCGTGCG
>JACQGN010000163.1 GCA_016199545.1 Betaproteobacteria bacterium | reverse complement strand
TGCTCCGACCTGCCGAAGCCCCTAAAATAGCGCGCTTTTCCGGTCCCCGATAGCTCAGTTGGTAGAGCGACGGACTGTTAATCCGCAGGTCCCAGGTTCGAGCCCTGGTCGGGGAGCCAACTAATCCACAGTTTGCCGCGCAGGCGATCCGCCTTTCCGCAAACTGAGCTGCCAAAGTTGGGGGAGACGTGCGGCAGTACTCTGGGAACAAATGCCGACGCTCGATTGGCTAGACCGTGAACGCGCCATGCGGCGCGCCGAGGAGGTGCCGTATCGGTTGCTCGAATCGGTGAGCAGGCACGGCGACCCCAGCGCCGGCAACCTTCTCATTCAGGGCGACAACCTGGATGCTCTGAAAGCCCTGCTGCCCTTCTACCGCGGGCGCGTCAAATGCATCTACATCGATCCGCCGTACAACACAAAGAGCGCCTTCGAGCATTACGACGACAACCTTGAGCACAGCCAGTGGCTCTCGATGATGTATCCGAGGCTTGTTCTGCTTCGTGACCTGCTGGGCGAAGACGGCTCAATCTGGGTGTCGATTGACGACAACGAAGGGCACTACCTAAAGGTCTTGCTGGATGAGGTGTTTGGAAGAGGCAATTTTGTCGCAAACGTGGTGTGGCAATCGAAGGATACGCCGGGAAATAACGCTGTTGGCATGGCGGAAACGCATAGCCATTTGCTCGTGTACCAGCGAAGCTCTTCATTCACGTTTCAGCTCCTACCTCGGAATGAACAACAGTTGGCAAATTACTCGAATCCCGACGGAGATCCGCGCGGAGACTGGCTAGCGGCGCCGCTTACGAGGGCCGAATTTCGCGAGCGCGACTATTACGCTCTCACGAACAAAGCGGGCAAGGATGTTCTGCCACCGAAAGGCAGCAGCTGGCGGCGACCGCCAGAGAAGATGCGACAACTTGCCGCTGAAGACCGGATTTGGTGGGGTAAGAATGGGGATGCTGAATTTCCGATGGAGAAGAAGTTTCTTAGCGAGGCCAAGGAAGGGGTTGTAAATCGGACGTGGTGGCCCTACGAATTTGCAGGAAGCACACGCAATGCTAGCGCTGAACTAAAAGCACTCTTCGGCGGGGAGAAGGGGTTCGATACCCCGAAACCAGAAAAGCTGATCTACCGCATTTTTGAGATCTCTACGCGGCCTGGGGAACTGATTCTTGATTCATTCCTCGGATCGGGAACTACGGCCGCGGTCGCGCACAAGATGAGCAGACGTTTCGTAGGTATCGAAATGGGCGCAAATGCCGAGAAGTTTTGTCTCCGTCGGCTTGAAAAAGTTATCACGGGAGATCAAGGCGGAGTTTCTAATCAGGTGGGCTGGAAGGGCGGCGGAGGTTTCTCATTCGTGCGGCTTGGCGAGCGTGTGTTTGACGAACATGGTGCGATAAATCCAAAGGTCAGATTTGCAACCCTCGCCTCTTTCGTATGGTTGCAGGAAACCGGCGTGCCCTCGGAAGCGACGTTCAAGTCGCCGCTGCTCGGCATTCATGACGGCAAAGCGTATTGCCTGCTGTACAACGGGATACTCGGCGACAAGCGGCCGAACGGCGGGAACGTACTCACAGGGCCGGTCCTGCAGAAGCTCCGAAAGCTTTTCAAGGAGGACCGCCCGGTGGTGGTGTACGGGGAAAGTTGCCGCCTCGGATCTGAGCGGCTTCGTGTGGAAGGTCTGACCTTCAAGCATATCCCCTACGACGTTCGAGCGAGGTAGGGATGGCGGAATTCGTTCTCAAGAACTACCAGCGCGCGGCGCTAGATTCCCTGGCGACGTTCCTTCGTGCCGCCAGGATGCGCGGGCCGAAGTCGGCGTTCGAGGGAAGCGGCTACGGCTACCGCAGCGAACCCTTCGGCGAGGTGCCCTGCGTCTGCCTGCGGATTCCCACCGGCGGTGGAAAGACGCTGCTCGCGTCGCACGCAATCGTGCGCATCGCAAAGGAGTGGATGGGCAGCGATGCACCGACGGCGCTGTGGCTCACGCCCTCGGAGACGATCCGCGCCCAGACTCTGTCCGCGCTGCAAACGCCAGGGCATCCGTATCGCGCGGCGCTCGAAGCCGCCTATGGGCAGGCGTTCCAGATATGCGACCTGGAAAGCGTCTCGGCCGTTCCTCCGCAGGACTTCGGCCGCCAAGCAGTGGTGGTCGTGGCGACAATCCAGAGCTTTCGGATCGAGAACCCGGATCAGCGCAACGTCTACGCGTTCGCGGAGTCCTTCGAGCCGCATTTTCGCGGGATGATCCCGCAGCGGCTCGCCGTGCTGCGCGAGCTGCCCGATGGGATGGTCACCGAGCAGGACACGGCCGATCCGCATTCGCCACTGAAGGGGCACGTGGGCCAGCCGAAATTCTCGCTGGCGAACTGGCTCGCGCTGCAACACCCGGTCGTCATCGTCGACGAAGCGCATAACACCAAGACCGAGCGCAGCTTCGAGGCGCTGAAGCGCCTGAATCCGTCGATGATTCTCGAGCTGACGGCGACCCCGATTCCGAAGAAGACGAACGTGCTGTACCACGTGTCCGCCCAGGAGCTGCAGGCCGAGGACATGGTGAAGCTCCCGATCGCGCTCATGGAGCATCCGCAGGGCTGGGATGCGGCGGTGTTCGACGCGGTGCAGACGCAGAGAAGGCTCGAAGCCGTGGCGCAGAAGGAAGGCGACTACATCCGGCCGATCGTGCTTTTCCAGGCGCAGAACGCCGCCCAGCTCGTCAACGTACAGGCGCTTCGCAAACACTTGATCGAGGAGCTTCACATTCCCGAGGCGCAGATCGCCGTGGCGACCGGCGAGACGCGCGAGCTGGAAGACGCGCGGCTCGACGCGCCCGACTGCCCCATCCGCTTCATCATCACCGTCCAGGCACTTCGCGAGGGCTGGGACTGCCCGTTCGCCTACGTGCTTTGCGCTCTCGCCGCGGGCCGCAACCCGGCGGCGGTGACGCAACTGGTCGGACGCATCCTGCGCCAACCCAACGTGACTCGCACCTGGCGGGCGCCGCTGGACGAGTCGTACGTGTTCTGCCACGACGCGCAGACCGGGGAGGTCGTGACGAGCATCAAGAAATCGCTTGAAATTGAGGGCATGGGCGATCTCACCGCGAGCGTGCGCACCACGGGCGGCACTAACGGTGATGGCGGCAAAATCAAACACATAGGCCGGCGTGCCGGGTTGGGGCAACTTCGTATTTTCCTGCCGCGCGTGACTTGGCGCGAAGGCGATTCGCGCCGCGAACTCGTCTATGAATGCGACGTGCTGGGCAACCTGCCGTGGGAGGAACTCGATGCGGCTCTGCTGGCGGCCGGCTGGAAGCCCGCGGTGGAGGCGCCGCAGGAGCAGCGGTTTCGGATCGATTTGGGAATCCTGAGCCCGACGGGCAATATCGCGCCCACGGACGAAGGGCAGGGTCCGGTTGTATTGGATCGCGTGTTCGTGGCCCGTGCCATCGGCGATCTGGTGCCCAACAGTTGGCTCGCCTTCGATCTGGTCGAACAGGTGGTCGGGCGGCTGCTGAAAGTCGGATGCAGCGAGGCGATGATCGCGTCATCCAGTGCGCGGCTGGTCGAGCAGTTGCGCGCCGATGTCGTGGTGCAGCGCGACGCGATGGCGCAGCGGGTGTTCGAACAGAAAGTGCAATCCGGGGACATCGAGTTCCGATTGCGCGCGGACCGCTTCGACTATGAGATCCCGCGGGAACTGGAGATCGAGCTGCCGGAGAAGCCCGTGCCCCTGCTGAGTGGAGCCAAGCTCCTTGAAAAGAGCCTGTTCGATCCGTTCTACGAATCGATGGTCGATAACGACTTCGAGGGCGAATTCGCCTGCTACCTCGACTCGCAAGCGGCGCTCGTATGGTGGCATCGCAATGTGGCGCGCGCGCACTACGGCCTGCAGGGCTGGCGGCGCGACAGGGTCTATCCCGATTTCGTATTCCTGCGCACCGCGCGCGCCGGCAAACCGGTGCTGGTCGTGATGGAAACCAAAGGCGCCCACCTGAAAAACGAAGACACCGACTACAAGAAAAACCTGCTCGCGACTCTCACCGAGGCTTATTCTTCGGCACGCTTCAAGCGCGCCGGAGAACTTGAACTCGCCGCGGACGACGGCCCGCGCATCGTCTGCGATCTGGTGTTCGATGAAAACTGGAGGAACGCCCTGAATTCACGGCACTTCGCGGTCGACTCCGGGTGAGAGACCAGTTGCGTGCGTGCCGCTAAGTCGTCGATTCGAGTCGCCCAAGCAAATCCACGTTAAATAAAGGGGGGTTCCGTGAGCAAAGCGGCTGCTATCGTGCTCCTACTGTTGGCCGCCTACACCTTCGCGCAAGATGCCCCACTAAGATCGCGGGGCGCGACTTCACTCGTGATCGCGCCACGAAGCCTGTCGAGCATCGCGGCCAAAGCACGCATGCGGGAAATGGAAACGCTTATCCGGCTTATGCAAAAGGGCCAAGCGTCTCGTGCTCCAGCACGATGCGGCAGAAGAGCCGGTTCACGTGGTTTGGGGAATTCCGAAGGGCTATACTACTCCGGCGGTGTTGGTGACTGCGTACCGACCAGACCCGGAAAAATGGGAGCCGGGCTACAAACGGAGACGGCAATGAAGACCAGGCATCGGAGCAAACTCGTCCACGAAGGTCAGTACGTGGCCGAAGTCGACGTCGAGTTGATCGTGACGGACGATGAGTGGTCGCCATACTTGTCATTGGAGGAGGCGAGTAAGCTGGACGATGTGCGGGAAGCGCTTCGTCGCGGCGACCTCAAGAAGGCTTCTCGCTACGGTCGCATCTATACGCTCACGCCGCTGGCAGTCTGAAGACCCATGGCAACGCTAGTCAAAGGGAAGGATGCACAGCGCAATCCCAAGACCGGACTGGAACTGGGAATTTGAGTCTGCCGCGGCACCTATGTCGCCAAAGGCCGCATCCGTTTTTTCTTCGGGCCGAAGGGCGAGCAGGTGGTCGATGCCGAGGCGGGGGACTATATCTCCACGCCGGTGGGTGAATTCCATTCCCAGTTGAACCTCTCGGACACCGACACGGCGGAGTATACGAGCACGTATGTGGGGGAGAGCGATCGGAATCAGTTGGGGACGGTGGAGATGTCCAGGAAATAGGGGTACGCCACTCGGCGCGCAAACCTACCCCCTCCCCAATCAACCACGCGACCTGCGCAGCGACTCAATCATCTTCCAACTGGCCTCCCCAGGCGATCGGGCCTCCCAGAACCGCCAGCCGTTGACCGCGCCTCCAGTGATCGAGACCGCCGCCGAAGACGGCGAATCGTATCGTTTGCCGTTGAGCACGAGTGCGCCCGACTCGACGCGCGCGAGGTAGGCCTGCCCCTTGTGATGTGCCCGAAACTCGGTGCCCGCGGGAAACCGCACGCCTTTGGCGATCCAATCACTTGGGGCCGGGCCCGCCGGCACCGCGCTTGGCCCCTTTTTGCGCGGAAGCTGTAGCAGGTCGCGCAGCACGTCATTTTCGGTGACGTCCTCGGACGGCCGCCGCACCATCAGCGCCTTGTACACGTCGAAATCAACTTCAATTGTTCGCATTGGAGGTCTCCAGCATCGCTATTATCTTAAAGACTTATAGTCTCGCAGACTATTCAACGTGTCAAGCAGCATCCCAATGAGTGCTCCTTTTGACATTGCACCCGACCTCCTGTAATGTTGCATATATCTAATACTCAAGAGAACCGGTGAGAATCCAGGAACTTGGCAGCGAGATCCGCAGGGCGCGTCAGGCACAGGGGCTGACCCAGGCGCAGCTCGCCCGCGCAATCGGGCTGTCCCGCGAAACGCTCAACCTGCTGGAGAGCGGCCTGGTGCGGGACCTGGGCATCCGGAAGGTATTGGCCGTGCTGGACCACCTTGAGTTGGGCGTGACGCTCCAGCACGGGATGCGGCTGCGCCGGCCGGACTACTTGCGCACGGCGTGTACGAGCGCGAACGTGAGCTTCAAGAGCGCGCTCACCGAGGATGAACTGATCCACGCGCTCGTGACCGGCAAGGTTCCGGCAAAGCGGGGCCCGCATTTGAGGACGTTGTTCGATGAGGCGCCGCTTGCTCTGCTGCAGGGTCTCGTTGAGGAAGCGGCCGGGTGGATGAAACCGGGAAAACTTGAGAAAAACTTGCGTAAACTGGCGAGCGACCTGGGTGTCTCGCGGAGCGTCGAGGGATGGCTGCAGGCCGGCTGAGGATCTGGGAGGCGCTGTTTCTGCGCGCCCTTGAACTGATCGAATCGGTCAGCTACGCGGGAATTACGCTCGAAGACTGGAGCTTTGGAGGCGGAACGGTTCTGATGCGCCGGCACCACCACCGCCTCAGCAAGGATATAGACATCTTCGTGCCCGATCCGCAGTATCTGGGCTATTTGACTCCGAGGCTCAATACCAGGGCCGATTCGCTGACAACCCAGTACATTGAGCAAGCGAACTCACTCAAGCTCATTTTCCCGGAAGGGGAGATTGACTTCGTCGCGTCCGCGCCACTGACGGAGGATCCCACGGTCAAGGAGGAGCTGTTCGGTCGCCAGGTCGAGGTCGAGACCTCTGCCGAAATCGTCGCGAAGAAGGTCTGGCATCGGGGCGCCGATTTCACCGCTCGCGACATTTTCGACCTCGCAATGGTGGCGGAGAAGGAACCCAGAGCGCTATGGAAGATCGAGCCGGTGCTCCGCGATCGGCGAGAGGCAGTTCTGCGGAGAATCGCCTCGCAGGAGGCGGCATTGAGACAGACATTCTCGGAGCTTGAAGTCCTCGAGTACCGGCGCAGCTTTGATGAATGCATCGCGCTGGTCAAGAAAACTCTTGGTTGAGCGCAGGTTCGAGAACACCAACCGCGAACTGCAACACGACGCGATGCGCCGCTGGCATGTGCCGCATGACGAGGTACGGCGCCGGACACGCGCGCTGATCGACGCTGCATTGCTAACGCCGGGCATGTAATCGCCTATCGCGTTACGCCGGCGGCCGTGCGGGTTCATGTCCGGTACCGCGCACGACAAGGCGTGCAGCGCCGCCATTAGCTCGACGGTGGCGTGTGATGGATCAGGATTCCGTCTCGTCAGCCACCCCACGCCCGCCAAGTTTGAACATTCCCAAAACGGGGTTTATCATACCCATTATGGGAATAAAGAAGCGGCGAGCCAGGCCTTCCACAACTCCGGCGATCGGGATCGCGGACGCGCTTTTCAGCAAGGTGCGGCAGCGCGTGCTGGGCGTGCTGTTCGGAAATCCAGGGCGAAGTTTTTACGCGAACGAGGTGATTGCCCTCGCCGGCTCGGGCACGGGCGCGGTCCAGAGGGAGTTGATTCGCCTTGAGACGACGGGGTTGCTGACCGTTACGCGGGTGGGAAAGCAGAAACACTATCAGGCCAACCCGGCGGCGCCGGTGTTCGAGGAATTGCGCGGCCTGGTGTTGAAGACTTCCGGCCTGGCCGATGTGCTGCGCACGGGGCTGGCGCCATTGGCAGGGCAAATCACTGCTGCATTTGTCTATGGCTCGGTGCCGAAAGGCGAGGACACGGCTAAGAGCGACATCGATTTGATGGTGCTGAGCGAGAGCTTGACTTACGCCGATCTCTTCGCCGCGTTGGAAGAGACTTCCAGGCGGCTCGGACGAAAGGTGAATCCCACCGTCTATACGCCGCAGGAGCTTGCGAGGCGCAGAAAACAGGGCAACGCCTTCGTCACGCGGGTGCTGGCGCAACCCAGGATCTGGCGGATCGGTGGCGAACGTGATCTTGCCCTTTGAGAACCTTGTTCGGGTCCGCAGGGGCATTTCAACGACCGATAGATGAATAACCCGGCATGTTATACAATGTATAACACACTGCAGGAGGCGCCCATGCTGGCAATACGGCTGGAGAAAGAGCTGGAGAAGCAGGTCGCTGAACTGGCCGCCGCGCGGGGCAGCAACAAGAGCGCAGTGGTGCGGGAGGCGGTTATTCGCTACCTCGAGGACCAGGAGGACATCGCGCTCGCGCGCCGCGCGAAGAAGGGACGGGGCCGGGCGAAGTCCATCGGCGAGGTCAGGAAGGCTCTTGGCCTGGACCGTTAGGATCGCCCCGTTCGCGCAGAAGCAGCTCGCCAAGCTCGACAAGCCGGTAGCCCGGCGCATTCTCGATTGGATCGAGGCTCGGCTGGAAGGATGCATGGATCCCCGCCACTGGGGCGAGGCGCTGAAGGGCGATCTCGCCGGGCTTTGGCGTTATCGCATCGGCGACTTCCGTGTCATCTGCGAATTGAAGGATCAGGAGCTCGTGGTGCTCATGCTCTCCGTGGGGCACCGGCGGGAGATCTATCGCCGGTAGTCCAGATTGCAATTGGCGGAAAGGTCATGGCTGGGATCCGAGGTCCGCGATAACCATGCCTGAGCTTCCCGACGTAGTCGTCTATTGCGAGGCGCTCGCCGGGCGCGTGCGCGGCGAGGTCCTGCAGCGGGTGGAGCTCAGGAGTCCGTTCGTGCTGCGCACCGCCGTTCCGCCCATTGCTTCCGCGGAAGGCAAGCGCGTGCGGGACGTGCGTCGCCTGGGCAAGCGGATCGTGCTGGGGCTCGACAACGATCTATTCCTCGTGATCCACCTGATGGTTGCGGGCCGCCTGCGCTGGCTCGACGCCCGGGCAAAACCGCCTGGGCGTATCACGCTGGCGATTCTCGAGTTCGCGTGCGGCAGGATCGCCTTCACCGAAGCCGGCACAAAACGTCGCGCGTCGCTGCATCTGGTACGGGGACAGGAAGCGCTCGCCCAATTCGACCGGGGCGGACTTGAAGTGGCCGAGAGCACGCTTCCCGATTTCGGTGCGCGCTTGCAGCAGGAGAATCACACGCTGAAGCGCGCGCTCACGGATCCGCGGCTCTTCAGCGGCATCGGGAACGCCTATTCCGACGAGATCCTGCACCGCGCGCGCCTGTCGCCACTCATGCTGACGCGCAAGCTCGGAGAGACCGCCATCGCGCGACTGTTCGATGCGGCGCGCGGCGTGCTGGGCGAATGGACCGCGCGTCTGCGCGCCGAAGCGGGTTCCGGGTTTCCGGAGAAAGTCACCGCGTTCCGCCCCGGGATGGCGGTGCACGGCCGCTACGGTGAGCCGTGTCCGGTTTGCGCATCGCCGGTGCAGCGTATCGTGTATGCGGAAAACGAGTGCAATTATTGCGCTCGCTGCCAGACGGGTGGCGTCATCCTCGCCGATCGCGCGCTGTCTCGCCTCCTGCACGACAGCTTTCCCCGCTCGCTCGATGAGGGATGACGCCTGCTTCAGGCCGCTCGCTCGCACCCGCAGATTCTGACGGCTGCAACGACCCTCATATACGCATAAATAAATCGACCGAACGGAGGACTCGGCCATGGCAACGCTTCTAAAAGGGAAGGATGCACAGCGGAATCCGGAAAGAGATTGGTCTGCCGCGGCACCTATGTCGCCAAAGGCCGCATCCGCTTTTTCTTCGGAGATTACATTGAGGGCGCCGGTGGGCGAATTCCATTCCCAGTTGAATCTCTCGGACACCGATACGGCCGAGTACACGAGTACGTAGGTCGGGGAAAGTGACCGGGACAATCTGGGGACGATTCCGGTGGAGTCGCTCAGGAAGTAAGGTTGCGCCGCGGCTCGGCCTTCAGCAGCAGCCGCGCGAAGTGCCGGCCGGCGAAATCCTGTCCCGCTTTCAACGGCAGCCGATCCTCGCCGAGGCTGGGATCGAACAGGTTCTCGGGGGCATCGAGTTCGTACAGGTTCATGTACGCACCGACCGGGTTCGGGCCGATCTGTGAGGCGTGAGCGGCATGCTGCAGTTGCCAGGCGCGATGGATGCCGGGCATTTCCAGCACGCGCTTCAGGTGCTGCGTGCTCTCGGATTCGAACCGGGTGACTTCTGCCGCCGTTCCGCGGAAATTGTATTCGCAGCGCGCCCAGCAGCGGCCGGCACGCGCATCTTTTTCGACCAGGGATAGCACGCGATAGAACACCCGGCCCCAGTTCGTGAGATCGCGGCGCCACGGTTCGTTTTCCACGACGGGCGGCGGCGGATTCTGCGGGAACGACTTGAACAGCCCCGGATCGTTGATGGCGTAGATCTGCTGGTATTCCTGTTCCAGCACGCCTTTGTTGTCGTTATACGGGCCGCCACGCAGCTCCCGCGTGCGCCAGGCCGTGGAGTAGCCCGGGCGATCCGCCAGTTCCTGGATATGGTCGTCGAAGTGGAGGTTGAACTCGCGGTCGAACTCCTTGATCGGCAGGTCGAACCTGACGAAGCACAGATACGGGTACGCATCGATGTTGACCACGTCGCGCTCCTTTCGCGGATTGACACGCCCCGGCGGCGGGCTTGCCCCCTCCCCACCCCTCCCCCGCGCTTTGTGCAAGGGAGGGAGGCCGAAGCTCTATGGCGGCTCGCGTAGGGCGCATTAACCAACGGGCATTGCGCCGCATGGATCTTACGGCAGCGGAACGATTGCCTCGATTTCCACCAGGAATGCGGGATCGGCGAGCGCCGAGATCACCACGAGCGTGTTCGCGGGCGGATCGCCCTTGAAGAACTCCTGGCGCACGCGGCCAACCGCCTCGCGGTGCTTGATGTCCGTGATATAGACGGTGGTCTTGGCGACGTCCTCCATCCGTCCGCCCGCACCCTCGATCACCTTTTTCATATTCTCGAGCACCTGCCGGGTCTGGCCCGCCGCGTCGCCCTTGTGGACGATATTTCCCTGCGCATCGCGCGAGGTCTGTCCTGCAACGTATAGGGTTCTCCCCGCCTCGACGATGATGCCGTGGGAGTAGGTCTTGCCCGCGGGGACGAAGGTATTCGAGGGCTGATAGGCCGTGCGTTTCATGGTGTGCTCCTCCGTGGATTGACGACGGGAGATGCTACGCCTGTCACGTCGAGCCGGAAAGCGTCATGCGTGATGCGTGACGTTTACGCTACACTGGAAACTGGTTGACCAGTTTAGGCAAGGCGCATATGAAGACCGTTGGCGCATTCCAGGCCAAGACCCAGTTATCGCAACTTCTCGACCGTGTCGAGAAGGGCGAGACTGTCACGATCAGGCAGTTGATCGACGAAGGCCGCAGGTATTGAAGCCGCGCCGAACGACCCGGCTGCGCGAACCTGCTGCAGCCTATCGGCCTGATGCATTCGTTATCGATTGCTCGGTGTGCGTGCCCTGGTAGCTCGCGTAGGGCGCAATAACCAGCGGGCATTGCGCCGTGTTGGAGGCGTTCGGTGCAATGCGCTTCGCTTATTGCACCCTACGCGTACTGCAGCGGGCACGGGCTCCGCTATCATCGCGAGTCGTCGTCAGCCGCGAGCGAAGCGTGGCGGGCAGCGACGCGGCGATCTCGCGGCTGGCCGCGGTTGCGTTGCCCGCAACGAGATTGCTTCACTTCGCTCGCAATGACAGGACAGACGTATCCTGAATACAGCTCGCGTAGGGCGCAATAACCAGCCGGCATTGCGCCGTGTGGATGGCGTGCGGTGCAATGCGCTTCGCTTATTGCACCCTAC
>JACQGN010000151.1 GCA_016199545.1 Betaproteobacteria bacterium | reverse complement strand
GTGTTGATCGTGATCCCGCGCGCCTTCTCCTCCGGCGCCGAGTCAATCTGCTCGTAGGTCTTCACATCCCCACCAAACTGCCTCGCCAAAATCATCGTCATCGCCGCCGTCAGCGTCGTCTTCCCATGATCCACGTGACCAATCGTGCCCACATTCACGTGCGGCTTCTTACGCTCAAATTTGCTCTTGGCCATAATTCGGTTCCTTCGCCGTTACTTTTTCCCCGATCCTGGACCTTTGTCGGGATTGTCGCGATTGATGATTCCGTCCGCGATGTTTTTCGGTGCTTCGGAGTAGTGCTTGAATTCCATGGTGTAGGTTGCCCGCCCCTGCGTCAGCGACCGCAACGTCGTCGAATAGCTGAACATTTCCGCAAGCGGCACCTCGGCGCGCACCACCTTGCCACCGCCCGCCATGCCCTCCATGCTTTGAATCATGCCGCGCCGCGAGTTGAGGTGGCCCACCACGTTGCCCATGAAATCTTCCGGCGTCTCCACTTCAACCGCCATGATCGGCTCCAGCAGTGCCGGACTCGCGCGGCGCAGGCCTTCCTTGAACGCGATTGAACCCGCCATCTTGAACGCATTCTCGTTGGAGTCGACCTCGTGATACGAGCCGTCGAACAGCGTCACCTTGACGTCGACCACCGGGAAACCGGCGAGCACGCCGTTCGGAATCGCGTCCTTGATGCCCTTCTGCACCGCCGGGATGTACTCGCGCGGCACCGATCCGCCCTTGACCGCGTCTACGAATTCGTAGCCCTTGCCCGCCGGGTTGGGCTCGACCCTGAGCCACACGTGGCCGTACTGCCCGCGGCCGCCCGACTGCTTCACGAACTTGCCTTCGACCTTGTCGCAGATCTTGCGGATGGTTTCGCGATAGGCCACCTGTGGCGCGCCCACATTGGCCTCGACGCCGAACTCGCGCTTCATGCGGTCCACGATGATCTCGAGATGCAGCTCGCCCATGCCGGAAATGATGGTTTGCCCGGACTCCTCGTCGGTGCGCACGCGAAACGACGGATCTTCCTGCGCCAGACGATTGAGCGCGATACCCATCTTCTCCTGATCGGCCTTGGTCTTGGGCTCGACGGCAACGTGTATCACCGGCTCCGGAAACTCCATCTTCTCGAGCGTGATGATCTTTTCCGGGGTACACAGGGTGTCCCCGGTGGTCGCTTCCCTGAGGCCGACTGCGGCCGCGATGTCGCCGGCGCGCACTTCCTTGATTTCCTCGCGGGTGTTGGCATGCATCTGGAGTATGCGTCCGACCCGCTCCTTGCGGCCCTTGACCGGGTTGTAGACGGTGTCTCCCGAATTCACGACCCCCGAGTAAACCCGGAAGAATATGAGTTGCCCGACGAACGGGTCCGTCATGATCTTGAACGCAAGGCCCGAGAATGGGGCATCGTCGCTGGCCGGGCGCCCGTCGATTTCGCCGTCATCATTCACGCCCTTCACCGGCGGAATGTCCGCCGGTGACGGGAGGTAGTCGATCACGGCGTCGAGCATCGCCTGCACGCCCTTGTTCTTGAAAGCGGAACCGCACAACATCGGGAAAATCTCGTTGTTGATGGTGCGGGAGCGCAGCCCGTGCTTGATTTCGGCCGCCGACAGTTCTCCGCCCTCGAGGTACTTGTTCATCAGTTCCTCGTTGGCTTCGGCGGCGGCCTCCACCATCTTCTCGCGCCATTCCTTGCACGGGCCCAGCATTTGCGCAGGAATCTCGCGTTCTTCGTACTTCATGCCCTGCGTGCTTTCGTCCCAGTAAATCGCCTTCATGCGGACGAGGTCGACCACCCCTTCGAACCCGTCTTCCGCGCCGATCGGCAGCTGGATCGGGACGGGGATCGCCTTGAGTCGCACCTTGACCTGGTCGTAGACGCGCATGAAGTCCGCCCCCGACCGGTCCATCTTGTTGACGAAGAACAGGCGCGGCACGCGGTACTTGTTGCCTTGCCGCCACACGGTTTCGGTCTGCGGTTGCACGCCGCCGACGGCGCACAGAACGGTGCACGCGCCGTCGAGCACGCGGAGGCTCCGCTCCACCTCGATCGTAAAGTCGACGTGACCCGGAGTATCAATGATGTTGACCCGATGCTCGGGATAGTGGTTGTCCATCCCCTTCCAGAAGCACGTGGTGGCCGCGGAGGTAATGGTGATGCCGCGCTCCTGCTCCTGTTCCATCCAGTCCATGATGGCCGTCCCGTCGTGCACCTCGCCCAGCTTGTGCGAGACGCCGGTATAGAACAGGATGCGCTCCGTGGTCGTGGTCTTGCCGGCATCAATGTGAGCCATGATGCCGATGTTCCGGTAGCGCTCGATTGGAGTCTTGCGTGGCACGGTAAATACACCAGTGTTGAGTGTTAAGTGTTGAGTGCTAAGTGTTCAGTGACAAATTCGCTGTGTGAGATGGTCTTTGCAAACTCGGCACGCAAAACTCACGACAAGAACGCACTCACCACGCTAGAACCGGTAGTGCGAAAAGGCCTTGTTCGCCTCCGCCATCCGGTGTACTTCCTCGCGTTTCTTCATGGCCCCGCCGCGGCCTTCCGCCGCCTCGGCGAGTTCGTTCGCAAGGCGCCCCCCCATCGATTTCTCGCCGCGGCCGCGCGCGGCATCGCGCAGCCAGCGCATCGCCAGTGCCGCGCGGCGCACCGGGCGCACCTCGACCGGCACCTGGTAATTGGCACCGCCAACGCGGCGGCTTTTCACTTCGACCACCGGCTTCACATTGCTTATTGCGACGTTGAAGACCTCAAGCGGGTCTTTTCCGCTTTTTTTCTTGATCTGCTCCAATGCCCCATAGATGATCCGCTCGGCAACCGACTTCTTGCCGCGCGTCATCAGAACGTTGATGAACTTGGCGACATCCTGGCTGCCGTACTTCGGATCCGGCAGCACCTGTCGTTTCGGGACTTCTCTGCGACGTGGCATCGTTAACCCAGTGTTTAGCGTTTAGTGTCTAGCGGCTGGTGCGGATTCGGCGGCGCGCCTCGATCAGTTCTCACTCAAGACGCTCGGCCCAGCACTTAACCCGGCGTTAAGCGGCCTTCGGTCGCTTGGCGCCGTACTTCGAACGGCCCTGCTTGCGGTCTTTCACTCCCGCAGTATCCAGACTGCCCCGCACCACGTGATAGCGCACACCGGGCAGGTCCTTCACGCGACCGCCGCGGATCAACACCACCGAGTGTTCCTGCAGGTTGTGTCCTTCACCGCCGATGTATCCGATCACCTCGAAACCGTTGGTGAGCCTCACCTTCGCCACCTTCCGCAGCGCGGAGTTCGGCTTCTTGGGGGTGGTCGTATAGACCCGCGTGCAGACGCCGCGCTTCTGCGGGCTGCCGGCAAGCGCAGGCACCTTGCTTTTCGCGCGCGGCGCCGTGCGGGGATTGCGGACCAACTGATTGATCGTCGGCATGTCAGTTCTGTTCCGGTTTGCGTTGCACCGCCACGGCGTCGTCACTACGCACTGGCCGGGTGCTTTCGCCTATTCCAAAAAAGCGGGGACGGCGTCGCCACCGTCCCGGCTGGTAATGATCAACTAAACTTGTCCCCTCGTCAGGAAGGGGCAAGGGCTAAAAAGACTGGAGATTTTAAGGAGTTATCAGTGCAGTGTCAAGCAACTTGCTCCTGGTTTTCGGTGCCCGCCGCGACCTCCGCAGCGGATTCCACCACCTGTGGCAGTTCAGCGTGCGCCGCCTGCCTGCGACGAATGCGGTGGTAGGCAAGGCCGGTACCTGCCGGGATGAGGCGCCCGACGATCACGTTCTCTTTCAAACCCCGCAGTTCGTCGCGTTTACCCATGATTGCGGCTTCGGTCAGCACGCGGGTCGTCTCCTGGAATGAAGCCGCCGAAATGAATGAATCGGTTGAGAGCGACGCCTTGGTGATTCCGAGCAGTTGATACTCGTAGCCGGCGGGTTTCTTGCCTTCTCCCTCGACACGCTCATTCTCTTCCAGCACCTCGGCCCGCTCCACCTGCTCGCCGGTGATGAAGCGGGTATCGCCCGGATCCACGATCTGCACGCGCCGCAGCATCTGCCGCACGATGACCTCGATGTGCTTGTCGTTGATCTTGACACCCTGCAGGCGATACACGTCCTGCACCTCGTTGCAGATATAACGCGCGAGTTCCTCTACCCCCAACAGGCGCAGGATATCGTGCGGGTCTGCGGGACCGTCCACGATCATCTCGCCCTTGTTCACGACCTGACCATCGTGGGCCATCACGTGCTTGTCTTTCGGAATCAGGTACTCGTGGGCAACGCCGTCGAGATCCGTGATCACCAGGCGCTGCTTGCCCTTGGTGTCCTTGCCGAACGACACGGTGCCGGTCACCTCGGCAAGCACGCCCGCGTCCTTCGGTGAACGCGCCTCGAACAGTTCCGCAACCCGAGGCAGGCCGCCCGTAATGTCGCGGGTCTTGGAGCTCTCCTGGGAAATCCTCGCGAGCACCTCGCCCACCCCCACATCCTGCCCATCGCGCACGGTGATGATCGAACCGATCTGAAAAGTGATGTTCACGGGTTGGTCCGATCCCGCGATCTTGATTTCCTGACCCTGGGCGTCAAGCAGCTTGACCTGCGGCCGCAAACCCTTCGCCTGGGTACCGCCACGCCGCTTGGGATCGACCACCACCAGCGTGGAAAGGCCGGTCACTTCGTCCACCTGGCGTGCCACCGTGACGCCTTCCTCGACATGCTCGAACCTGATGCGCCCGGCATACTCGGTAACGATCGGCCGCGTATGCGGATCCCAGGTGACTAGCAACGATCCCGCCTTGACCGACTCGCCGTCACGCGCCATGAGCGTTGCCCCATAGGGTACCTTGTGCCGTTCACGTTCGCGGCCGTGTTCGTCCTGGATCAGCACCTCGCCGTTGCGCGAGATCGCCACCAGCTCGCCCTGCACGTTCGTGACATACCGCATGCCGGCGCTGTAGCGCACGGTACCGCTCGACTTGCTCTCGATCTGGCTCACGACCGCGGTGCGCGAAGCCGCGCCGCCGATGTGGAACGTGCGCATGGTCAGCTGCGTGCCGGGCTCGCCGATCGACTGTGCGGCGATCACGCCCACCGCTTCACCGACATTCACCGGCGTGCCACGGCCGAGATCGCGCCCGTAGCACCTGGCGCACAGTCCATAGCGAGTCTCGCAGGTGAGCGGCGTTCTCACCTTGACTTCATCGATTCCCGCGGCTTCAATCGCGTCGACCGCATCCTCGTCGAGCAAGGTATTGGCCGGGCGTATCGTCTGCTGGGTCTCCGGATTTACGATGTCCGTCGCGCAGACGCGGCCCAGTATGCGTTCGCGCAGGCTCTCCACGACTTCGCCACCCTCGACCAATGCCGCCATCGACACGCCCTGTGTCGTCGCGCAGTCGTCTTCGGTCACCACCAAATCCTGGGTCACGTCCACCAGACGACGCGTAAGATAGCCGGAGTTGGCAGTTTTCAACGCGGTATCCGCCAGGCCCTTGCGCGCGCCGTGGGTTGAGATGAAGTACTGCAGCACGTTCAAGCCTTCACGGAAATTCGCCGTGATCGGCGTCTCGATGATCGACCCGTCGGGCTTGGCCATCAGCCCGCGCATCCCGGCAAGCTGGCGTATCTGTGCCGCGGAACCCCGTGCACCCGAATCGGCCATCATGTAGATCGAATTGAACGACTCTTGCATGACCGGATTGCCCTTTTTGTCCTTGCGCTCGGTCACCGCGCCCGCTTCCGGATCCCATGCCTTCACGGGTTCGACGCCCAGCTGCTCCATCATCGCTTTGGCAACGAGGTCCCCCGCCCGCCCCCAGATGTCGACCACCTGGTTGTAGCGCTCGCCCTGGGTGACAAGGCCCGAGGTGTACTGCTTCTCGATCTCCTGCACTTCCTTCTCGGCTTCACCGATCAGCGCGTTCTTCTGGGCGGGCACCAGCATGTCGTCAACCGCGATCGACAATCCGGCGCGGGTGGCCATGGTGAAACCCGCATACATCAGCTTGTCGGCGAAGATGACCGTTTCCCGCAAGCCGCAGCGGCGGAATGAGGCGTTGATCAACCGCGAGATTTCCTTTTTCTTGAGCGGCCGATTGATGAGATCGAACGACAGGCCTACCGGGAGAATCTCGGAAAGCAGCGCGCGGCCGGCGGTGGTTTCGTAGCGCGTCACCTTCTCGCGCCTTTCGCCGACATCGTCGATTTCGTACTCCCGGATACGGGCAAAGATACGGGCGTTGAGTTCGATCTGGCCGGTATCAAAAGCGCGCGAAACCTCCGCGATGTCGCTGAACGCCGAACCTTCGCCGCGTGCGCCGACCTTCTCGCGCGTGCTGTAATAGAGCCCGAGCACGATGTCCTGCGAGGGCACGATGATCGGCTCGCCGTTGGCCGGCGAGAGCACATTGTTCGAAGACAGCATGAGCGTGCGCGCTTCCATCTGCGCTTCGAGCGAAAGCGGTATGTGGACCGCCATCTGGTCGCCGTCGAAGTCGGCGTTGAACGCCG
>JACQGN010000147.1 GCA_016199545.1 Betaproteobacteria bacterium | reverse complement strand
TGGTCATCGACCACACCGAGGCTCTGGTATCAGTCGACGTCAATTCCGCGCGCTCAACGCGTGGCGCGGACATCGAGGAGACCGCGTATCGCACCAATCTCGAGGCGGCCGAGGAACTTGCGCGGCAGTTGCGCTTGCGCGACCTGGGCGGGCTCATCGTGATCGACTTCATCGACATGGAGTCCGGACGCAACCAGCGCGAGGTCGAGAATCGCCTGCGCGATGCGCTGAAGTTCGATCGCGCGCGGGTGCAGATGGGCAAGATCTCGCGCTTCGGCCTCATGGAACTGTCGCGCCAGCGCCTGCGGCCGTCGTTGGGAGAATCAAGCTACATCCCCTGCCCGCGCTGCCACGGAACCGGGCATATGCGCGGCACGGAATCCACCGCGCTGCACATCCTGCGGATCATCCAGGAAGAGGCGATGAAGGAAAACACCGCGGCAGTGCACGCACAGGTGCCGG
Source organism: Betaproteobacteria bacterium (assembly GCA_016199545.1). Taxonomy (GTDB): domain Bacteria; phylum Pseudomonadota; class Gammaproteobacteria; order Burkholderiales; family SG8-41; genus DSOT01. Next base: position 6,908 of record JACQGN010000147.1, on the reverse strand, counting down.
TCGACGTCGCCACTTTCCTGCTCAACGAAAAACGCGTCGATCTGCAAATGGTCGAGGCGCGCCATCGCGTCACGGTCACGCTGATTCCCAACGCGCACCTGCAGACCCCGAATTACTCGGTGACCCGGTTGCGCCACGACGATCTGAACCAGAGCGAGCCGCTGCCGCCGAGCTACAACCTCGTCGAAGTGCCGGCCGAGGAATCCGCGCCGGCGGTACCTTCCGCGGAAACGCCGCCGCCGCGCGCGGTGGCCGCCGTAAGAGGCATCACACCGCAGCAGCCCGCGCCGGTAGCCAGGGAAGAGCCGATGGCAGCCCCGCCACCGCCCACTCCGGCTGCGGCGCGTGCTCCCGTGCAGGAAACTTCGATCGTCAGCAAGATCTTCGGATGGTTCCGAAGCGCACCCGTGGAAGCCGCGCGAGCTCCGGCACCGGAGCTGGCGGCCCCAGCTGCGCCTTCACACGCCCATCACGAGGCGCCGCGCGAGGGCCAGCGACCGCGGGAAGGACGTGGGCGCGACCGCGACCGCGGTGTCCGCCCGCGCCCTGAAGGCGGAGGCCAGCAGCCGGCCGAACAACGCCGCGGGCGGGAGCACGGGCGCCAGCGGCATCCGGACGAGCGCCGCCACGAAGGCCGGCGTCCGGAGGGTGGCCGTGACCGGTCCAGGCAGCGCGACGAAGGTCAGGCTGAGGCCGCTCCGCGACCAGCGGCCCCCGCCGCAGAGCAGCCTGCACAGCGCGATTCCGGTGAAGGCCGCGGGAGAAGGCGGCGAGGCAGGCGGGATCGGCATGAGAATCGTGAGGGAACTACCGCGGGCGTGCAGGGCGCCATGGCACCCGAGTCGGAAAGGCGCGCCGAGCCGGAAAGTGCGGCGAGTCTGCCTGCCGCAGTGACCGTCGCCCCGGTTCCAGCCACCGGTGAGCCCGTCAAGGCCACAGTCGAAGGCGTATCCACCGCCATCGAAATGGCAATTCCGGTGATCCCTGCGATGCAACAGGAATTACCGGCGGTGACGATGGCCGAATCGGTGGATCACGTGACTCAGCCGGAGCCAGCGGCGCCGCCGTCAGCCATCATTGCCGGGGAGGCCGTACGCGAAGAGACGCCAGTTCCCTTATTGGAGCAGGCGCCCTCTCCCCTCGTGCGGCCGGATGAGGTTTTAAAGCTCGATTGGCAAACCGATCTCACGCAAATCGAAACGAGCCCGGAAAAGCGTAGGGCCGCGAGCGCGCAGGCCGTCGAGGACGCCCCAGAGTCGCATCCCAAGCGTGTGCGTCCTCCGATGGCGCCGCTGGACGAGGAGCCGTTGCTGCAGGTGGAAACGCGGGCGTCCCAAACCAACGTGCCTTCGACGGCCGGCTCCGCAGGACCGGGAGGCGCCCCGGTATCGCCTTAGAGCGCGCGACAGAATGAGCTCCCCTCCTCGTTAAGGAGCCGACCGGAGACAACAGCCCCGCTGCTAAGCTGCAGCAATGAACAACCGCTCGCGCAGGACTTTGAGCTGGTCGCGCAGTTGCGCGGCCAGCTCGAATTCCAGATTGCGCGCCGCCGCCAGCATTTCCCTTTCCAGTCGTTTCAGTTCACGCGTGAGATCCTTCTCGCTCATCGCCTCGTAGCGCGCCTCGTTCTGGGCGGCCCGCAACTCCTCGCGCGCGGCCTCCTGATCGTACACGCCATCGATGATGTCCTTGACGCGCTTGCTGATTCCCTTGGGCGTGATGCCGCGCGCCCGGTTGTAGGCGAGCTGCTTCGCACGGCGGCGCTCGGTTTCGCCCATCGCGCGGCGCATCGAATCGGTCACCACGTCGGCATAGAGAATGGCCGTGCCGTTGAGGTGCCGCGCCGCGCGTCCGATGGTCTGGATCAACGAACGCTCCGATCGCAGAAACCCCTCCTTGTCGGCGTCCAGAATCGCAACCAGCGACACTTCCGGGAGGTCGAGCCCCTCGCGCAGCAGATTGATGCCCACCAGAACGTCGAACTCCCCAAGGCGCAGATCGCGGATGATCTCGACCCGCTCCACCGTGTCGATATCCGAATGCAGGTAGCGTACCTTCACGCCGTGCTCGCCGAGATACTCGGTGAGATCCTCGGCCATGCGCTTGGTGAGCGTCGTCACCAGCACGCGCTCGCCGAGCTTCACGCGCTCGCTGATCGCCGAGAGCAGGTCATCGACCTGGGTCGATGCCGGGCGCACCTCGAGGCGCGGATCGACCAGGCCGGTCGGCCGCACGACCTGCTCCACCACCTGCGCCTGGTGCCGGCGTTCGTACTCCGCGGGCGTCGCCGATACGAAAACGGTGCGCCGCATCCTCGCTTCGAACTCGTCGAAGCGCAGCGGCCGGTTGTCGAGCGCCGAGGGGAGCCGGAAGCCGTAATCCACCAGGTTTTCCTTGCGCGCGCGATCGCCGCGGTACATGCCGCCCAACTGCGGGATGGTGACGTGGCTTTCGTCGATGATGAGCAGCGCATCGTGCGGAAGGTAATCGATAAGCGTCGGGGGGGGCTCGCCGGCGTTGCGCCCGGAGAGATGACGCGAATAGTTCTCGATGCCCTTGCAGAATCCCATCTCGTTGAGCATCTCCAGGTCGAAACGCGTGCGCTGTTCGATGCGCTGGGCTTCGACCAGCTTGTTGTTGCGCTGAAACCAGCCGCTGCGTTCGCGCAACTCATCCTTGATCAACTCGATCGCGCGCAGCGTGGTCGCGCGCGGCGTGACGTAGTGGCTCGACGGATAGACGGTGTAGCGCGCGACACGCTGCAGCACGTGGCCGGTCAGCGGGTCGAACATGTGGATGCTTTCCACCTCGTCGTCGAACAGGCTTACGCGTACGGCCGTCTCCGAGTTCTCCGCCGGGAAGATGTCTATCACGTCGCCGCGCACGCGGAAGATGCCGCGGCGGAAGTCGAACTCGTTGCGCTGGTATTGCATCTCGATGAGGCGCTTGAGGGCGTCGCGCTGCGCGAGCTTCTCGTTCTCCCGCAGGTGCAGGATCATGCCGTGATAGTCGACCGGGTCGCCGATGCCGTAGATCGCCGACACGGTGGCGACGATGATCGTATCGCGCCGTTCGAGCAGCGACTTGGTCGCGGAGAGCCGCATCTGCTCGATATGCTCGTTGATGCTTGAATCCTTCTCGATGTAGAGGTCCTTGGACGGGACGTAGGCCTCCGGCTGGTAGTAGTCGTAATACGACACGAAATACTCGACCTCGTTGTCCGGGAAGAACTCGCGCATCTCGGAGTAGAGCTGCGCCGCCAGCGTCTTGTTGGGCGCCATGATGAGCGCCGGGCATCCGAGCCTGGCGATGACGTGTGCCATGGTGTAGGTCTTACCCGACCCCGTGACCCCCAGCAGGGTCTGGAATGCGAGACCGTCGCGTATCCCTGCGGTCAACTGCTCGATCGCCTCCGGCTGGTCACCCGCCGGTTCAAAGGCCTGGTACAGCCGGAACGGGCTGTCGGGGAAGCTCGTGGGCGCCACCGCTCCATGCGCGGCGGTCGCGGTATCAGCTACGGATGAAGCCATGGCTCGAATGTTGTGTGCCGGGAAAATCAATTATTTTCCCACATGCATCGCCACGATAGCCACCCGATCGCGCGGGCGAGCGGGTAAAATAGCACCCGCCCTTCAACCTTTTCGCAGCTCCCGCGTTACATTCGAATGCACTCGTCACTGCTCGCCGCCGTTGAGATGGCGCCCAAAGACCCCATCCTGGGTGTCACCGAGACTTACAATGCCGATACCAATCCCAGCAAGGTGAATCTCGGCGTCGGGGTATATACCGACGACAGCGGCAAGGTTCCGGTGCTCCAGTGCGTGCGCCGCGCCGAGGAGCAGTTTGCGGCCAGCGCCCAGCCCCGCAACTACCTGCCGATAGACGGCCTGCAGGCCTACGACCAAGCCGTTCAGGGCCTGCTGTTCGGTCCGCGGCATGAAGCCGTGACGGGCAGGCGCATCGTGACAGTTCAAACGCTGGGCGGGACCGGGGGGCTCAAGGTGGGCGCCGACCTGCTGCGTCGCCTCGACCCCGGCGCCCAGGTCTGGATCAGTGATCCCAGCTGGGAGAATCACCGGGCGCTGTTCGAGTACGCCGGTTTCACGGTCAATGCCTATCCGTACTACGATCCGGCAACGCACGGCCTTGACTTCGACGCGATGATAGCGGCGCTAGGTACGCTGCCGGCGCGTTCAATCGTGGTCTTGCATGCGTGCTGTCACAACCCCACGGGCGTGGATCTCACGCCGCAGCAGTGGGAAAGCGTGATGACGCTGATCAATGCGCGCGATCTGGTGCCGTTTCTTGACATTGCCTACCAGGGTTTCGCCGAGGGCATCGACGAGGACGCCGCTGCCGTGCGGCGCTTTGCCGGGGCTTGCCCCGCGGTGCTGGTCTCGAGTTCATTCTCCAAATCGCTTTCTCTTTACGGCGAACGCGCCGGCGCGCTCTCGATCGTCACCCAGAGCGCGGACGAAGCGGCGCGCACGTTGAGCCAGTTGAAGCGCGTCATACGCACGAACTACTCCAATCCTCCGACTGGCGGCGCCAGGATGGCGACGACCGTGCTGACTACGCCTGAATTGCGCTCCCTGTGGGAGCGAGAACTCAGCGCCATGCGCGAGCGCATCAAGACGATGCGGCGGCAACTGGTGGACAAGATCCGCACGCACCGCGCCGACTTCGATTTCAGTTTCGTGGTACGCCAGCGCGGGATGTTTTCCTACTCGGGGCTGAACCAGGAGCAGGTGCGGCGGCTGCGCGAGGAGTATTCGATCTACGCGATCGACAGCGGGCGCATCTGCGTCGCCGCGCTCAATACGCACAACATCGACTACGTCGCGAAGGCGGTTGCGAGCGTGCTGGTGTAAGTAGGTGAACGGTGAAGGGATGAAGGAGTGAATCAACTTCACCTGCTCACTTATTTTGCTCTTCTTTCTTGCCGAACAGACCCTCCACCCAGCCGCCTACCTTTGCGCCGACGGATGTTCCCACGCCGGGGCCCAGTATCGCAGTGCCGACCCCCGCACCCGCCAGCGTGCCTCCCGTCGGCACCAGTAGCGGCGACTGGACGCTTCCCATCACGTTGAGCGGAACGACCGCGCTGGTGCCGGCCGCCTTCACCTGGGCGTTCACGCGTCCCGAGAGGTCGTCACGCGGCGAGATCGTCACGTTGCCGTCAGCGGCAAGCGACCCCGATGATATCTTCAACCGCGTCAGCCGGCGCGTGCCGCGCTCGAGCGCGAGATGCCCTGAGAGCTGATCGAAACGCGTCTCTCCGCCTTTCGAGCCCTCCTTGCTGATCAGCGAAGTTGCTGCCTTGCTGATGTCCATTCCGTACAGCACGCCATTCTTCACGTCAAAGGGAGTTTCCAGCCGCAACGCGTTGGCGAGCTGTCCGCCAACTGGCGCGGCCGCCGAGAATACGGGGTTGGCGGTGAGCCTGCCGCTCATGGTCGGCGGGCGACCGAGAGCCTGCAACAGCGAGCGTATCTCCACTTGGCTGACAGCGGCTTTCCCCCTGAGCTGAATCCCCTTTTTCCACGCGACGGTCGCCGCCCCGGTGACACTGCCGCCGTACAGGCGCGCCCGCACATCATTGAAATTCGCATCGTTCAGCGTCGCAATGCCTTTCACGGCAAGCTCATCAAAGAGGATGGGCGGGCCGAGCGGCAACTGCCACCCCTTGGCAAAGGCCTCGATCAGATAAGTCGAATTCTCCGGTTTGACGCTGACCTTCAGCTTGCCGTCACGGGTGGCAATGGAGGCGGTCTCGGGCTTGCCGGAATGGTTCAGTCTCGCTTCGGCATCAAATGGCCCGAAGCTGTTCTTGTCAAACCGTATCCGCGCATCATCGAGCCGGATGCTCTCGACGCGCACTTGCGCCGGCTGCGGTGGCGACTTCGGATCGGCCTTGGTCCATATCGGGATCTTGTCGAGCGCCTTTCGGGTCAGCACCAGCCCGCTCACTTCGATCGTCCGGATGACCTTGACCGATGCCAGCAGCGACAGGAGTTCCGGCGCGACCGTGACCTTTCCGATCGTGATGTCCTGCGTTTTTCCGACCGTGATGCCGTCCACGGTCAGATGCGGCAACGGCAGCAGCGAGACCTTCAGGCTCTTGATCGAAACCGGTTCACCCAGCCGGGCTGAGGCTTCTTTCTCGATGCGTGGGATGTAGTCGTTGAGTGAGATGAAAAACGGCAATATGAACAGGATCGCCAGCAGCGCGGCGAATCCAATCCCGATGCGTTTTACCCACTTCATGAGCGCATTTCCTGGTCCGTCTGGTGCCCGCCTCAATCATTGACCCTCGACGCCCGAGCGATTACTATAGGCGCGTTTCCCGAGCAGCGCCACCTGGATTACCCGCTTCTTGAAGCATTCTCGATCATAGTGGATGCTCCCGTCAGGCAGCTTCAAAACAGTAAAGCTGTAGGTGATATTACACAGTCGCAGATAATGGCGGCTCTCCTCATGCGTGGGAAGAAAGTCCTCATGCCGTTCGGTGACAACTTTCGGTACGATCTGGTTGTTGAGGAAAATGGACTGTTTACTCGGATACAGTGCAAAACCGGCAAGATCCACGATGGGGCTGTCGTGTTTTCTGTCGCATCGTCACAGTATCATCGAGGCGGGAAGCGACAGAACTATCAAGGACAGATCGACGCTTTCGGAGTGTTCTGTCGCGATAACGAAAAGGTCTATATAATTCCGATCAACGACGTCCCGCTCGTAAGGGAGGCGAAGTTGCGGCTCACCGCGCCTAAGAATTCGCAAGTCAAGGGCATTCGATGGGCCGCGAAGTATGAAATTTGATCCCCGATAGCTCAGTTGGTAGAGCGACGGACTGTCAAATGGCAGCGTTACAGGGAAACCTGTGAATGAAAATCGGGTGAACTCAGGGA
>JACQGN010000145.1 GCA_016199545.1 Betaproteobacteria bacterium | reverse complement strand
CCGTATCGGTCCCGCCGCCAGGCACGTTCGGTACGATGAGCCGGATCGGCTTCGACGGGTAGGTCTGGGCGTGCGACAGCGGCATGGCGGAGCCAAGCCCCAGCACGGCCGTTATGAATGTCATGCCGAAAGGCGAGGTTTTGTTCATGTTGAAGATTCGCATTAATCAGAGTTTGCCTAAACGTGACTCAGCAGTCTCACCACCTCTGCTGCGACGTGACGTGCCTTCTCGATGCTTTCTTCGTCCGACTCGCGTGCAGGGGCGTCCTGTTTGTACACGAGCGTCGTAGGGTCTTTCGCCCCGAGGCTCTGGCACTGCGCCTTCGCGAGCGTCGCGAAAGGCTCGTGTACCAGCACCACCGCCGGTATGCCTTGTTTCCATGCCTGGAATGCGTCGCGCACGGCAGCGCCGGTGCAGGACCCTCAGGCGCCGACGCCGATCACCAGGTAATCGACCGAATCGGCGAGCTCGCTGAACTTCGCCTGCTCGAGCGGCATCCACGTGTTGGTCTTGTACGCGCGGTGCACGGATGAGGGCTTGCATAGCGTTTCGAGCGCGTGCTCGAGACGCGGCCAGAAGTGCCTGGTCGCCGGATACTGATTCCATATGAATCCCGCACGCCGGCCTACCGGCGTGTCCAGTGACCGGCGTTGCGCCTGGGCTTCGACTTTGGGATAACCAACAGGACTCACGAGCTCGATCATATTGCCTCCACTGTCAAGCAGGAAATCTAATTCTCTTCGTTAGCATGGGCTTACCGGCCGAGCTCCGGCTGGAGACGGACACGCACTGGCCCATCTGGGGTGCTTCTCCTCCGCCCACCACGACATGGATCTCGTCAGGGGTAATCGGCGCAACGACGATCCCGCGCTCCGTCGGCGCCTTCGTGTCGAGGTCCGGGCAGGGCATCGCATCGCCCTGGTTGCTGTCGTTCTGCCAGTCGTACGAATACTTGAAGGCGCGTTCCGCAATGACGGTCCTGAGATTGTCGCGGGTGAACCCGGCGCGAGCGAACGCCTGCGCAAGCGACGGATTGATGACGTAGACAAAGCCGCGTTTCCCGCCGCTCGTGGTAATGCCGAGGCGGCCGATGCCGCGGGCGAGGAGGGTGATGCACTCGTTCAGGCCGACGGTGTTGATGGGAACGGCGAGCTGCGAATGTTCGCCGGCTTTCATCACGGTCACGGCACTGTCCGTGGCGGCGAGCCCCAGATCGACGTGCATCGGCTCCCACGGCGTCAGCTCCTGCTCTTCGCCGATGCAGTAGCTCCATGACGCCGGGTGTCCCATGGTTCCCTTGATGAGCTTTCCAGGCTGTGCGCGTCCGATATTCCACAGGATTAGCCGGATCGCCCTTCCGATGGCTGCGTTCGCGCGCCCGCCGTTGGGCCCGAAGATCCACTCGCGCGTATGAAACTTGAGCGCTCCGACGACGGGGCCCGTGACTATCGTCAAAATCGACGCCGAGCCAGTGGACTGGGTGGTCGTGATCGGCATAGCGGGATCGGCGAGACACTCCACCGCGGCGAGCACGACAGGCGCATGCTCCGGCAGGCAACCCGCCATCGCACAGTTCGCGGCGACGTTTTCCAGCGTTGCCTCACCGTCGCCCGGGAAGATGGTGCCCAGCACTTCACCCCTTGCGCGTCCCACGTAGGCGACGATGCTTTCGACCGCCTCGCGCGTAGGCGGAAATACCGGCAGACCGTCGGTCCATCCCTGCTCGTAGACGAACCCGGTGAATTGCTCGATCGACTCGATCCGATGGATCTCGGCTCTCTGCATCGTCGCGACCTCCGCGCGGGCGATCATTTATTTATTCCGGATTCCCGTCTGTTCGACTATCCGCGCCCACTTCGCATGTTCCGCTTTCAGATGCGCCTGGAACTGCTGCGGCGAGCTGCCGACGGGCTCACCTCCGTCGTGCGCCACACGGGCAGCGACTTCGGGGTCTTTGATTGCCGTGGCCATCGAGCGGCTCAAGCGATCGACGATCGGCCACGGCGTGCGCGCCGGAGCCAGAACACCGTACCACTGCGTGACCGCGTAGCCGGGAACACCCGACTCGGCCAGCGTCGGTATGTCCGGCGCGGCCTTCGCGCGCTGGCCGCTGGAAACCGCCACCGCACGCAGTCTGTTCGCCCTGACGTGCGGTTGCGAGGAAACGATGCTCCAAAGACCCATGTGAATGCGGCCGCCGATCAAGTCGGGGCCCGACGCGCCCATGCCCTTGTAAGGAACATGAATGATGCTGATGCCGGCCGTTGACTTGAAGAGCTCCACGGCGAGGTGCGTCAGACTGCCGCTGCCGGCGGACGCGTAGACAAGCTTGTCCACATTCGCTTTCGCATACGAAATCAACTCGGCCACGGATTTCACCGGCAGCGAAGGGGTCACCACCAGAAGATAAGGCGTGCTGACCAACTGCGATACAGGAATGAAATCGCGGGCGAGATCGTAAGCCGCCTCATACACGAGCGGCGTCGTCACTGCAGTTGCGCTGATCATGAGCAAAGTGTAACCGTCCGGCGCTGCGCGGGCCGCCAACTGCGCGGCGATGTTGCCGCCGCCGCCCGGCCGGCTGTCGATGATGATGTGCTGCCCCAGTTCCGCCGTCAGCTTCTGGCTCATCGCGCGGGCGGTGGTGTCCTGTCCGCCTCCAGGGGCAACGGGCAGGATCAGCCTGATGGGTCTAACGGGGAATTTTGGCGCTGCCGCCGCTGCTACCACCGCCGGAAGAGCGCAGGTGAGCGCGCCCAACAGCGCGAGCACAATCTTCATTACCGTTCTCCTGTCCTCGAGTAGTGATTCCGCGCAAGCCGCGCGCGACGTTTTATTCACGGTTATCCCTGCGCTCGCGTCTTGCTTCCCGTCAGCTTGTCCACAGCACTGGACAAGCTGCGCTCGGCGCGTGCGATGCGAGCCAGTGCTTCGTTCACGGTGCGCCCGCGCTTCGCGCTTTCCTTCTCCCGCTTCGAGAGCATGCGTTTCACCTGCCGCGGCGCGGGTCCGCCATGCCCGTGGCGGGAGCGGACGAATCCATCCGGGTCCAGCGCCGTTCTGATGGCGCGGTCGTCCAGCTTCACGGGCGCGCCGGTGATATCGCGTGCAGCCTCGTCGAGCAGCTTACTGTCCACATCGCGATACCCCAGCTTTCGTTCCGAGGCGATGTTCACCAGCCGGCCCACGATATGATGCGCGGTCCTGAAGGAATGGCCGTGCTGGACCAGGGTGTCAGCCAAAGCCACTGCTGTTGTGAAACCGTCGCCGGCCCGTTCCGCCATCCGCTCGCGATGGACCATGAGCGTCTGCACGAGGGGCGTCATGAGACTCAGCATGTCGGCCGTGCGGTTGATCGCATTGTCGGCGATCCTGGGCCCGGTGAGCTTGATGTCGAACGCGGTGCCTCCCGTGTCTCCCTTGAGTATCTCGATGGCGGCGGCAAAAGAACTCGTCACCTCGCCGGTCCTCGCCTTGATCATCTCGAGCGAATACGGGTTCTTCTTCTGCGGCATGATGCTGCTGCTCGCTGCGAACGCGCCATCGAGTTCCACCAGGCCGAATTCGTAGCTGCACCAGATGTAGAGGTCTGTCGCGACGCGTGCCACGTTGCTCATGAGAATTCCGGCGCAGGAAAGCACCTCGGGCAGCCAGTCGTAGTTGTGAGCCGCATCTTTCGTATTTTCGACCACCGCGGAAAAGCCGAGCAGATCCGCGACACGGGCACGGTCGAGCGGCCAGGAGGTTCCCGAAGCGGCGGCCGCGCCAAGAGGGGACTCGTTCGTCGACTTGAAAGCATTCATGAGCCGCCGCAGGTCGCGCGCGAGCGCATCGTGGAACGCCAGAAGGTAGTGTCCGAACGTCGTCACCTGCGCCGGCTGCATGTGAGTGTATGCCGGCATCACCGCGTCGATCGTGTCCCGCGCCCGCGACAGAATCACAGCCTGCAGCCTGAGGATCAGGGGCAGCAGCCGCGTGAGATTTTTTCGTACCTTCAGTCTCATCAACGCCGCGATCAAGTCGATCCGGCTGCGGCCAATGTGCATCTTGCCGCCCATGTCAGGCCCGGCATGTTCGATGACATAGGCCTCGACGTTGAAGAACAGGTCGCCTTTGGCCGGATCGAATGGAAAGTTTCCCGCGCTTTTTTCGAGTCGCCGCAGCGCTCCGAGTATCGTTGCCGCCTCCTGCCTCGATATGATCTTCTGCTCGCACAACATGACGGTATGGGCCATGTTGCAGAGGATTATGGCGTGCACGTTTTCGTCGTCTATGTCGGCGTACGGCGTCCACACGTATTCCAACATCTCCGGCGACTGGGCCTTGCCCAGCCGCGCACGGGACACTTCCGCGAAACCGGCCGCTCCGCCGCTTCCTGTCCGTTTTGCTGCGCTCGCGTCTCTCATCTGCCCGTGACCTTTGATTGTGTCTTGCGGCATTTCTCCGAGAAGCGGGCTTATCGTAGATGATGTGCCGCATTCAGTCAAAAAACACGGCATCGACGCCTATGCGCGCCACACCGCTATCTGCCAGCCGCGCATTCCGCAAGATGAGAAGGAAGGCCATTTTCGCACCCCTCTACGCTGCCCCGGTGGCGAGCTTAGCACGCTCCACCCAAGCTTCAGGGATAATCGAGGCGCACTCCGTTCATATTCATGTAATCCTTCAAGGTGCGCGGAATTTCGGCGCGCGCCGGCTGCAATCAAAGGACTGTTCTATTCGTCGGGATGACGCTTTATACTGCGTCTCGGGTGCGGGTGAGGGCACTCTCACCGGCGGATGGGAAGGCAAGGAATGGCGACTGCATTGGTCATAGGCATCGGAGGGGTCGGTTCCGTCATCGGCCTGAAATTGCACGATTACGAGTGTTTTGATCGCATTTTGCTTGCGGACATCGATCCGGCGTTTGCCGAGAAGTTGCGCGAGCGCACCAAGCGCAGCCGCTTCGAGGTTCACCAAGTGGATGCCCTTCAAACCCCGAAGCTCGTCAATCTGCTGAAGGACTCGAAGGTCACCGTCACGCTCAACGCGTGCACCTGGCAAACCAACCATTCGGTGCTCGAAGCCTGCGCCCAGGCGGGTTCCCACTACATCGACATGGCCGCGGACATCTACTCCCCGCCCGGGGTCAAGCGTCCGGGCAAAAACTCCTTTGAAGCCGAGATCGAGCGGTTCAATCATGCGTTCCTGGAAAAGGGGTTGGCCGGCATTCTGTGTATGGGCGCGGATCCCGGCGCGGTGAACGTCTTCGCCCGCTGGGCGATGGACCGGCTCGACACCGCGACCAGCATCCGCGTGCTCGATGCCGACAATGGTGAAGTGAAGGGCTACCGCTTCGCCGTGCTGTTCAGTCCCGAGACGCTGTTCGAGGAACTCGGCGCCGTGCCGTATTACGTGAATAACGGTAAGGTCACCGCCGGCAAACCGCTTGAGACCGAGGTGGACTGGGTGCGATTTCCGGACCCGATCGGCCTGATGAAAACCTACGCCGTCGCGCACGAGGAAGGCGTGAGCCTCGGCACGTATCCCCCGTTCGTCGAGAAGGGTGTCAACTACTCGGTCTTCAAGTACAGCCTCTCCGACAAGGTCTATCACATCGCCAAGTCGCTCGCGTATCTGAACCTGGACACCTGGAAGAAGGTCAGAGCGGACGGCGTCGAGGTGGCGCCCATCCGCGTCGCGTGCGCCAATCTCCCCAAGCCCGCGCAACTCGGCGCCACCGTGATGGACGGCTATTCGTGCGTGGGCACCGAAGTTCGCGGCACCAAGGAGCGGAAACGCGTCGAGTACTTCGTTTACACCATGGATAACCATCGCGAGGTTTACGAAAAGTACGGCTATTCATTGACCGAGGTGCAGACGGGCATTCCGCCCGCGTTGACCGCGCGGCTGCTCGTCGAAGGCAAGATCAAGGAACGCGGCGTGATGATGCCGGAGGCGCTCGACCCGGAGCCGCTGATGGACAATTTCAGTCGCGAAGGCCTGAAGATCTTTGTAGAGAAACGCGAAGTGGAGCGGATGTAACGCGAGCGATAAGAAAATCAATCCGCCCGTTGCCGGAGGTCGCTCCCTGATTGAGCCTGCCGCGAGCTCTGCGGCGGCCCCAGGCACCTTGCCCGGACTCAAGTCGGAGCGTCAGGACGCGGTCGGCTACAGCCGGATGATGGCCGCCGACGAAGAGGGCACGATGAAGATCCTCTCGGCTCACCGTGCCGTGATCGACGGCATCATCGAATTCCACGAGGGGCGCATCATCAACACGGCCGGCGACAGCGTGCTCGCCGAGTTCGCGAGCCCGACCGAGGCGGTGCGTTGTGCGGTCGAAGTCCAAGACGCGCTGAAAACCCGCAATGACAGCTTGCCCGAGGACCGGCGCCTGCAGTTTCGCATCGGCGTGAATCTCGGCGACGTCATGGTGAAGGGCGACGACCTGCTCGGCGACGGCGTGAATGTGGCCGCGCGCCTGGAGGGCATCGCCGAGCCCGGCAACATCTATGTCTCGTCGAGTGTCTACGACCAGATCGCGGACAAACTCGATCTCGGCTTCGTTGACTTGGGTGACCAGGCGCTGAAGAACATCGACCGGCCGATCCGCGCCTACCGGGTCGAGCGCGAAGGGCGGCGCGTGACGGCCGCCGCACGCAAGCCGCACCGTGGTTTCGGCCCATGGGTCGCTGCAACGATCGGCGCGATCGCGGTCGCCGCGGGAATGGCCTGGTACCTGGGGCAACTGTCCTCGGCGCGCCAGGAAGAGGAGGCCAAGGCCAAGGTCGCGGCGAAGATCGCCAAAGTGCGCGCTGAAACGGCGGAAGCAAAGCGGCGGGCGGTGGCCGAGGCGGAACTCGCCAAGGCCCGCGCCGAAACGCAGGAGGCGAAGCGGCGTGCGGAATCCGAAACCGCCTCGGCGTTGCAGGCAAAGCGCTCGCTGGAAGAGCAGCGCGCCGCGGAGACGCGCTCACGCGCTCAGGCCGAGCTCGCGCAGGTGCGCGCCGAAGCGGAAGCCGCGCGGCGCAAAGCGGAGACCGAGCTTGCCGCCGCGGCGGAGTCGCGGCGTGCGGCCGAAGCCGCCGCAAAAGCCGCAGTCGCCGCCCCGGCGGCGAAAGCCGCAGCGAGCGCAGCGTCGGCCGGCGTCCGTGCAGGGCGCTACCAGGGGTCCTGGATCGCGGTGTTCGACTGTCCGGCGTTCCGGACCCGGCCCGCAGCGAGCGTCAAGATTCCCCTTGTGGTCAGCGCCGATGTGTTTGAGCTGCAACGCCGCGTGCGCGACCAGCCCGGGTCGTTCAACATGCGGGGCGTTCCCAGCGCGGACGGCAGGCTACAACTCCTCGGCGGCGGATTCTCCGGCTTCAAGGACGATTACGGCAGTCCCTACACCGTCGCGTTCGATGGCCGGTTCTCGGGCGAACGCTACGAGGGCAACGGCAAGCTCGGCGCGCGTGACTGCGGCCTCACGATCACACGCAGCGCGGTCGAGCCCGCGCGTTCCGATCACGCGCAGTGGGCCGCGAGCCTTTCCTGCGCCGCCTTCGCAGGAGAGCCCGCGCAGATCTTTGTGGCCGCAGTGACGGTCGCCGGTGATGTCTTCGAACTGCGTAAGGGAAAGCGGGACCAGCCGGGCTGGCTGCAGCTGAACGGCATGGTGCAGGCCGACGGCAGGCTTCGTCTCTCAGGCAGCGGGATTTCCGGCCACAAGCAGTTCTACGGCAAGCCGCTCCAAGCCGCTTTCGACGGCAAGTTATCGGGCGAGCGCTATGAGGGCCGCGGGCAGTTTGGCAGGCGCGACTGCACCCTCACGATGGCGCGCAAATAGGTTTACGCCACCGCGCCCACCGCCGATACGAAGGATGCGGGTGCCCCGGCACCTTCACGCTTGCCCATCAGGTCGAACTCAACCTGAGCGCTTGATGCCCGCCTGCTGGATCACCTTCAGCCATTTCGCGAACTGTTCCGCGTACAGCTTGCCAAGCTCGGCCGGCGTCGAGGTCCGCAATTCGATGCCCTCGCGCGCGAGCCGCTGCTTCACGT
>JACQGN010000144.1 GCA_016199545.1 Betaproteobacteria bacterium | reverse complement strand
CGCGAGGCTCGCGTCAAGAATGAGGCTGCGCTCAACGCAGTCATCACGGAGTTCACCAGCAAGCGCGACAAGTACGAGTGCATGCGCGTGATCGGCGCCGCGGTGCCCTCAGGCGCGGTGCGGGACACCCTGGAGTTGATGCACGATCCCAATTTCGAGGAGCGCGGTATCATCCAGAAGATCAAGCACCCGCACAACGAGGTGTTCAGGATGGCCGGCTGGCCCGTACGCTTCAACGGCAAGACGGCGCCGGTGATTCCAGCCCCGCTCCTCGGCCAGCACAGTTCGGAGGTGCTCAAGGACTGGCTCGGGATGAGCGAGGAACAGGTCGCGTCGCTGCGGGCGGACAAGATCATCCACGGCCACGCCGAGGCTGAAGTCGGCCAGGCAGCGGCGGCCTGACCCAAAGGAGAAATGACGATGGCTGAAGTAACAGGCTCTGAAATCCTGGCGAAGTGCATTAAGAAAGAGGGCACGAAGGACTTGTTCTTCATCATGGGCGGGCCGATGCAGCTCGCCCAGACCCACTGCGCCAAGGAACAGATACGCATGATCGACGTGCGCCACGAGCAGGCCGCCGCGCTGTCGGCGCAGGCCTACAGCCGGCTCCTCCAGAAGCCGGGCGTGTGCATGGCGGCGAGCGGTCCCGGCGTGATCAATCTGACGACCGGCATCGCCAACGCGCTGATCGATTGCGCCCCGGTCGTAGCGCTCGGCGGCTCGAGCGCGGTTCGCCTGTTCGGCCGGCAGACGTTCCAGGAGATCGACCAGGTCACGATCATGAAGGGCGTCACCAAGTGGACCGACCGCGTCGTCAACCTGAAGCGCATGCCGGAACAGGTGAACAACGCCTTTCAGAAAGCGATGAGCGGCAAGCCCGGGCCGGTGTATCTCGATTTCCCTGCGGACATTCTCTACGACAAGATCGAAGAAGGCGAGGTTGACTGGCGCCTGAGCGGCCGCCCGCTGCTCAACCCGCGCCCGCTGGGCGAGCAGGCGCGCGTCGATGAGTTGATCGATGCGATCTCCAAGGCGAAACAGCCGCTCATCGTCAGCGGCAGCGGCGTTATCTGGTCGCGGGCGTGGCCCGAAATGCAGAGCTTCGTGGAAAAGGCGGGCATCCCGTTCTACACCACGCCGCAGGGCCGGGGCGTGCTGCCCGACGATCATCCGCTGTCGTTCCTCACCATGCGCTCGACGGCGTTTCACGATGCCGATCTGATCATCATCCTCGGCACGCGCATGAACTACATCATCGGCCATGCCGCGCCGCCGCGCTTTGGCGCCAACGCCAGGATTGCGCGAATCGACATCGACGCGGACGAGATCGCGTCCTCGCCGCGCCACGTGGACATCGGGATCGTTGGCGATTGCAAGGCGGTGCTGCAGCAGCTTATCGCCGCGATGCCGCGCCGCATCGAACCGGAGAATTTCGCGCCGTGGCGCAAGAAGCTCGCCGATGGCGAGGCGGCGAAGCGCAAGGAGACCGGCGGCGGCATGTCGATGAACAAGACGCCGATCCACCCGTTGCGGCTGTGCGAGGAGATCAAGAACTTCGTGAAACGCGATGCCATCCTCTGTGTGGACGGGCAGGAGATCCTGAACTACGGCCGCCAATCCATGCCGACGTTTGCGCCGGCGCATCGCCTGAACTCCGGTCCGTTCGGGATGATGGGCGTCGGGATGCCATTCGGCGTCGGCGCCAAGATCGCGTGCCCCGACAAGCAGGTCATCGTCGTCCACGGCGACGGCTCCTTCGGCCTGAACGCGATGGAGCTCGACACGGCGGTGCGGCACAAGGCCGCGGTGCTCGTGGTGATCAGTCTCAACGGTGGTTGGACGGCCGATCCGAAGAAGGAGAAGATCGGGCGCAATCTCGGCTACACGCGGTTCGACAAGATGGCCGAGGCGCTGGGCTGCTACGGCGAATTCGTGGAGAAACCGGAAGACATCGGGCCGGCACTCCAGCGTGCGCAGAAGAAAGTCGATCAGGGCATGGTCGCGCTCGTCAACGTCGTGACCGACGACACGGCGCGCGCCGGCACGGTGTCGTTCTCGTCGCATGCGGCCGCGGTGACCTGACCGCAGGCGCTGTGCTCGGGAAATCCGCGGGCGGACCAGCCGGCGGTTCCGGCAGGCAGGACTGTAACCAGGACACGTCATTCCTGTCATTGCGAGGCACGAAGCAATCTCGTTGCAGGCAACGCAACCGCGGCCAGCCGCGAGATCGCCGCGTCGTCGACTCCTCGCGATGACAGCGAGGGCTGTGCCCGTCGCAGATTACTGAAAGTTATTTACGGGACACGATAAGAGCTGCCAGATCACCCAGGTGCTGCACGCACCGTGCCGAACGCGCTACTTACACGTGGCCGAAGCGCCAGCGCTCGATCGTCCACTCATAGACGCGGGCGCGGTTGAACGGCTCGTCGGCCCGGAAGGCCTCCGCCTCCGCCTTGTCTGCGACGTCTAGGATCAGCACGCTGCCGATGGTCTTCACCCCGTCGTCGTCAAGCAGCGGACCGCACGCGACGATGATGTCCTTGTGGTCCTTCAAATAGTCGCGATGCGCGTCGCGCAGCGGCGCCCGCCGCGCGCCGCCGTCGGGCCTGTCGTGGCAGTGGATGACGAACTGCATCGTGCCGTCCTTGCGCGCATAGTCGCGCTGGCTCCGGTCATCGGGACCTCCTCCCGATCCGCAGCTCAGCCAGCCTCTTCGTGCCTTGCTCGGTCAGGATGTATTTTTGCAGGCGGCTATTCGGCTTGGCGGGGATGGTGTAAGAGACAAATCGTTCCTGCAGCAGCAGGCGGATCACTCTGTTGAGCTGCCCGGAAATCTCCTTGTGGCCCAACCCGACGGCAATCTCCGCCTTCGACTTCGCCGCCCCGGCGAGAAGACCCATCACCCGTAGCTCGCGTGACTCTGGCCGCGACTCTGGCTGCGACTCTGGCCGTGACTCTGGCCGCCCGGTAGTGACTTCCGGGGCGACTTCCGGGGTCGCGCGATCGGCAGCACGAGTTCCCACCCCTTCGATGAGATTCCGGTAGGTGTTGGAAAACGCAAAGCTGATCCACAGTCCGGACTCATCGTAGGTGATGACGGGCTCCGGAAAACCAGCCGCGCGGCAGGCGGCGTACATCCGTTCGATGCCGCGCCCCCAGGCTTCGATTTCCCCGGCGCGGAAGAATACATTGGCAAGATCCGGGTTGAATGGATGCGACGGGTGCTTCTGCTTCAGTTTCTCGACGGTCCACGAGGGCGGAAGCTGGCCGGGGTTCCAGATCATCAACCTGTCAGCGTACACGCTGATCTGCACGGGCACGCCCGCGGCGTAATCCTTGTGAATAATCGCGTTCAGCACCGCCTCGCGCAGGGCCGGTTCGGGTACCGGGTAGATTTCCACGCGCTGGATACCCTGATAGGTGACCGCTGCCTTCAAGTACTTCATCCGCACCAGCTCCAGGGTCCGGTCCACCTGCGTGATCAGCGCGCCGTGTATCTCGTCGTGGTAGCGCAGGTCGTCATCGGAATGAAAAAAGCCGATCTTTACAAGCGCACCGGTGACGAAGCGGTCGGGGTCGGAATGAAACGCCAGCACCGCCGCCCGCTTGAGATGCGTGCCGTCCCACAGATGCAGTTTTTCCATCAAGCCGGCCGTCGAATCCCTCAGATCCGCGGCATCCACCCGCTTGCTGCGCCGCGCCCGGGCGCGGAACGCATCCACCGCAGCCTTCGACAGGCTGCGCGGTGAAGTACCCGGCACCGGCACGCCATCCCAGGTGCGTCCCTGCTTGCGCAGCAGAAAACGATCCAGCGCGGCGCCCTTCAATTCCTGCAGGGTGCTGCCGCTGCGCTGGTAGTAGTGCCCCCGGTAGCTGATGGGCGAAGGGTAGGCGGGCGTCACGATTTCGATGTATTCGCGGCCACCCCCGCGCCGCAGGTTGACATCGACCATGATGCCGAGCAGGTCGCGGATCTTGTTCGGGAGACTGTCATCCTTCAAGCGCGCCAGGGTGTGAGCGTGGGATTGGAATGCACCGTGTCGGGGCCGGCTCACGCCCGGCAGTCGACCACCACGGTGCCGAGCGTGGGCGCGTATTCGACTGCAGCATGTGCGCAACAATTGAGAACAATTGTGGTCAGTGTCACACTGCCCCCATTCGCGCGACCGACTGAACATTCGCGCGGCGAAGGGAGATAACGCATGGACACGGCAATCAAGGCGGAATGGTACGATCTCGACGACGCGGACCGGGAGGGTTTTCTCGCCTGGCTACACGGACATCATCTGCCGGCGTTGCAGGCCCGGCCGGGCCATATCTGGATCGGTCACTACAACCGGGCGCCGAAGAGCGACGCCGGCGTGAACGAAAGATGGACCGGCCGCCACGTGCTGAAGATCGTCGTCCACGCGCCTCACGGCCCGCATGCCGGCCGCCGCATCTGGCCGCCGGTTTAGGGCCAGTTATTGAATCGTAGACGAAGAGAACCCAATGAAAGTCGCACTCGTCGGGCTTCCCCAGAGTGGCAAGACATCCCTGTTCAAGGCCCTGACCGGCACCGAGCCGAGCCGCGAGAAGGCCGGGATCACGCTCGGCACCATGAAGGTCCCGGACGCACGCGTGGACAAGTTGTCCGGGATGTACCAGCCCAGGAAGACGACTCACGCCGCCATCGAGCTCGTCGAGGCGCACGCCCCTCACAAGGACGAGAGAAAGGCGAACAAGTCGGTCCTCGATGCCGGGTTCCTCAATCTGGTCAAGCCGATGGACGCCTTCCTGCTCGTCGTGCGTGCCTTCGATGAGGAGGGCCTGAACGACCCGCGCGCGGACTTCGACACGCTGCTGTCCGAAATGATCCTGGCCGACCTGATGCTGGTCGAGACGCGTCTCGAACGCAGCGAACTCGAGCGCAAGAAGGGCAAGCCCGGCATGCCGGGTGACGAGCGCGACGCACTCGATCGTTGCCGCAAGCTCCTTGACGCCAGCCGGCGCATCTTCGAAGACACGGAGCTCGCGGCCCGTCCCGAACTGCGGACTTACGCCTTCCTGACGGCGCGTCCCATCCTGGCCATGGTCAACGTG
>JACQGN010000143.1 GCA_016199545.1 Betaproteobacteria bacterium | reverse complement strand
TGCGGCTGCTGCGCGACAGTTCGCGGCTCGTCAAGCTTACCTACCTGGAGTTCGACCTCGACCGCATTTTCACCGACGGGCTGTTTGCCGATTTCGCCGTCCTTTACCGCCTGCTGCACGCGACGCGCTTGCCCGCCTCGCGCGAGGCCGCGGCGGAAAGCCACATCGAGCGCTACCATCAGGACTCGCTCGATTCCGGTTCGCGCATCCGCGATGGCCTGAGCCGAGCGGTCGAGCGGGCCATCCGCGATTTCGCCAACGGCTTCTTGGCCCACCCGGCAAACGAGACGCTGCGCAACGCGGCAGCCTCGGGCGAACTGAAGCCGGATGTGTACTACCAGCACCTGTTGCGGCTGATCTACCGCCTGCTGTTCCTGATGGTGATCGAGGAGCGCGGACTGGTCTTTCCGCCCCGGACAGCCGCCAGCAAGCGCGACATCTACGATCGCTACTACAGCGCGCAACGCCTGCGCCGCCTGTCTGAGAAGCGCTACCTCGCCGACCGTCGCCGCCATGATCTCTGGCTCGCCTTGCGGGCCACATTTCGCCTGTTCGAAGCCGGTGGACTGGGTTCAGCGATTGGTCTCGCGCCTCTCGCTGGCGATCTGTTCAGTTCCGACGCCATCGGCCCCCTCGCCCACGCGACGCTCGGCAACGATGTGCTGCTCTCGTGCCTGCGCTCGCTGGGGCTTTACCAGCATCCCGATACCCGGCAGGTGATCCGCGTCAATTACGCCGCGCTCAACGTGGAGGAGCTCGGTTCCGTCTATGAAGGGCTGTTGAAATTCAATGCCGTGTTCAGTCTCGAGGCGGGCGCACTGACCTTCGATCTGCGGGCGGGCGCAGATGACACCCAGAGCCACTATACCGACGACGATCTAGTCCAGCCGCTCATCAAGCACTCGCTCGACTACCTGATCGCGGAAAAACTTAAAGAACGCGATCCCGAGCAGGCGCTGCTGTCCCTGCGGGTCGCCGATATTTCCTGCGGCTCCGGCCACATCCTGCTGGCTGCGGCGCGACGCATCGCCACCCAGCTAGCGATCGTCCGCACCGGCGAGGAGCAACCGTCGCCTTCCGCTTTCCGCGCCGCGATCCGCGATGTGATCCGCGAATGCATCTACGGCGTAGACCTGAACCCGCTGGCCGTCGAACTGTGCAAGGTCGCGCTCTGGCTGGAGGCGCACAACCCCGGCGAGCCATTGAATTTCCTCGATCACCATATCAAGTGTGGCAATGCGATTGTCGGCTTCGTTCGGCGCGAGGAGGTCGAGCGCGGCGTGCCGGATGAAGCATTTGTCACCATGCCGGGTGACGACAAGGAAACCGCGGCGCTCGTGCGCAAGCGTAACAAGGCGGAACGCAAGGATCACGCGTCCGGGCAGATTCCGCTTGCCCCGGCAATCCAGAAACAACTCGATGACATTCTGCGCGGCTGGCGCGAGCTTTCGGGTTTGCCCGAGCGCACGCCCGAGGACATCGCGGCCAAGAAACGCCGCTATCAGGACTTCACGAAGGGCGAGGACGCCTGGTTGCTCAATCAGATTGCCGCGATCCCGATCGCCCAATTTTTTCTGCCCAAGACGCCGGCGAACCTACCCAAATTCGTCACCGATGCCGAATTCCGACGCTATTGGAAGGGGGAGCGCAGCCCGCAAGGGCAGGCGACCGCGCAGGCCTGGGCATTGGGCGAGCAGAAGCGTTTTTTTCACTGGTTTCTGGAATTCCCGGAAATCATTCAGCGTGGAGGCTTCGACTGCATCCTCGGCAATCCGCCTTATCTTGGCGGCCAAGCGCTGAGCGGCACCTACGGCCACCCGTTCTGTGAGTATGTGAAATGGGAATACGCGCCGGCAGGCTTGAGCGATTTGGTTGCCTATTTCGTCCGTCGTATCTACAGCCTCCTGCGTCCGGGCGGCTTCACTGCCTTCATCACCACCAATTCCATCAAGGACGGCGACATCCGCAAGGACGGGCTGGAGCAAGTGCTGACCCATGGCGGCGCTATCAACATGGCCGTGCGCGGCATCAAGTGGCCGGGGCGGGCCAATCTGGTGGTGTCGCTGGTCGCCTTGCACAAAGGTGAATGGCGCGGCAAGCGACTGTTGGATGGCAAGGAAGTAGCGATCATCAACGCCTACTTTGAGGACAGCGAGGACACCGGGAAGCCAAAGGTGCTACCGGAGAACGCTAATTTTGTATTTATGGGCTCAATTCCACTCGGGGATGGTTTCATCCTCAATGAATCCGAGGCAAAAGGCTATCTCGGAACAGGAAGTTACGCTCAGGAAATTCTCCCTCTACTGAATGGGCAGGAGGTCAACTCAGACCCTGCGCAGGACCCTACGCGATACGTTATCAGCTTGGAGAGATTCCGATCACTGGAAGATGCCGAGTCGGCTTGCCCCGAGCTTGTTGCGAGAGTACGAACCTTGGTATTGCCTGAGAGACTCGCGCAGAAGAATTCTGGTGCTAAAGAAAAGTGGTGGCGTTATTACCGTCACAACAAGGACTGCTATGCAAAGTCGAACTTGCTGGGCGGATGCTTTATCACGGCGGCCACAACTAAGTACCTCAACTTTTCTTGGACCGTATCAGGGCGCATTTTCACACACGCTCTATTTTCATTCACTACGAACCGCTGGGACCTCTACGCGGTCGTTCAGTCGACGCTGCACGAAGTCTGGGCGCGCAAATACAGCGGCGCGCTGGAAACCCGGCTGCGCTACTCCCCATCCGATTGCTTCGAGACCTTCCCGTTCCCCGAGGGGCTGTGGCAGACCGCCAGTTCGACCTTGGCGGAAATCGGCGAGCGCTACCACGAACACCGCCGTGGCCTCATGCGTCAGCTCTGGCTTGGCTTGACCGACATCTACAACCTATTCCACACCCGTGACCTTACGCCCGTTGTAGTCGCAAAAATCAGCAAGAAATCCCTGGAAGAAGCGGAGGCAGGCTACCAGGGCATCCTCGAATTGCGCCGCCTGCACTGCGAACTGGACATCGCAATCCGCGACGCCTACCGCTGGCCCGACCTCGACCTCGGTCACGACTTCCACGAAGTTGAAACCCTCCCCGAAAACGACCGCGTCCGCTACACGATCAGCCCCGCCGCCCGCAAGGAAGTCCTGCGCCGTCTCCTTGCCCTCAATCACCAGCGCGCATCCACTGAGGCTGCTGCCGTGCCACTCAAGAAGAAGCGCGGCAAAAGGCCGATTGGCGACGAGGTTCTCGAAGATCTGTTCGATTCCAGCCGTCGTCCTCCAATCCCAGAGATCGACCGCAAGCCGCCGGCACCGGTTGTCCCAGCACAGCTGCCCGATGGGGCGTGGGCACGGTCCGGAATAAACCGTGTTGCCGATGCGGGGGCAATTCTTGCTGCGATCTTGAAAGCAGCCGGAGCTCCGGAATCTATACGCAAAGTGCGGCTGGCGGCGATTCTCGCGGAAGAACCCCGGCTCCTCACACCTACGCTCGCTGCGGATGAGGCTTTGCTGTGGAGACGGCTTGTTGGCGCTGACGCTGCGCTCATTGCCTCTGATGTAGTGCACCTTGTGCCCACAGCCGATCGAGCTTGGGGCGGCGCTGTTCAACTGTTGCGAGGCCGAGGCATGCTTATCGAGGACCTCGCTGCAAACACTTGGGCGCCTGGACCGGGCCTAGATGCCATGCAGACTGAAGGTTGGCCTGACGGTCGGGCGCACATGGTATGGAGCGTATTGCACCGCCGTGGGGTCGATGAAATGATTTTAGAACTTCCAGAGCCTATCCAAGAGTGGATCCATGCCGAGGCAGCCTGACTTCCTGCCGCCTCCGGGCTTGCGCATTCAACCCGAGGCGGGGCGCACCGAGCCTCGCCTGTGGGTCCGCAGACTCGTGCTCTGGAGCGAACCGGGCGTGGTACTTCGCGAAATAACTCTCCGGCCAGGCCTCAACTTCGTCTGGTCCCCCGATCCCGCTGAACACGCGGACGTAGATAGCGGCGACAGCGCGCTGGCCCACGGGGGCGGAAAGACCTTGTTTTGTCGCCTGCTCCGCTACTGCCTGGGCGAGGATCGTTTCGCTTCGGATGATCAACGGGATGGCGTTGTTCGTGCCTTCCCGGATGGTTTGGTCGGCGCCGAAGTTATGCTCGATGGCACGTGTTGGGCAATCCTTCGCCCGATGGGGACGAGCCGAAAACATGTCGCGATTCGCAACGGAAATCTCGATAACGCTTCTCTTGACGCCGTTGCTCAAAATGGAGTCGCGCCATTCCTGGAGACCGTGGAAAACCTTGTTCTCTCGAAAGACGTTGTCTCTCTCATTCCTGGAGACCGTGCTCTACATGCATGGCTGGTCGCGCTCGCTTGGCTCGCGCGGGATCAAGAGTGCCGTTTCGATCGTGTACTCGACTGGCGATCTCCAGATTCCGACTCCGATTCGCCAGCTCGGGGGCTTTCCGCAATCAAGATACTGGATGCGCTTCGAGCACTGATCGGCGCCATCGTTCCGGAAGAACAAAAACTCCGGGATGAGATCAGTGAAATGGAAATTGAGCATCAAAAATCCATTCAGGAATCGGCCCAACGAAGGGCGAGTACGGACCGAATGCGATTTCGCCTTGTCACGGACCTTGGCCTACGCGATTACGAATTGCTTCCTGGTCTATTGGGTGTGGAACCAATGCGCCAGGCTGCCAGAGCAGAGTTGGCCCGCATGGCTATGGTCAGCGATTCAACAAACGTCGCAGACTTCACCGCGCTCCGGGCACGTGACGAGCAAGCGTGGAGTCAAGCTGAAAACTTGGCCAAGCGGTTGGCTGAGTTCGACGCACGTCTCCCGGAGATTGAGCGCCTGATAAGCCGTATCAAAGGAGAACTGCCCGCACTGTCATTCTCGACCTTCAAGTCAGAAAATGCAGTGTGCCCGGTATGCGAAGTGCCAATCGACCGCGCGCTCGCGGAAGGGTGCAAGTTATCTCACAAGTTACCAGATGCGGTCGAAATTCGTGCCCGCTGGGAGAAACACGAACAAGATCTCAAGCGGGAATCGGGTCGACTACAAGAAGATAAGGAAGAACAAAAACGTATTAGCACCGAACTCGACTCCGCCCGCAGACACGCGGGCGAATGTCGCAAACAGCTTCGCGCAGCCGAGAAAGCCCGGGATGCCCGCGAAGACACATGGTATAGAGCACGGCGCCGAATTGACGACGTCGACCGTTTGGACGAACTGCTTGTCGCACAAGAGCGAGCAGATTTGAACGCGGACGACCTGATTCAGAAGATCGACAAGAAACGGGAGCGGGTCGGCGCACACCGGGATGCGCAGGCGGACGTTTTTCGGAGGCTGTCGCAATTTTTCGATGCCATCATTCGTGAACTGGTCGGCCCAACTGCAGAAGGAAGAGTCACGCTCGGTGGCCTCGGACTACGATTGTCCGTGCAGCTTGGAGGCGAACGTTCAACGGCGGCGATTGAATCGCTGAAAGTTGTCGCCTTCGATTTGGCTGTGATGTGCATGAGTATCGAGGGGGGCACTCACCTACCGGCCTTCCTCGTCCACGACAGCCCGAGGGAGGCCGATCTCGGTCTGAGCGTCTACCACAGGCTATTTCGCTTGGCCCGTAGATTGGAAGAGTTCGGAGATCAGCCGCTGTTTCAGTACATCATTACAACTACCACCCGGCCGCCAGATGAATTGATGGGACAGCCGTGGCTACGCGAGACCTTGAGAGGAGCGCCAGCGCACGAGAGGCTCTTAAGGCGCGATTTGTGAGCGAGGCCCAGGTATCCCAAGTGGTATTGAACGCTGTACATAACGTCACCACGAGACACGACACGGTTCCGGCTGCTCAGTCGCTCCAGCTTCGTGGCACTGGCAATCAACATAACGCTGCAGGCCCGGGAGTTTGAGCATGGCTGTTGATGCGCAACTCGTTGCCCGGAAACTCCGTCACGCGAGAGAAATGCAATCGCTCAGCGTCGCCGCAGTAAGCGAGGCGACTGGCCTTGCTCCTGATCGGATTGATCTAATCGAATCGGGGCAATCTGAAGCCTCGGGCGATGAGGTCCTGATTCTTGCAAACTTCTACCGGCACGACTTCCGGGATTTCCTGGATGACAATCGTCCGGCGCCGTTCGAGCAGACCGATATTCTCTATCGGCGGCATGGCGATGCCTTCACGGCCGAGGACCGCAGGGCCATTCAGGAGTTTATCTATCTGTGCGAAATCGAGTCCGTTCTGGAAGCCTCGCTGGGCATACCCAAGCAAACATTCCACTTTACCCCAATCGGCACGCTCTTCAAAGCGCATGGCGCCCCAGCGGGCAAGGCGCTCAGAGAACACCTCGGCTACGCTTCCAACGAGATTCCGCGTGACGTGTTTGCAGATTTCCGGAAGGTCGGCGTTCACATTTTCAGGCGACGCCTAGTCAATTCCGATATTTCGGGTCTGTACCTCGAGCACCCTGTTGCGGGTCATTGCGTACTGGTGAATTACGACGAGGACCTGTACCGCCAGCGATTCTCAGCGAGTCATGAGGCAGCGCACGCGATCTTCGATTCGTCGGAGGCCGTGATGGTTACGTTTCGGCGCGGCTCATCGAAGTATGACGCAGGTGACTTGCGCGAAATTCGCGCCAACCGGTTCGCTTCGTGCTATCTCATGCCACCTGACCAACTGCCCCGAGTGCCGCAGTGGACCGCCGACCGGGCCATCGAGTGGGCGCAAAAACTTCGCGTCAGCACCCTGGCCTTGTCCATTGCCTTGCGGGAAGCCGGCATTATCGACGAAGCAACTGCGGCAACGATTCGAAGCGTTCGCGTCCCCACGACGGAAAAGATCGATCCTGAGGCGCCTGAAGACCTGACGGACCGGCAGCGCGCCCGGCGTATTGCCCTGCTCGAACGAGGCTTTTCAGACTATTTCGTCGGGCTGTGCTTCGACGCCCATCAGCAAGGCAAGATTTCCGCGGGGCGACTGAGCGAAGCCTTGCTCGCGGACCATGTCGAACTGCGAGAGATATCTGCCCTGTACGGGCGGTCCATCCAAGATGGCGCTTGATCCAACCCGCTTTTCGCCGGCATCAGTGGTCGACACGTGTTCAGTATGGAACATGCTGTCGTCACGCAAGCTCTACCAGGCGGCGATGAACGCCAGGCTGCACTTCTGCGTCACTGGAATGGTGCTGTACGAATGTCTGCAGAAACCGCGTTCATATGCTTCGCCGCAGCGTACCGAGATGATGCAGCGACTGGAGCGCGCGAGGCGAAACGGTGGGTTTCCGACTCAGCCGTGCAGCCTCGATGACCTCGCAGACATATCACGACAGGCGCCCAGAGGGTTGGGAAGCGGTGAATTGTCCTGCATTGCCGTGGCCTACCGAGTGCGAAGCATCGCATTCATGACGGACGAGAAACAGGCGCGGCATGTCGCCTCGACGAAGTTCTCCCTAAACGTGGAGACGACGCCGAAGTTGTACGCGTGGCTCCACTACTGGCAGCATCTTGGTGGCGGGGACCACGACGACGTGATCCGCGAGCATGAAAGGCATGAAGCGAGGCCTCTTTCCCGGTTTTTTCACGAATCCTATGAAGAGGCAATGCGATGCAGGCTGATGAATCCGCCAGCCGTGACACCGGCGGCCGAATGATACCGGATCCCAGAGATAGACCGCAGGGACGAGAGGCATTTGCACTGATATGGGTGAGCGGTACGAATTGATTTCCGCCGCCGAGAAGATCGGCGCGACCTTTGAAGCACTGCTGGAGGAGGTGGAGGTGCAGGATTCGGGCGAGGCCCGCCTGTCGGCATGCCTATTTCTAACAATCGCGGAGCTATATATCGCAATGCTACGCGTGGTTTCGGGGGTCGCCGGACAACAGGTCTCTCTAATCGATTTCGGTGACGAGGATGGGGAAGTTAGGTATCTCAAGGATCGAGTGGCGAGGGTTGCCAATTGACCGCTTCAATTTTGGCAGGCCAGCACGGACCGCGCGCTCCCGGGATCCAGTTGATACAGGGGGGACGAGTGTTACTTCGGCACAGCCCAAGCGTTCTTTCCTCCGTTTTCTGTAGCTTGATGACTTCCTATGACTGAAGAACAGACAGGAAAAACCGAAACCACTCAGGGCCCTCCCGTGCTCCTTGCGCGCGAGGACAGGATCGCCGTGATCACGCTGAACCGCCCCGACGACGGGAACCGCTGGCGCAAGGAGATGCTGCTCGCGTTCGAGCCCATTGTCGAGGCGCTGCACCGACAAGTAGGCGCGTTTTAGCGCGGCGCCCAGCCGGGCAGCGCCTTGCAGCGCGCGATCCACGCCACGACGCTCGGGTACGGATCGAGCGGCACTTCGCCCTCAGGCGCGGTCTCCACGTAGGGAAAGCATGCAATATCCGCGATCGTCGGGCGGTCGAGTGCGAGCCATTTGTGGTTCTTCAAGCGGCCCTCCATCGCGTTGAGCGCGACGCGGGCGATGGCTTGGCTTTGCTCCAGGTTGCCCGCGGTCCAGCGCCCCTGCCTCACCCCGCGCCGGCCGTACTGCAGGCCGAACTGGATCTCGGAGGCGGCGAGCGCGATCCACTGCATCACTTCCGCCATCTCCTTCGGCGTGCCCGGCAGCCACTGCTCGCCGCCGTGCTTGCGTGCGACGTAGGCGAGACACGCGGCCGAGTCCCAGATCACGGTGCCGTCGTCCTCCAGCACCGGCACTTCGCCGCGCGGGTTGAGCTTGAGAAACGCCGGCTGCTTGTTCTCCTGCTTCGAGCCGTCGATCACGACCTTTTCGTACGGCACGTTGAGCAGCGACAGCAGGATGCGGACTTTGTAGGCGTTGCCGGAAGGCGGCAAAAGATAGAGTTTCATAGGTTCCTCAGAAAAAAAACACTACGACCACGGAAACACACGGAAACACACGGAAACTCTCGAATCGAGCCGTTACCGGCACAAGGCTTTGTCCGTGTCGTTCCGTGTGATTCCGTGGCCAATCTGTACACCTTACTTCGCGAGCACGGCATCGCCCGCGCCGTTGCCCGCGATGCGGCCGAATACCGAACCGGAAACGAGACCCGTACCCGCCGGGTAGTTGAAATAGAACAGCCCGCCCACCATCTCGCCCGCGGCATAGAGGCCGGGAATCGGGTGGAAGTTGAGGTCGATGACCTGCCCGGTTTCGCGCTTGATGCGCAGGCCCCCGAAGGTGAAGGTGATGCCGCAGGTGACGCCGTAGGCCTCGAACGGCGGCGTGTCGAGCGGATTGGCCCAGTTCGATTTCACCGGCTCGATGCCCACGGTGCCGCGCCCGTCCTTGACCGCGTGATTGAACGGGATGTTGGTTTGCACCGCGGCGTTGAACTCGCGCACGGTCTTGAGAAAGGCCGCGGCGTTCACGCCTTCCATCTTTGCCGCGAGTTCTTCCAGCGTGTTGGCGACGACGCGTGTCACTTCCTTGCCGGAGTATTCCTTGCGCAATATGGGTTTGATCTTGGCGTCGAATACCTGCCACGCGAAATGATTCGGCTGCCGCAATACTTCTGCGCCGTACTTGGCGTAGGTGTAGTTGTAGAAATCCTGCCCCTCGTCGACGAAGCGCTTGCCGTCGGCGTTGATCATGAGCCCGTAGAGGTAGCTGTGCCGGTACGGATCGTGGGATTTTTCGACCACACCGAATTCGGGGGCGTAGAGCTCCCAGGACACGGCGTGGCGCCCGGACCAGTTGCCATAGGGGCAGGCGCCGATGTCGAGCGCCATGCGCAGCCCGTCGCCCACGTTGAAGCGCGTGCCCCGCACCTTGGCGAGTTCCCACCCCGGGCCGAGGTAGCGCGTGCGCCACTCCGGATTGGCTTCGAATCCGCCGCAAGCGAGCACCACCGCGCGCGCGCCATATTCCACCGGCTCGCCGCGGCACTTCGCCTTCACGCCGAGAACGCGCCGCTCGTCATAGATGAGCGATACCGCCCGCGTCTCGTAGAAGATGTCGATGCCCTTCTTGACCGTGGTCCTGGTGAGTGCGTCCACCAACCCCGCGCCGCCGTCCGCAATCCCGACCGGAAAGCGCCCGAAGAACTTGCGCTTGCCGTTCACGATCGCCGATTGCGAGGCGTAGTTCGGCGCGAAGCGAGCGCCCTGGCTGCGCAGCCACACCATGGTGTCGAGGCTCTTCGTGATCAGCGCCTCGCTCAGCTCCGGGTCGGTGCGGTAGTTCGTCACGCGGTAGAGGTCGTCGTAAAACTCGTCCTGCGTGTTGCTGTCCCAGTCGGTGTTCTGCGCTTCGTCCTCGGGAATGTCGGTGAGCAGCTGCAGATCCTTGACCGAGCTGAAGGCGAAGCGCATGACGCCGCCGGCAAAGCGGCTGTTGCCGCCGGACTCGTCCTCGGTGGCCGCTTCCAGCATCGCCACGCTGGCGCCTTTGTCTCTCGCCGCAAGGGCCGCGCACAACGCCGCGTTGCCCTTGCCCACTACCAGCACGTCGTATTGCTTCACGGGAATGGTCCTTCGTTGATGGAGGGTATCGATTGCGGTTTCAGTCCGTAAGGAGCGTGTCGGGATAACGTCCAACACACTCCTGGCCGGATCACATATTGGACACAACGGGACGCGCCGGACTTGCCCGATGCCGTCCACGATTATAGGGTAGCCTTGGCGGAAACAGAATATCCCGCGCTCAATTGAGCCATATTGTGGAACCGGGGGGAAAGCGGCATGAAGGACAAGGTGCGGCTGGGCATGAGCGGTCTGGGCTCGTTTTCGGTGGTGATCGCCAACACCATCCAGCGCAGCCGCAAGGTCGAACTCGTGACCTGCTTCAATGTGGCGCCGGAACGTCGCAAGGCGACGCGCGAGCGCTACGGCTGCGAGGAGGAACGTAGTTTCGAGGACATGGTCAGGCGCGACGACCTTGACGGCGTGCTCCTGGTGACCCCGAACGCATTCCACTGCAAGCAGACCGAGCTGGCGGCGCAACACGGCAAGCATGTCTACGTGGAGAAGCCGATCGCCAACACGCTGGAAGACGGACGGCGGATGATCGCGGCGTGCGAGGAGGCGGGGGTGACGCTGCTGATCGGGCACGTGCACCGGCGTCATGCCGCGAACCGCAAGGTGAAAGAGCTGATCGACAGAGGTGTCATCGGCGCGCCGATCATGGTCGAGGCGAATCTTTCCAGCGGCCAGGGATGGGACCTCAAACCGGATGAATTCCGCTGGCGCAGCGACGATTCCGGTTGCCCGGGCGGCGCGTTGATGACCATAGGCGTGCACCAGGCCGACACGCTCAACTACATTTTTGGGCCGATCAGGAGGGTGTCCGCATTTTTCAAGAGGCTCCTGATTCCGGCGCCGGTCGAGGACGTCACGACCACCATCTTCGAGTTCGCGGACTGCATCCTCACCGGCAGGAAACCGGAGACCGACGGGCATTCCGCCCTGAAGGCCCTTGCCCTCATCCGCGCGGCGATCGAATCCGCGCGCAGCGGAAAACCGGTCGAAATAGCGAAATAGGGGTCGGGAGTCTTTTCGTAAGACGGGAATCTCTTCCCAAGCGGAGAAGGTGTCCGGCACTTTTTTCGGTCTAAAGGGGTCTGAGCTGCCCCCTTTTTCCTTGCTACTTTTGATCCTCAAAGGTCTGGGGAACCTACTTTCAGGCCGGGACTCTGAACACATTCATCATTCGCCCCCCGAGGCGACGGCTGTCCGCGCCCGGGCCGATACCACCCGATGTGACGAGGAACATCTGACATGCAGGAGATCCTGGACTACCTGAAAGGCGGCGGCGAGCGGCTCGATTCGGAGATCGCCGCGGCAACCGGCCTCTCGCTTGCGAAAGTGCGCCAGCGCGTGAAAGCCCTGCAGGCCCGTGGGGCGGTAATGGTGTGCCGGTCGATCCGGTACAAGGACGGCAAGGAGATCGATGGGGTGCTGTGCCGCGTGGCGGGATACGTTCCGCCCGCCGCTCCCGGCCGGAAGTCCAAGGCGCACGCCCCCGCGAAGGCGGCTTCGGCCGACTGATCCCGAGGCGCTGGCTACTCGGGGTGTATGCCGGCGCGCTGTAATCCAATTTTGCTGGATTTCGGCTAATTGCTTAGCCGCAGATCGGCCCACACCCCCGCGTGGTCCGAAGGGTAGAGCGACGGATACGCGGCGCTGCCCTTGTTGAAGCACACCTCGCTCGCCACCACCTCAAGCGGCCCGTCGATCCAGACGAAGTCGATGCAGCGGTCCATGCGCGGCCAGTAGGGATGCGTGACGTTGCCCGCGTCGTCCGCGAGCGGGGTGAAGGCCGTCGGCGCGGTTTGCGTGGGACGGAAGCGCGTCGCCATCAATGCGGCCGACGGTTTGTCGAGCGTGGCATTGAAATCCCCGCAGACGATCCGGCCCACAACATCGCTGCGGCTCTCGATCCACGCAAGCAACTGCTGCGCCTGGAAAAGCCGCAGCGATTCGTCCCCGCGCGACATGTACTGGTGCGTGACATAGACATCCACGGCGCGCTCTCCTGCCTTGACGCGCGCCACTAGCGCTACCATGTCGCGCGTTCGATAATCAAGGTTGCCGGTTTCCGCAATGGGCAGCCGGGTGAGCAGCGCTTCGCCTTCCACGGCGGAAAGCCCGCTGACGCGCGTCTGCTGCACCAGCGCGTAATCCCGCCCGTAGCGCTCCCGCATCGCCTTCTGTATCCAGCGCGCCGTCTGCAACGGGATGCAGACTTCGTTCATCGCGAAGAGATCGGGATCGATGGCGGCAAGCTGTTCGATGATCAGTTCGCGCCTCTTCTCCCAGCGCTTGTGATCCTGCTCCATGTTGAGCGTTGCAACGCGTAGTTTCATCACGGTTTTCTCCCGGTTCAGGTGAGGATCTCCGAATTACTGTATCATTCGGCCCCCGACGCGATGGCTGTCTACGCCTGCGCCGCCCCACCGACTGTGATGAGGAGCATCCGCTATGCAAGCGATCCTGGACTACCTGAAAAATACCGGCGAGCAGCTCGATTCGGAGATCGCCGCCGCGACAGGCCTCTCGCTTGCGAACGTGCGCCTGGGCGTGACCGACTTGAAGGCGCGGGGCGAAATCATGGTGTGCCGGTCGATCCGCTACAAGGACGGCAAGGAGGTCGACGGGATGCTCTGCCGCATATCGGGATATATTCCGCCCGCCGCGCCCGGCAGGAAATCAAAAGCGTATACGCTGGCGAAAAGCCGTTCAACTGACTGATC
The DNA here is from genome assembly GCA_016199545.1 of Betaproteobacteria bacterium. Classification (GTDB taxonomy): domain Bacteria; phylum Pseudomonadota; class Gammaproteobacteria; order Burkholderiales; family SG8-41; genus DSOT01. The sequence goes on along the minus strand of JACQGN010000143.1, from coordinate 9,495 downwards.
CCGTAACGCCCGGAGGACACCATGCTTCGCATTTACGGCTCCGCCAAATCCCGCACCGTGCGCGTATTGTGGATGGTGGGCGAACTCGGAATTTCCTACGATCACAAGGACTGGCTGCCGCGCGCGCCTGAAACGAAGACGCCGGAATACCGCGCGCTCAATCCCAACGGCCGCGTGCCCACGATCGACGACGACGGCTTCATCCTCACCGAGTCGATGGCGATCAATCTGTATCTTTCGAAAAAGCACAAGAGCCCGCTTTATCCCACGGACCCCAGGCACGAGGCGCTCGCCTGGCAGTGGAGCCTGTGGGAGACGGACCGCCTCGACCGCCAGCTCGTCAACTACATGCGGCACACCAAAGAGTATCCCGAAGCCCAACGCAAGCCGGAGATCGCCGCGGAGATGTGGAATGAGGTCACGGCCTCGTTCGACGTGCTGGAGACCGCGCTCGCGAAATCCGAGTGGCTCGCCGGCCCGTCTTTCTCGGTGGGCGATCTCAACGTCGCCGCGGCGCTCCTGCGCGCGCTCACGCTCGATCTCGCGAAGTGGCCGAAGCTCGAGGCGTGGCTCACCCGCTGCTGGGAGCGTCCGCCCGCGAAGAGGGCGCGCGCCATGCGCGAGAAGCCGTGACGGTTGAGATGCGGCGCTGCGCTTAACCCAACCTGCGAAATTGTCGTGGCTGCAGGTTGGGGTGGGCCACGCGAACCCCAACGATCGATTGACGGAGCGATGCCGCGGCGGGCGCGATTGGCTAATGGACGATGTAGCCGCCGTCCATGACGAGCGCGTGGCCCACGACGTAGCCCGCGTCCTTCGACACCAGAAACGCAACCACGCCGGCGACTTCCTCCACGGTGCCGAAGCGCCCGAGCGGAACGTCGCGCGCGCGCTGCTCCAGCTCGCCCGGATTGCGGCCCGCAAGGAAGCCCTCGGTTGAGACGGGCCCGGGGCAGACGGCATTGACGGAAATGCCGTCCTTCGAGAGCTCCAGCGCCATGGAACGCGTGAGCTGGATGAGCCCCCCTTTGGTGACGTTGTAGACGGAGCCGTAGCGCGAGGCGACCAGCCCGAGCTGGCTCGCCATGTGGATCACGTGCCCGCCGCCCTGCGCGCGCATGATGGGCACCACCGCCTGGCTCGCGAAAAACGGCGCGCGCAGATTGATGGCCACCACGCGCTCGAACTCCTCGTGCGAGAACCCGCCGAACGGCTTGCGCACGCGGATGCCGGCGTTGTTCACCAGGATGTCGATGCGACCCATGTGTTGATGAGCCGCGGCCACCATCGCTTCGGGCGCGTCCGGGCGCGCCAGATCGTGCAGGCCCCAGGCCACATCCGGCGCGCCGGCCTTGCGGCAGGCCGCAGCCGCTTCCTCGAGTTCCGCCGCGGTGCCGTCGGCCGCCAGGTAGATTGCAGCCCCTCCCGCAGCAAGCCGCAGGGCGACCGCCCGGCCGATGCCGCGTGACGCTCCGGTGATCAGAGCGGCCTTGCCGTCGAGTTGACCCATCGCCCGCCCCCGCGGAATCTCGTTGACCGAATTGTCGCCGGGCTCCGGAAATCAATAACAGAATGACTATCCGGTGCAGTGCCGTTCTCCCTCACCCTCGGTCCCTCTCCCGGAGGGAGAGGGAAGACAGGCCCTTTCTCGATGCGCTCTTCTCGCGTATCAGCGCAGTGCGTTCCCCCTCGCCCTCCGGGAGAGGGGTTAGGGGTGAGGGAAAGCGAGTCATTCGCAAGAGACTTTCAACCCCTCGTTGCCCGCGCCGCCCCTCAAGCCTTGGTTGCCGCTGCGAGCCGCTCGGCGTTGTCCTTGGTGTCGAACATGTTGATGGCCGACTTGCCTTCGGCAGCCTTGGTCATGCGCGCGCGGATGTCGGTCGCCATCTGGTTGTTTCGCTGCACGGCGGGCCGCGCTTCCATCGTCTCGAACCAGCGCATGAAACTCGGATATCCGGCCTTGTCGATGCCGCGGTCCTTGTGGCCCTTGGTCCACGGGTAGATCGCCATGTCGGCGATCGAGTATTCGTCGCAGCCGATCCACGGGCTCGCGCGCAACCGGTTGTCGAGCACCCGGTAGAGGCGCACCGATTCGTTGTTGTAGCGATCCTTCGCGTACTGGATGTTATCCTTGGCGTAGTTGTTGAAGTGGTTCGCCTGGCCGAACATCGGGCCGATATGCCCCATCTGGAAAAACAACCACTGCATCGCGTCGTAGCGTTTGCGCGCGTCCTTGGGCAGGAACTTCCCGGTTTTCTCGGCGAGATAGAAGAGAATCGCGCCCGATTCCATCATGCTGTAGCGGCCCCCGCCCGGGCCTTCGGTGTCGACGATGGCCGGGATCTTGTTGTTCGGGCTCATTTTCAGGTACTCCGGCGTGAATTGCTCGCCGAGGCGGATGTTGATGTCGAAGTGCTTCCATGCGAGGCCGGTCTCCTCGAGCATGATCATGACTTTCTGGCCGTTAGGCGTGGGTGACGAGTGCAGTTCAATCATGGGGTTCTCCCTTGGTTGGCAGGAATGCGGGAATGTATCACCGATCGCGCGCAGGTCAAGGGCCAGGCGCGTTGCACGATCCTCACTTACCGGGGCGTCGCCGCGTCCTTCAGCGCCTTCAGCACGCGCGCGCCGGCGCGGCCGTCCACCGGGAGCCCCACCGAGGTCTGAAATGCCTCGATGGCCGCTCGCGTGCGCGGCCCGATCGCCCCGTCCACTACGCCGACGTCGAAGCCGCGCTCGAGTAGCCGCTGCTGAACCTCGCGCCGTTCGGCGCGCGAGAGGCCCGGGTCGTCCGTCGGCCACGCCGTCTGGAACGGGCCGGCGCCGCGCAGGCGGTCCGAGAGATGGGCGATCGCGAGCACGTAGGATTCAGCGGCGTTGTAGGCATGGATCGCGTCAAAGTTCTTGAATACCATGAACGCCGGGCCGCCAGCCCCGGCAGGCAGGAGCAGCGCTGCCGGGCCGCCGCCCGAGAGCGCCGCACCGTTGACCCGCTTGACGCCGAGCCGGCGCCATTGCGCGAGCGCCTGCCGGCTGCGGCGTCCCGACGGGCCCCTGTAGTCCGGCGGCAGGCGCACCTCGTAACCCCACGACTCGCCGCTCACCCAGCCCACGCGCTTCAGGTAGTTCGCGGTGGAGCCGAGCGCATCCGCCACCGACCCGACGATGTCGCGGCGGCCATCGCCATCGAAATCGACCGCAAAGCGCTGGAACGAGGAGGGCATGAACTGCGTCTGGCCGAACGCCCCGGCCCACGAACCCACCAGAACCTCGGGCCGGATGTCGCCATCCTGAATGATGTGCAGGGCCGCGACAAATTCGCCGCGAAAGAAGCGCTGGCGTTCGCCGAAGCACGACACGGTCGCGAGCGAGCGCACCAGCGGACGCCCGCCTCTGACCTTGCCGTAATCGGTTTCGACGCCCCACACGGCGAGGAGAACATGGCGGTCGACGCCGAACCTTTGCTCAGCCTCGGCCAGAACCGCGGCCCACTCCGCAAGTTTCGCCCGGCCGTCGGCGATGCGCTGCTCGTCCACCAGCCCCGCCATGTAGTCCCAGATCGGCGTTACGAACTCGGGCTGGCTGTCCATCGCATCGAGCACGCTCTGGTCGGGCTCGACGCCCGCCATGGCGGTGTCGAAAACCTGCGGCGTGATGCCATTCGCCACCGCCTCGCGGTGCAGCTCGCGAAGACAGGAACTGAAATCCGCCGCGAGCGCGTTCGTTGCCCACGCGGCCAGCAGAAATGCAAGTAGCGCCCTGCCGGCAGCGCCACGGCCTTCTGGCGGCACGCCGAGATGCGAACGCATCATTTGCGCGTCGGCAGGCCCGCCATGTTCCGCAGGACCTCGATGAACGATGAGCTGTCCATGTCCGTGAGCCCCTGCTGGTAGGCGGCCTGCTGCAATTGGGTCCACAGGCTCGTCACGAGCATCGGCGCACCGAGGCGCGCGCCCTGTTCCAGCGCGAGGCGCGCATCCTTGAGTGAGGTCTTCACCTGGCCTTCGGGCGTGTAATCGCCCTTCAACATCTTCGGGCCCTTGTCGATCATGGTCTTGGAGCTGCAAGCCGCATCCTGCAGCACGTGCAACAGGCTCTCGCCCTCCACGCCCGCCTTCATGCCGAGCACCAGGCCCTCGGCGAGCGCGAGCCGGTTGCCGAACAGGATGAGATTGATGATGAGCTTGGCCATGGCGCCGGAGCCTACTGGGCCCATGTGATAAGCGGCGCGGCTGAAGCCGGCGAACAGGGGCTTGCAGGCGTTGAAGTCCTCGACCGTTCCGCCGGCGATGACGATGAGGTCCTTCTTCCACGCCATGGCGCTGGTGCCGCTCACGCATGAATCGAGAAAGCGGATCCCGCGCTCAGCCAGCTCCGCGCCAAGCTTTTCCGAGTCCTGCGGGCGCGAAGTCGAGGCGTCGGCGATGATGAGGCCCCTGGGCGCGTCCTGCGCGATACCGTTGGGTCCCAGCACCACTTCGCGCACGATTTCGCTCGTCGGCAGCGACGTGAGCACCCAGCGCGCTCCCCGCGCGGTTGCCGCCGGCGACTCCACCGGCTCGCCGCCGCGTTCATGAAACTGGCGCACCCGCTGCTCGTCTATGTCGAAGCCCTGCACCTTGAATCCGCTTTGCAGCAGATGGTGCGTGAACGCCGACCCCATCAGCCCCATTCCGACGACACCGACACGTTCAGCCATCACAATTTCTCCTCGTCAATCAACGCAATTCGGGCACGACCCACAACGGGGCTTCGCCGCGGGCGACGCGCTGGATGTTGGCGTAGCTGTTGCCGAAGCGCTTGGGCCAGCTCTCCCAGGTCGGACCCGCCGCGTGGGGTGTCAGCACCACGTTGGGCAGCGTGAGGAGCGGGTTCTTCGGGTCGGGCGGCTCCGGGTAGAACGCGTCGAGGCCGGCGGCCCAGATGCGGCCGTCCTTGAGTGCGCGGTAGAGCGCCTCATCGTCCACGAGTTCACCGCGCGCGGTGTTGATGAGGATGGCGTCGCGCTTCATCAGTCCGAGCGTGCGGTCGCAGATCAGGTGATGCGTCGATTGATTGAAGGGAGCGTGCAGCGACACGACATCGGATTCGCGCAGCAGATCGTCCAGGCCGCGATAACTCATGTTGAGTTTCGCTTCGTCCGCGGCCGGGAGCCGCACCGGATCGCAGTAGAGGAGATTCACCTCGAAGCCGCTCAACCGCCGCGCCATGGTGCGCCCGATCATGCCGGCGCCGACGATGCCGACGGTCTTGCCCGCGAGTTCGTGTTCCTGTTCCTCGCCGAGCTTGCTCGACTTCCACTGGCCGGCCCGCACCAGGCGGTCCAGAGCGGGTAGGCGGCGATACACCGCCAGCATCAGCATGATCGCGTGCTCCGAGACGGCGTAGGAGTTCGCCCCGCCGTTGTTGGCAAGCGGTATGCCGCTGCGGCGCAGCCGCTCGATATCGATCCCGTCGTAGCCGGCGCTCAGCACCTGGATCAGCTTGATGTTGCGCAGGTGCGGGTAATCGTCCGCCGCCAGCGGCATGCCGCGCAGAAACCCCATCAGGAAGTCGGCCTGCTCGAGCTGCGCGACACGGCGTTCCGGATCCTGTTCCAGGATCTCGATGGTGAGGCCCGGCGGAAGAAGCGACTGCCCGATAGCCCAGGCCGCCGGGGAAATGACGGGTGAAAACACGATCTTCATTGCATGAGGCTCCTCGGGGCGAATCCCCGCCCGATTCGATTCCAGGATTCGAGTGTACTCGATACCGGAATGGTTCCGGTGCTCCGTGCGCGGCATTGCCCACTGGCGCCAGTAACGCGCAAATCCCGGGTTATGGCATGATGGGCACATGGTCGCGCTCGTCAGGAACGCTGACCAACGAGTATCCACGCAGCGATCAGACGCGAGACCAGGGAGAAACGCATGGCACAGTCAGGCAGGATCGAGTATTCCGTCGTCGAGGGCTGGGAGCAACTGCCCAAGGACTACGTTCATCGCGACGTGGCGGGGGTGGCGGTTGACGGCGAGGACCGCGTCTACCTTATCTGCCGCGGCGACCACCCGGTCATGATCTACGACCAGAAAGGCAACTTTCTGCGCTCGTGGGGCGAGGGCGAATTCAGCTACCGCACGCATGGCATCATGGTCGGGCCCAACGGCACCATCTTCTGCACCGACGATGGCCAGCACACGGTGCGCCAGTTCACGCCCGAGGGGAAACTCCTCATGACGCTGGGAGTGAAGAACACGCCGTCGGACACGGGATACGACGGCAAGAACATCACATCGATCAAGCGCGGGGCGGGCCCCTTCAACCGTCCCACCAACATCGCGGTCGGCCCGAAAGGCGACCTGTATGTTTCGGACGGCTATGGGAACGCCCGCGTGCACCAGTTCTCTCCGACCGGGCAGTTGAAGCGATCGTGGGGCGAGCCGGGTCGCGGCCCGGGCCAGTTCTATCTTCCGCACGGCATCGCCATCGCCGCGGACGGGCGCGTCTTCGTCTGCGACCGCGAGGCCGACCGCATCCAGATCTTCAGTCCGGACGGCGAGTTCCTGAGCGAGTGGACCGACACCCAGCGGCCCACTCACCTGGTGTTCGACGCGCAGGGGCGGGTCTACGTGACCGAGCTTGCGTGGCACGAGGGCGACACCTCCCAGAGCCTCGGCCCCATCACCAAGGGGAAAGAGCGCCACGCCCGCATGAGCATCTTCGACAAGGACGGCAAGGTGCTGGCGCGCTGGGGTACGCCGCAGGTGACGGCGCCGGGCAGCTTCGCCGCGCCGCATGGACTCGCGCTCGACTCGAAATGCGACCTCTACGTAAGCGAAGTCACTTGGACCTTCGCGGTGAGCCGCGGCAAGGCGCCCGCGGACTGCCACACGTTCCAGAAGTTTTCGCTCAGGAGCTGAGCTTTCGCGAGGCGCGCGGTTTTGATTCCCGTGAACGGTTTGCTGCTCATGCATCTGTGATATTGTTTGGCATGCAGTTCTTCCGGGAGACCTGACGCGGTTTACGACCCGCCGGTTACCAACGGGACCATCGTCGACGGCGAGGTGCTCGATCGCGATGGCCGGCATACCGGCGCGTTGCCGGGCAAAGTTCTGCGCTCATACTGAACGGCAGGGGAGGGGGAGACAATGAAGTCGATTCTCGCAATGACGGTGGTTTCGGTGCTGGCGTTCACAACGTGCGCCCTGGCGGCACAGCGACCGGCGCCGGATGGTTCAGCGCAGAATTTTCCCGCGAGGCCGATCCGCGTCATCGTGCCGCAGGCGCCCGGCGGCAGCAACGACATCATGGCGCGCTACATCGGAGGCCAGCTCGCCGAGCGCGTCGGCCGCCCGGTGGTGGTCGACAACCGCCCCGGCGCCGAAGGCATGATCGGCACCGAGATCGTCGCGCGCGCGACACCCGACGGCTACACGCTGCTCATGGCCTCGCGCGCGTTCACGATGAATCCGGCGGTGGTGAAGAAGCTCCCGTACGATCCGATCAAGGATTTCGACTGGGTCGCGATGCTCGGCAATGGGCCCGTCCTGATAACCGTCGGGCCGTCGCTGCCTGTCAGTTCGCTGAAGGAACTGCTGGCGCTCGGCAAAGCCAAGCCTAACTACATCACGATCGCTTCGGCGGGCGGATTCATGCACTTCGTGTCGGCGATGTTCCGCAGCCACGCCGGCATCGACGCGGTCATCGCGCTCTACAAGGGCGGCGCCCCGGCATTGATCGACGTGACGTCAGGCCAGGCGCATATGGCGGTGGCTACCTTCGTGACGGCGAATCCACACATCCGCAGCGGGAGGCTCAAGCCGCTGGCGACCGGCGGCTTGAAGCGGCTTGCAGCCATGCCCGACCTGCCCACCGCCGCCGAGGCGGGGCTGCCGGGTTACGAGGCGGGGATCTGGTGGGCGTGGGCGACGACGGCAGGCACGCCGGCCTCAGTCATCAACAAGTTGAACACCGAGGTTGCAGCCATCCTCAAGCGGCCGGAGACTGCAAAGCGGTTCGCTTCCGCAAGCGCGGAGGTCGACATCCGAACGCCCGCGGAAATCCGCAAGATGATCCCGGCCGACGTCGCCAAGTGGGAAAAGGTGGCCCGGGACGCCGGAATGCAGAAGAACTAACTTTGCAGCCAGTTGTCGATGGTGAGTCCAGGCATGTGCCGGAAATCATCCGGGTCGTTGGTGATCAGGGAAGCACCGACACTTCTTGCGTGGGCGCCGATCTGCAGATCGTAAGGTTTGGTCGGTCGCCCCTTGCGCTTCAGCGCGACACGAATTTCGGCATAGTGTCTCGCCGCTGCGGCCGGATAGTCGAGCACTTCGACGAGCGCCAGCCACTCAGCGAGCGTCTCGCGGTCCTGGGAGCGGAAACGCGGGGACGCATTCTCGATACCGTACTCGAGTTCGGAGAGCGAAACCGCGGAGAGCTTCAATTCTCCGGGCGAGCGGCCGGACATGCGGCGCGCGATGCGCTCATAGCCGGCGCGTCGGTTGACCAAGTATATGACCGTATTGGTGTCGAACATCCAGATCATCGCCAGCCGCGCTCCTGAACTCTGGGCTGACTGCGCTTGACGCGCCCCCGAAACTTCCCAAGGATGTCCATCACCTGTTGGTAGGTGATTTTCTTCGGCAGAAGCAATACTCCGCCGGCAACGCGGTCAACATACACTTCGTCGCCTTCCAGACGGAATTCCTTCGGCAGCCGCACAGCCTGGCTCTGCCCGTTGCGGAACAGTTTGGCGGTTTTCATCCCGGCGCCTCCATTGTGCGTATAGACTAGCAGTCTATACCTTGGCGCGGCTGCTGTCTACGAATGGCTCTGTATGCCCCGATGGCCAAACGACCAGGCGTGCGGTCGCGGCAATACTCACGCTGCGACGGCGGCAAATTCCCGGGCAAGCTTCTCGACGATGGGCCGCGGCGTTTTCGCCGGCGCCACGTAACCGTAGCAGTTGCTGGCTGCGAATCCGGGCACGCCCGATTCGGCGATGGTGGGCACATCCGGGAAGGCGGGCGCGCGCCTCGATCCGCCATGGGCGACGAGCCGCAGGCGCCCGGCTTTCCAGTGGCCCATGGTGGAGAACACGTTGGAGAACGTGACCTGGACTTCGTTGCCGAGCTGCGCGGTGATCGCTGGCGCTATGCCCTTGTAGGGAACGTGCGTCATCTTGAGTCCCGTCAGCGAATTGAACAGCTCCGTCGCGAGATGCGGCGAGCTGCCCGCCCCCGACGAGCCGTGGAGGAGTTTGCCCGGGTTGGCCTTGGCGTGGGCGACGAACTCTTTCACCGTTTTCGCCGGCACGGCGGGGTGCAACAGCAGTCCGAACGGCGACAAAATAACCAGCGTGACCGGCGCGAAATCCTTGATGGAGTCGTACGGCAGCCCCGTTCGCAGGGCGCCGCTGATCACAAAGGTGACCGTGGTGCCGAGCAGCGTATGGCCGTCAGGCGGCGTGCCGGAACGAGGAGCAGGGGCCCCATTCATGGGGATGCGACCGTG
>JACQGN010000146.1 GCA_016199545.1 Betaproteobacteria bacterium | reverse complement strand
GTGTGCTACACTAGGCCACTTCGTTGCAGGAGTGTTCCATGTCCACGACGACTATCCGTCTTCCAAAGGAGCTGAAGGACAAGGTTGCCCGTGCCGCAGAGCGTGCAGGCAAGACGCCACACGGCTTCATCGTGGAAGCGATCGCTGAGAAGACCGAGTTCGAAGAACGCCGGGCCGCCTTCATCGAAACCGCGGAGAAGCGCTTTGCGGGCATAGCAGCTTCAGGAAAGACGGTTGCATGGTCGGAAATGCGCCAGTACCTGGAGCGGCGGACTGCGGGAAGCGCGCCTACCCGTCCCAAACCTCGCCGTCTCGCGCGATAAGCATGGCGCGAATCGAACTTGCTCCGGAATTGACGGACGACTTCGATCGCATCCTGGATCATCTCCTCGGGCACGAAGCAGCAGATGCGGCCTCACGTGTACGGGACGTCATTCGCGCAATCGACGTCCTCGAACAGAACCCGTTGATAGGCCGGCCGGTCAAAGCGGACCTCAGGGAGCTGGTGATCGGACATGGCGCTCGCGGCTACGTAGCGCTGTATTACTACGTGGAGGAGGTGGACACCGTGTTTGTCCTGGCCATTCGCGGTCAGAAGGAATCAGGATACGAGCGCGAGCTCCCTTGAAAGTCGTCGCTTGGGCATGCCAACTGAAGAATGAAGAACTTTCAGTGTGGTTCCGTGTGATCCCGTCGCCGCAGTAGACGTAATCGGCGTCCATCGGCGGTTCAACGCGCCTGATTGGAGCACCGACAGAACGTGAACACATCGTGGCTGATCGCCTGGTTCGGCAGGCGCGGCATCTATTACGGCTGGGTCATCGTCGCCGTGATGTTTGTCACGCTATTCATTGCCCTCGGATTCCGCTTCGCTTTCGGCGTTTTCTATTCCGCGATTCTTGACGAGACCGGCTGGTCGCGCGCGGACACGGCGGGCGTGGTGTCCGCCTCCATGATCGTCTATGCCTGCACGGCGGCCCTGAGCGGCTACCTGTTCGACCGCCTGGGCGCGCGCGTGCTCTTTCCCCTCGGCGCGCTCTGCATGGGCGCGGGGCTGATGCTCTGCTCCACGAGCGAGACCCTGGCCGGCTTGACCCTCTCCTACGGCATCTTCCTGGGATTCAGCTTCGCGGCGCTGGGATTCATTCCGCACATGGCCATCGTCCCGCGCTGGTTCGCCCGGCGGCGGGGGCTCGCCTCCGCAGCATCGCTCGCCGGCGTGGGCCTGGGTTCCCTCGGCGTCGCGACCCTGAGCGCGGAATTGATCGTGCACATCGGGTGGCGGGAAACGATGTGGTGGTTCGGCATTGCCGCGATGGTGGTGCTGATCCCCATCAATCTCCTGTTCCATCGCCATTCCGCCGAGCGCGTGGGCCTCGCGCCCGATGGCCCGTCCGCGCAACCGGCCGAGCGCACCGCGCCTGTCAAGACCGGCGCGACCATCGGGGATGCGTTCCGCACCCCGGCCTTCTGGCTGCTGGCCATGTCCGTCACCATGACCGGCCTGTGCAACATGATCATCGTGGTGCATCAAACGCGGTTTCTGGTGGACATGGGATACAGCCTGGCGCTGGCGTCGTTGATCTTCGGCATGCTCGGTGTGATGCGCGCCACCGGCGGCCTGATATGGGGGCCGCTTTCCGACCGGATCGGCCGTGGGGCCTGCGTCGTCGTCATCTGCAGCATCAGCCTCGTCGGACTGGCGTTGCTGTGGCTGACATCCCTTCTTCCGGCCGAATCCTTCGCCCTGCGCATCGCCTTGCTTGCGGGCTACCTGCTAACGTTCGGCATCGGCTACAACGGCATGGGCCCGGTCTACGCCTCCGCCGTCTCCGACAGGTTCGCGGGCAGGAACCTGGGCACGATCCTCGGGCTGCTCGACCTGGGCTTCGGCCTGGGCTCGGCGGTGGGCCCCTGGTGGGCGGGCTGGATGTTCGACCGTTACGGGAACTACGACGGCGTCATCCTCGGGGTCGCGCTGGGCGTGATGATCACCGGCCTCGGGCTGTGGGCCGCGACGCGGCAACAGCGATAAATAGGATAAATAGGGTCAGTGTAAGATTTCCGCCATCTACGATGCTCACGGCCGCGGAAATCTTACACTGACCTTATTCACTTGCCGCAGCGCCTCACGGCTTGAAGGTGATGTTCGCGTCCCTGATGACCTTGGCGTACTCGGCGACCGAGGCCTTGATCAGCCGGGTGGTCTCGTCGGGCGATGCCACGTAGGATTCCATCCCCTGCTTCTCCATGAGCGCCGCCATATCGGGCGACTTCACGACCTCGGCCCAGGTGTTCGCGACCTTGGCCCGGACATGCATCGGGGTGCCTTTCGGGGCGATGAGGCACGTCCACCCCGTCAGACCGTAGTTGGGCAGACCGGCTTCGTCGAAGGTCGGCACGTCGGGCAGCGCCCTGATCCGTCCTTCCCCGGAGATCGCGAGCGGCCGTACCCGGCCTGCGTTGATATTCGGAATCTGGGTGATCGTGACCTGGAACGACAAGTCGACCCGCCCGCCCAGCAAGTCGTTCGTCAGCGGACCCGACCCCTTGTAGGGCACGTGCAGCAGTTGGGTACCGGTCAACTGCATGAACAGCTCGGCGGAGAGATGCGTGTTGGTGCCGATCCCCGATGTGCCGAAGCTCAGTTCCCCGGGTTTCGACTTCACCAGCGCGATCAACTCCTTAAGGGTTTTCGCGGGCACCGACGGATGTGTGACGAGCACGACTCGCGACTTGGCGATCGCGGTGACCCCGACGAAATCCGTGACGGCGTTGTAGGGAATGTTCGGAATGAGCGTCGCGGTGGAGAAGAACGACGCGCCGCAATAGCCCATCGTGTAGCCATCCGGCGCGGCCCTGGCGACGATCGAGGTGCCGATGATGGTGTTGCCGCCGGGTCGATTGTCGACGACGATGGTGGCATTGTTCCAGCGCTCGCTCAGCTTGTGGGCTACCAGCCGGGCCATCGGGTCGGTGCTGCCGCCTGGCGGAAACGGGACGATGATGCGCACCGGGCGGCTGGGGTAGTCCTGCTGCGCCAGCGCACTGGCTGCGAGCACCGACAGCAATGTTGCGGATACGCCGTTCACGACTGCGGTGGAAAGTTTCATTGCGCCACCTCCTCGGGTCGATGTCATGTCTTTGTTGGATAAATAGTGATAAATAGGATCAGTGTAAGATTTCCGCGGCCGTGAGCATCGCAGATGGTGGAAATCTTACACTGACCCTATTTATCGTGGGTCGGGAGCCAGTGCGAAAGCGCGCGCCCAGTGCGTATAATCGGCCTTGCGAGGCGGGCGTCGGCGACGGAAATGGTGGTCTGTCCCTGTGCGTCCCCATTCTTCGATGGCGCTTGCCATGTTCCCGCGATTGGAATAGATTGGGTCGGACCCGGTGCGTAACCGGAAAGAACATGCCAGGGAGGAGAGCCGATGGACCGGAAAAAGGATGGTCGGTCCCATGTCGCGAGATGGCTGTTCTTGCCACTCGCCGTGTTTGCGTGGTCGGGCCCGGCGCCCGCGGCCGAGTATCCCAGCCGGCCGTTGCGGCTGGTGGTTTCGTTTCCGCCCGGCGGCTCCGCCGATTTCCAGGCGCGCATAATCGGACCCAAGCTGACCGAGCAATTGCAGCAGCAGATCGTCGTTGACAATCGCTCCGGCGGCGGCGGCGTCATCGCCCTGGAGCTGGTCGCGAGGAGCACCGCGGACGGGTATACCCTGTTGCTCGGGCCCAGTTCGGCCCTCGCCGTCAACCCGAACGTTTTCGCGAAGCTTCCGTACGACCCCGTGAAGGACTTTGCCCCGATCAGCATGACCTCGCGCGTGACGCTCGCGGTGGTGGCTGCCCCATCGCTGCCTGTCAGCTCCATGAAGGGGCTGATCGCGCTGGCGAAGGCTTCCCCCGGGAAGATCACCTATGGCTCCACCGGAATCGGGGGCGTCGCCCATCTTGCCGGAGAAATGCTGAAATCGATGGCGGGTGTCGATCTGATCCATGTACCCTACAAAGGCGCCGGGCCGCAGTTGGTCGACATAATGAGCGACAACGTGGCGGTCGGCTTCGCCTCGCTCACTTCCGCGATCCCGCATATGCGGGCGGGAAGGCTCAAGGTTCTGGTGGTGACCAGCAGCAAGCGCTCGAGTGCGGCGCCCGACGTTCCCACGGTGTCTGAAGCCGGGCTGCCCGGTCTCGAGATAGCCACCGGATGGTTCGGAATCCTGGCGCCGGCGCACACGCCGAAAGCCGTCATTTCCCGGCTCAATTCGGATGTCGTGCGGGCGATCCAGTCGCCGGACCTTCAGAAACGCTTCCTCGCGCAGGGATTGGACCCGGCCACGAGCACGGCAGAGGAATTCGCGGCGCTCATTCGCACCGAGCGGGCCAAGTGGGCCGAGGTCGTCAAGCAGACGGGAATCCGCTTGAATTAGGAAGTATAAGCCCGCGTAACGCCGTCCCCGGCAGATGATCGTGCCGACGCAAGGCTCCATTCTTACGTGGAGAACCGCATGACAAAGCCCTTGTGGCTCGCGCTGGGCGGAATGGCGCTGCTTGCGCCCGCAATCCCCTATTGCCAAGGCTACCCATCCAAACCGATCCGCATCGTGGTCCCGTTCGCCCCCGGTGGAAACATCGACATCAACGCGCGCACCATCGCTCCCGGGCTCACGGAAATTCTGGGGCAGCCCGTGATCGTCGAAAACCGCAGTGGCGCGGGAGGCAGGATCGGCGCCACTCTGGTCGCCAAATCGCCGCCCGACGGATACACGGTCCTGCTCGGCGCGCCTGGCACGCTGGTGGCGCAGCCGGTGTTTCACGACGATACCGAGTACCAGCCGCTGCGCGACTTCGTGTACACGTCGCTCATATCGCTCGTCTCGAGCGCGCTCATCGTGCACCCGTCAATGCCGGTGCGCAGCGTCAAGGAGATCATCGCGTTTTCAAGGGCGCGTCCGGGGGAGCTTTTGATGGGATCGGCGGGCCAGGGCTCCGGCACCCACCTGATGGGCGAGCTGTTCCAGTCGATGGCAAAAGTGAAATTTACCCACGTGCCCTACAAGGGCGGCGCCGCCGCAGCGGTCGCCATCCTGAGCGGACAGATCCATCTGTCATTCGATCAGGTCAGTTCCTCGGGACCATCCATCAAGGCCGGCAGGCTGCGCGCACTCGCGGTGACGACTCCGCAGCGCTCGAAGCTTCTGCCCGACGTGCCGACGATCGACGAATCGGGGCTCCGCGGCTACGATTACTCGACGTGGACCACGCTCGCAATTCCGGCCGCAACGCCGAAGGAAGCGGTTCAGAAGCTGCGCGATGCAATCGACGCCGTCATTGCGCGGCCGCGCACGCGCGAAGCGTTCGAGAAACTCGGCGCCGAAGTCATGCCTAATTCCGCCGAGGAGTTCACGCGCAGACTGCAGCAGGATTACGCAAGGTGGGTCGGCATCCGCAAGCAAACCGGCATCAAGATCGATTAGCCCGAATCGCATGAGGGCACACCTTTAGATTAGCATTTCACCTCAGCCACGACTTCGCGGAGAAGCGGGATGCGTGTGGTGATTTGCGGCGGCGGCGTGATCGGAGCCTGCACCGCCTATTTCCTGGCGCGGCGCGGCGTCGATGTCACGGTCATTGAACGAACGGAAGTCGCCTGCGCAGCGTCCGGCAAAGCGGGTGGCTTTCTGGCCTTCGATTGGTGCGCCGGCAGTCCGCTCGATGCTCTGGCACGCCGCAGCTTCGCCCTGCATGCCGAGCTTGCCGGTGAGACCGGCGACGACTGGGCCTATCGCCGGATGAATGCGTACAGCGGCTTCGTGGTTCGCGACCGTGACCCCGGCAGATACGCACCCGCGACGCTCGACTGGCTTTCCCCCGGCACCGTCATTTCGCATCGAATCGGCACGCCTGACACCACGGCCAGCGTTCATCCACGCAAGTTCACGGCAGCGATGATGCGGGCGGCGCAAAAACACGGCGCGCAGGTGCGTCTGGGACAGGTCACAGGTCTGGTACGCCGAGGTACGCAAGTGACGGGGATCGAGGTCGACGGTTCGGTCGTCGCAGCAGACGCCGCCGTCATCGCAATGGGACCCTGGTCGCAACTTGCTGCGGAATGGCTGCCGCTGCCCGATGTATACGGACAGCAAAGCCCGAGCCTCGTCTACGACACCGGCGCGGACGTGCCGGCTGATGCGCTCTTCCTCGAATATCGGGCTGCGTCCGGAGACGAAGTGACGGTCGAAGTTTTTCCCCGCGCCGACAGCAGCACCCACGTCTGCGCCTTTTCGGGCTCAGCGCCGCTGCCGATCGACCCGGCTCGAATCGCCCCGGATCCGAATGTGATCGAACGGCTGCGCTCGATATGCGAGCGGCTGTCACCTGCTTTCAGCCCGGACCGGATCATCGCGAAACAGGCGTGCTTCCGCCCGATCACGCGGGACTACCTGCCGCTGATCGGCCGCGTGCCACGCACCGCGGGTGCTTACGTGGCTACCGGCCACAACGTATGGGGCATCCTCAATGCACCGGCGACAGGGGAGGCCATGGCGGAGTTGATCGTCGATGGCGCAGCACACACCGTCGATCTCGCCCCGTTCGATCCCGGCCGGCTTCCCATATCCGCACCGCCGTTGCGGCAGCCGGGCTGATCACACCAGCGCGATACCGGTTGCCCGACGGGAAACGGACGTTTATCCTACTTATACTTCGCGTCGCTGAGATACCGCATGTGGGAATGAATTGAGCCAGGGAGGAATCACCATGGCAGTCGAGTTACGAGCGTTACGTCCATCGTTCGCCGCCGAGGTTGACGGGATCGATCTCAGCCAGCCGATGGATGCCGGCAGCGTGCGTGCGATCTGGGATGCCATCGACCGCTACGCGGTCCTGGTGTTTCACGATCAGCGCCTGACCGATACGCAATTGCGCGATTTCGCCGCTGAATTCGGCCCGCTTGAAATCGGCCGCGGGGCGCTCCAGGGCGGCAGACGCCGTCTCGCGCTGCCG
>JACQGN010000152.1 GCA_016199545.1 Betaproteobacteria bacterium | reverse complement strand
CTGGAGACCCACAGGTTGAGCACGATGGGCCCCGTGACTTCCGTGTCATCCTGCTTCGGTGGAGTTTCGAACGAAACGCCACGCGGTGTTTTTCCAGGTCTGCTGGGAGGACCCGCCGGATAGGTCAGCTTGCCGGTGGTTTTCGGTGGCGTCGCCACCAGTTCCCCTTCCACCGCGTCAGCCTGGCTCGACCGCTCACGGTCGACCCGAAGATACATCCGGGTCCATTGCGTGCGGGCGAGCGGCCACTCGTTCTCGCACCGGAACGCATACGGCTTGAAGCTGCCGCCGGTGCGGATTTCGAGCTTCACCGGCGGCTCGTCCATGATGCCGGTGTCGATTCCCTTCAGCCAGTGGTCGAACCAGCGCAACTGGTCGATGCGGCCTTCCTCGGAATGGAACGGGTGGTAATGCGTGCCGGTGTGGATGCGCAGTTTCCTGTGCCTGGATGCCGGGCACAGGTAGCCCTCGGTGTTGCCGCGCAGGTGCATCGAGGAGCCGCCCCAGTTGCCGACGCTGTAGACCGGCACCTTGATCTTGTCCCAGCGCGCGCTGCACGAGCGCCAGTACTCGGAGTCGAGGTCATTGCGCATGAGGTTCCACAGCAGGTTGTTGTCGAATGAATCCGGATTGTAGGAGCGTGGCTTGCCGAGAAGATGCAGCGCGGTGTTGTTGTTGGCCCAGCGCGCGATGAAACCCATGGCGAAGATGCCGCCGTGGTAGGCCTGGTCGCGATACTGGTCGGCGCGACCCTCCCACGGCATGATCGCCTTCAGTGACGGCGGCTGCAGCCCCGCCACCTTCCACTGGAACGCCGCGTGGTAGGAAATGCCGCAGGTGCCGACGTTGCCGTTGCACCACGGCTTGCGCGCCACCCACTCGATGCAGTCGTAGCAGTCGAGCGCCTCCTGATAGGAACTCGGTTCCGACTTGCCGGGCGACTTGCCCGAACCGCGGGTGTCCACGCGCAGCAGCGCGTAGCCGCGCGGGCACCACCACAACGGATTCACCGTCTCCCAGTTCATGTACGGGTTGGGCTTTTCCTCGAGGTCCGGCGGCGGCACCCACACCTTGTCCTTCATGTACGGCCCGATGTTCATGATCACCGGGAAACGCCCGGCGCCGCCGTCGGGGCGGAAAATGTCGCCATAGAGGATGGTGCCGTCGCGCAGCGGAATCTGCAGGTCCTTCTCGACAATCAGTTTGTAGTCCTTGGGCTGTGACATCTTGCCAGCTGCTGTGGCCATGCTTCTGTTCTCCGATAGACGTGGTAACTGGTGCAGGAAATTTCAGCGGGGTGCGCTCGCTTGCGGACCAGTCACCCGCTCTCGTCGAAGCTGTCATTCGCGCGCCCGCTCACCCGCACGAATGTGGTGCGCTTCGTGAGCTCCTTGAGCTTGCGCGCGCCGACGTAGGTGCAGGCCGAGCGCACGCCGCCCAGGATTTCCTGCACCGTGGCTGCGACCGGTCCCCGATATTCGACGAGGGTTTCCCGGCCCTCCGCTGCCCGGTATTGCGCGATGCCGCCCGCATACTTCTCCATTGCGGCGCGCGAGCTCATCCCGTAGAAACGCTTGTACTGCTTCCCATGCTTTTCAATGACATCGCCAGAGCACTCGGCGTGGCCGGCGAGCATCCCGCCCAGCATTACGAAGTCGGCGCCGCCGCCAAACGCCTTGGCAAGATCGCCGGGCGCGGTGCAGCCGCCGTCCGCGCAGATCAGGCCGCCGAGCCCGTGGGCGGCGTCCGCGCATTCGATCACCGCTGATAACTGCGGATAGCCAACCCCGGTCATGCTGCGCGTGGTGCAGACCGAGCCGGGGCCGATGCCGACCTTGACGATGTCGACGCCGGACAGGATCATTTCTTCCGTCATTTCTCCGGTCACGACGTTGCCCGCCATGATGGTGAGTTTCGGGTAAGCCTCGCGGAACTTCTCGACGAACTTGACGAAACTTTCCGTATAGCCGTTGGCGACATCGATGCATACGTACTCGATCGCCTCCCCCGTGCCGGACGCGACGCGTTCGAACTTTTCGTGGTCCGGTTTCGTGATGCCCATCGAATAAAACGCGCTCGACTTCACCTCGAGCGAGGAAAAGAACCGCACGAGCTCGTCCTCTCGGTAGTGCTTGTGCAACGCCACTGACAGCTCAAACGGCGCGAGCGCGAGCGCCATCTCGAAGGTGCCGATAGTGTCCATGTTGGCGGCGATGATCGGAATGCCGCGGTAGCGGCGCTGCGAGTGCTTGAAGACGAACTCGCGGCGGATATCGACTTCCGCGCGCGAGGGCAGCGCCGAACGCTTCGGACGTATCAGCACGTCCGCGAAGTCGAGCTTGATTTCCTGGTCGATGTGCATGGCTTCAGACGTTTGCAGCAACGACTGGACCCAGCCGCCGCTGCCGAGATTTCAACCGCGGGCGCATCACGGGCGCCCAGCGCCCGAGATCGGAGGCCGCCTTCCACCGCGGCGCATCGGGAAGATCCGCCTGTGCGAGCAGGTACAGCGCGGAATAGACGAGCCAGCCCTTGTCGTTGGGCGCCGCGTCGCGAAAGCGCATGATGCCGAGCACGCCGTCCACCTTCATGATGTTCGGGATGTGCTCGGTATCGTAGATCTCGTTGAACTCGCGCTCGTCCTCCGGCGCGATTTCGAAGGTCACCATGTAGAAGAAAGGCGCCTTGCGTGCGTCAGTGATCTT
>JACQGN010000138.1 GCA_016199545.1 Betaproteobacteria bacterium | reverse complement strand
GGTTGGGGAGGGGGCAGAACCGATCCAGCCCCCATCCTAACCTTCCCCGCACGCGGGGGAAGGAACCTTAAGATAGTGCCATTGATCTCTGTGTCCTCTGTGGCAAGGAGAACTTCATCGCTTCAAACCGAGGCGGCCGGTGTTGGTCGCGCGGTAGAGGCCCCCGTCGGCGGCGGTGAGGTAAAGACTCGTCATGCCGGCGTCGCCAAACGCGCACCGCATCGGCAGGTCGGCCGGCGCGGGGTGCGATTCCAGTATGGTTCCGGACGGAGCGATGACGTAGACCATGGGCCCGGCGCCGGCCTTTTTCCAGCCTGCGCACGCGATGATGTTGCCGTCGCTGTCGAGGCACATGCCCTCGATGCCCCGTTCGACGACCACGAAATCGATCATGACCTTGACGTGCCCCAGTTCGCCGTCAGGTTTTACGGGGTAGGAGCAAAGCCGCTGCAGGTTGCCGCGCTCCGCATCGCCGTCCGCGACGTACAGGGTCTTCTCATCGGGGGACAGCAGAATGGCGCGCGGCCCGCCTGTGTCGTGAGTGACGCGCACCAACCTCCAGCCATCGTTCGCCTGCTCGAAGCGCAGCACCGACGCGTGGTCCAGCATCGGGTACACCGGCGGGCCGTACGGTACCTGTGCGTTGTAGGCGTCGGCGAACCACACGCGCCCCTTGCTGTCGACGATGACATCGGTCGGCTGATTATGGTGCTGGCCGTCCAGCAGGTCGGGCATCGCCCCGGTCGACCCGTCCTTGCGGAAGTGCACCACGCGCCTGCCGCCCTCCTGCGCCCCGAACACCGTGCCATCCTTCGCCAGCGCCAGGCCGTTGGTGCGGCCGCTATAGTTGCGAAATAGATCCGTCCTGCCGGTCGCCGGGTCGTAACGCAGGATGCGCTCTTCCGCCACCGCGCTGAACAGCATGCCGCTGCCGTCCCACGCCAGTCCGCCGGTGCGTCCCTTGTGAGGCCCGGCTACGAGCTCGAAATTCCAGGTCATGTCAGATTCCTTCTTAGAAACGATACATTCAATTCAGCCACGGAAACACACGGAAGGCACGGAATAACCGGACCCATGCAAGCAAGCCGTATCGGGTCAGGTTCCGGATCGCTTCCGTGTTTTCCGTGTGTTTCCGTGGCCAATGTCTTTTACCGTCCTGGAACACCGGCAATATTCAACCGCGTACGCACCACGGAGCCGATGTTGGTAATGTAGAGCGACTTCCAGTCGTCGTCGCCCCAGGCGAAGTTGGTCGGATGGTGGCCCGGCGTCCTGATCCGCGCCAGCACCTTGCCCGACGGGTCGTGCACGAAGATGCCGCCCGGGCCGGTGCAATAGACGTTGCCTTCGCTGTCGCACTTCATGCCGTCCGGCACGCCGCGCTCCGGTCCGCCATATTGAAAAAATAGGCGCCCTTTGCCCACGGTGCCGTCCGGCTTCACGTCGTAAACCCGGATCAGCCGCTCGCGGCTGCAGTTGACGTAGAGCAGTTTTTCGTCGGGCGAGAAGCACAAGCCGTTGGGATAGACGAACTCGTCGGTCACGAGCGTCATCTTCTTGCCGTCCGGGGAGATCCGGAATACCGGCTGCTTGTCGTTGTAGCGTTGCAGGTCCTCCCCCACCATGCCGACGTTGAGCAGTCCTCCCACCGGATCGGTGAACCAGATCGCACCGTCGGTGCTCACGATGATGTCGTTCGGGCTGGAGAGCTTCTTGCCCTGCCACTGGTCGGCGAGCAACGTGCGTGACCCGTCCTTCTCGATGCGAAACACCGTGCGCCCGCCCCAGCCGGCGACAACCACCCGGTACTCGAGATCGAGCGCCAATCCGTCCGCCTTGACCGACGGCATCATCACAGCCTCCAGCCCGCTCTTCGGCTTCCATTTCCAGATCACGTCGCCGATGATGTCGGTGAAGTAGAGCTGCTTCCCGCGGTTGTCCCACACCGGGCCTTCCCCGAAGATGATGTCGCGCGCGATGATATCGAGCGGCGGATTCTTGCCGACGATGCGCTCCCCTTCCGGGGACAGCATGTCGACTTCGACTTTCAGGTCATCCAGCGATCCATGCATGATTTCCTGCTCCTTTCATGTTCCTGGCCGACAAATTTGACTGCACAACACGCGGACTGGCAAATTTCGACAGCGATTATCGTCGTTACTCGCGGCGCAGCTTCACCGTCTCGACCGCTTTTTGCATCTTCGCGGTCTGCGCGCGCAGATACTCGCCGAGTTCCTGCGGCGTGGAACCGATCGACTCGGCGCCGAGACCTGCAATACGCGCCTGAAAGTCGCGCGTCTTTAACATCCGGATAAGCTCGGCATGGAGCCTGTCGATGATCCGCGGCGGCGTTCCCGCGGGCGCGACCACGCTGTACCAGCCGATCACCTCGTAGCCAGGAACCGTTTCGGCTATCGTCGGCAGGTCGGGCACCAGCGGCGAGCGCGTCAGACTCGTGACGGCCAGCGCCTTCAGCTTGCCGGTTTTTATCATCGGCAATACTGCCGGGACGACCGCGACGGTAAGCTGCACCTGCCCGGCGATGGTGTCGGTGAGGGCTGGCGTGATTCCCTTGAAGGGGACGTGCACCAGGTTGACGCCTGTCATGGATTTCAGGATCTCGGTCGCGAGGTGCGGGGGCGTGCCCGCACCGCCCGAACCGTAGTGCAGCTGTCCGGGCCGGGCCTTCGCGAGCGCGAGCAGTTCGCTCACGGAAACGACCGGAACCGAGGGATTGACCGTGAGCACAAAAGGCGTCTTGCCGAGCAGACTGACGGGCGCGAAATCCCGGATGAGGTCGTATTTCAGCTTCTGGAACAGTGCGGCGACGATGACGTGGCTCGACGTCAGGATCAGCAGGGTGTAACCGTCCGGCGCCGCCTTGGCCGCGATTTCGGTTCCGATGATGCCGCTCGCGCCAGCCCGGTTGTCGACGACCACCTGCTGACCCCACGCTTCGGTGAGCTTGTGGCCGATAAGCCGCGCAAAGATATCCGGACCCGAGCCCGGCGTGGTACTCGCGACGATACGGATCGGCTTGACCGGGTACGGCTGCCCCGGACCGGGTGTAGCCGCGTGCGCGGCAACGGCCGCGGCAGCGCTTGCAAGGGCGCACAGCATCCAGATTGGCTTCATGCTCCGGTCCAGGTTTTCTGCGAAAAGGCGCGATGGTCCGTCACCGTGTCGATCACCACCGGCCGCTTCATGCCGAGCGCCTTTTCTAACGCCGGCGCCATGTCAGCAGGTTTTTCCACGCGCAGGCCCGCGCAACCGAGCGACTCGGCCACCTTCGTGAAATCGACCTTTGAGAAACCCCACATCTCACGCCCCCGCTCGTCGGGATCGCCGCCGTAGGACTTGTCGAAATGCGGAATCTCCTGGTTCAATGCTCCATTGTTGTTCACCACCACCACCAGGTTGATGCCGTAGCGCGCCGCGGTCTCCAGTTCCGCCAGGTGATAGTAGAACCCGCCGTCCCCGGCAAAGCATACCACCGGCGCATCGGGCAGCGCGCATTTCACGCCGAGCGCGCCTGGGAAACCCCAGCCGAGCGATCCCGCGCACCGGATCAGCCGCTGACCCGGCCGGGTGAAATCCACCATCGCGCCGGACCAGATGCCGGAGTGCCCGGTGTCGCACACCAGCACCGCACGCTCCGGAAGCACGCGCGAAATCTCCCGGCACACACGCTCGGGCCGCATCGGCACCGCATCCGAATCGACGTTGGCCGCAACCGATGCGCGCCACTCCTGGACGAACCCGCGCACCTGGTCGAGCCACGGTGCGCGCTCAGCCGCGCCGCCCGAGCCGGCCGCTTCGAGCATTTGCTTCAACACTGTCTTCGCGTCGCCGGCCAGCCCGCACTTCGTCGGATAATTCCGGCCGATCTCTCGTGCGTCGATGTCGAGGTGCATCACCGGTTTGCCGGGGCGCGGCACTTGCCAGCGCGTCGTCACCTGGCCGCCCGTGTGGCTGCCGATGTAAAACACCAGATCGGATTCGCCGACCGTGCGGTTCGCGCATGCCCGCGAATACGTGCCGGTGACGCCCACCGCCAGCGGATGCGTGTCGAGTATCGCGCCCTTGGCGTTGAGCGAGGTCGCGACGGGGATCTGGAGCTTCTCCGCGAGCGCCACCACTTCGGGCTGCGCGCCGGACCAGACCACCCCGCCGCCCGCGACGATGACCGGGCGTTCGGCCGCATCGAGCACGCGCAGCGCCTCGATCACCTGCGCCGGATCGGCCGCGGGACGCAGCGGGGGCACCTGCTTGAAGCGCTCCTCCACGATCAGTTCGAGATCCGCCTCTGTCATCACCGATTCCGCATGATGGCCGCCGATCCGCAAGTGCACCGGGCCGGGCGCGCCGAGCGTCGCCTCGCGGAACGCGGTGCGCAGCATGTCGGGAAGGCGCGCGATGTGATCCACGTGCGCGTTGAACTTCGTGGTCTGCTCGAACTGCGTGAAGTCCTCGAGTTCCTGGTAGGCGTGCCGGTAGCGCGCCATCGGCGCCGGCCCGCCGGTGAGCGCGATCACCGGGGAACACGCGAGGTACGCGTCCTTCAATCCCGCCGCGAGATTGGAGCCGCCGACGTGCTGCGCCATGCACACGCCCGGGCGGCCGCTCGCGCGCGCGTAGCCGTCCGCCATGTACGCCGCGGCCTTCTCGCCGTGCGTCATCACGCGCCGGATGCCCATGCCCTCCATCGAGGTGAGCGTCTCCAGCAGCATCTGCGGCACGAAGAAGACGTGCGTGACCCCGTACTCGCGCAGCGTCTCCGCGACGAAACGGGGCCCGGTCGTTTTTGGCATTGAGTAACGTCCTCCGAGGACAGGCGGTGCAGGAATACGGGCTGGAGCTTTCCGAGCATGCTACCAAACGACCCTTGCACATTCAACGCATGAGTCCAATTCGTGAACGAGCGGACCGGCCGACGGACACCCTACCAGGCGCATCTCACCGGCGTGAGGGCGAATTTCTCCGGTATTCCACCGGATTGAGCGTGCCACCCTGCCGCGGGCACGTCTTGATCACATAAGGCACACAAGGGTATTATCCTGGACGTGAAGCCCATGAGGTGGAGCGCCGAGAAGAGCCTTTCCCTCAAAGCGGAGCGAGGCGTTTCTTTCGAGGAAGTTCTTTCCGCGATCGCACAGGGCGGTCTTCTCAGCGTAATGGACCACCCGAACCGGGCGAAGTACAGGCATCAGAAGATGCTCGTGGTGCGAATACGTGACTACGCGTACCTCGTTCCGTATGTTGAAAGCGAAAACGAGATTTTTTTGAAGAGCATCATGCCGAGCCGCAAGGCGACGCGAGATTTCCTATCGGGAGACAAGTGAAATGAACGGCGAAAGGCTATTGGAACGGGAAATTCTCGCCTCTTTCGAACGCGGCGAGTGGAAGCCTGTTCGGAACCAGAAACGCCAGATCGCGCGGCTCAGGGCCGCGGCGGAGGCCACGTTGCTCAAGAACAAGCGGGTCAACATCAGGATTTCGTCGCTGGACCTGGAGAGGTTGCAGGCTCGCGCCGCAGAGGAAGGCGTTCCGTACCAGACGCTTATGGCGAGCGTCCTGCACAAATTCGGTTCGGGACGTCTGGTCGAGACCCAAAGACGTATCACTGCGCGCTCAAGCCGGACAGCGCGCAAGCGCGCGGCCGATTAGCGCAACGTGGGTGGCGGCAGCGCTTGGTGTTTCCAAACGCACCATGGAGCAGTGGGAGCAGGGCCGGCGCGAGCCCTCCGGCGCGGCACGGACGCTGCTGAAGATCGCCGAGCGCCATCCTGAAGTGTTGCTTGAGGTTGCGGCATGATGCAGATCCGCTGTCTCGTCGATCAGGGGCCGAACCATGCCTTGCACCGGACCGTCCACCAGCGGCGCTGCGCACCGCCAGCGTTCGGCCGGAGGCCGACAAAAAAACTTCTCCTCCCCCTTGATGGGGGAGGGCGCACCGAAACGTGGAGCCGGGGCCCCAATTGTGGGGATGCGACCGTGGCGGCGCGCACAAGCACGCGGACAACCGGCGCGCTGCATCCCGCTTTGGGGTCGCATCCATTGGCCAAGGCCAACGGAACCTGCTCCGCCCTCCGCGGGCGCAGGTGGGGGCGAATCTGTTTGCGCGCATGCCACCTGCGTTGACCCTCGCCCGTCAGGCGATGGACAAGTTACAAGGCGCATTTCGCCGGCGTTTGGGCGAAGTTCTTCTGGTGTTTCACCGGATTGAGCGTGCCACCCTGCCTCGAGGTGCGGCCGGTAGTTTTATCCGTCCTATTGACGCCTTATACTGCGTCATTGGGAGGTCGACTTCTACTTATGCGACGAAATATCCGAGGGTGATTTCGTGCCGCAAAAGGTGAGAGAACTTGTTGCCGAGCTTGAACGCGCAGGTTTCGTCAATCGGGGTGGGAAAGGCAGCCACAGAAACTTTGTCCACGCAAGAGTTTCAAAACCGATCACAATATCGGGAGCGCTTGGCGACGACGCAAAGCACTATCAAGTCCGCGCTGTGAAGCGCGCCGTCGAGGAGTCAAAATCATGAAAGAAAGTGCAAGGTACGCGAAGATTGTCGAGTGGTCGGAAGAGGACCAATGCTTTGTTGGGAGTTCTCCCGGCCTGATTTACGGTGGGTGCCATGGCGCGGACGAGAAAGCCGTCTTCGAGCAACTGTGCCAGGTCGTAGAGGAAGCAATTGCGCTTTACCACCAAGACGGTAAGCCCCTTCCCCCGCCGACATCAGGCCGCGACTACGCGAACAAGATGCAGAACGTCGCATAATCGCCCGATCCACACCGACGCGATCAGGCGCATCGCTGCCTTGCTCGCTCTGGTTCCCTCTGCAGGCTTCCTCCAAGTGTCGTCACTGATCACAACAGCGTCGGGTCGGCTACCTGCGCGTGGTCGGCTCGCGCTCTCGCGCCGACGCAGGCGACGCCGCAGACAACGTGAACTCGTCCAGCACGCCACCTCAACCACCGCTCGGCGCGCCGCCCGTCGCCGCGCCGCAGCCCCACTCGCGCATGCCACCTGCGTTGACCCTCGCCCGGCCATCTGTCATAGTCGAAATCGCATCGACTTCGCACCCACTGGGAATCGGGACACATCATGCGGGTCCGCCAGCCAAGCCTTCGCGGCGCATCCGCCACTACGCGCCGCTTCCACCGCCTTATAAATCCCAAACTGCGTCGCTTTGAATCCAGCGGTTCAGTCCAACAGATTTTATCCGCCATGCTTCCGCACGGCGGATAAAATCCTGTTCGTTAGCCAGCCTCCGTAAGGCTACACGGTGGACAAACGACAGATTGCTTCTTGGATAGTGCCTCTGGTTGGTCATCAGTTCGACCTCGAGGATCTCCCACTTTGGCTCGCGGGACAGAACGTCCACGTGGCCCCACGCGACGACACGTTTGTCCTCGTGATCCCATCGGCGATCGTTGGTGACAACTATGAACCCGTCCGCGCGTTTGCCGAAGACCAGCTGGAGATGATCAACGGCATTGGTTGCCTCCTGAGTTCAGCCTTTCGACCGCTTTCCCTCGCCGATCAACTCTTTGGCGTGGACTCAGCTGGTGCCATTCTCCACACGGTCGTAGCTGTTAACTCTGCAGAGATGCGAGCCAAGGCTGGCTCTGTGCGGGCAGTGGTCGGAGGCAAGGTTCAGCCTGACCCTCGGGAGGCTGCCGCATCGCCACTCATACGCGCCGCCTCACTTTCGCCTCGGGCGCACGATGCCCTCATTATCGTTGGTCGGCCGAGCCTGACCTGGTCCGAGCTTTACCTTCTTTTCGAGCTAGTTCAGGCTGATGTGGGCGGCCAGATGGTCGACCTTGGCTGGATCTCTCGCAGTGATGCCAATCTGTTCACGCACACTGCCAATAGCTACAGCACGCTCCGGAGCGACGGCCGTCATGGCAAGGACAGAGGCGACCCTCCGACCCACCCAATGCAACACGGCGTCGCGGTAACGCTAGTACGCGGCCTGGTATTGGATTGGCTTCGTCACGTGGGGGCACCCGATGACCCACACAAGGCTGGCTAACAGCCCCTTCGAGAATGACGTTCTGCAATCGGTGCGCTTGCACGCGCATCTGCGCATCGTCGGCTCGCTCTCGCGCCGACGCCCGCAGGCGCCGCCGCAGACATCGTGAATTTGTCCAACACGCCACCTCCACGACCATTCGGCACGCCGACCGTCGCCGCGCCGCAGCCTCACTCGCGCATGCCACCTGCGTTGACCCTCGCCCGTCAGGCGATGGACACGTTACAAGGCGCATTTCGCCGGCCTTTGGGCGAATTTCGTCTGGTGTTCCACCGGGATGAACGTACTACTCTGCCCCGGGGTGTAGCCGGTAGTTTTATCCGCCCCATTGACGCTTTATACTGCGTCACTGGGAGCTCGACTTCTAGTTGGTTTACAAAGGAGAGAACGACATGCTCATTAGGATGATTTTCCTCTTGTGCGCGTCTCTGCTTGTCGTCGGGTGCGCATCCTCATCTAAGTCTTTCGACGCCGAGGGTAAAGAAGCGCACGTACTCAACTGCTCCGGAACTGCGCGTAATTGGGGAATGTGTTTTGAAAAAGCAGGTGAACTGTGCGGCACAAAAGGATACGAGATAGTACAAAAGTCCGGCGATACGGGGTGGGTGGCTGGCGGCTCGACATCCGGCTTCGCTGGCGGGTCAACGATTTCTCGCAGTATGGTTATTCGGTGCAAACCGTAACTTGTTGTTCGAGCCGACGCCGTGAAACGCCGCAGGCCTTCGGGTACGCTTTGGCGTCGGTGCGGCTCAACAATACGTTAACGCTATTCGTTATGCCTCATGAAGATTACTCTCGACCACAACTGCATCATTAATCTGGAAAATCGGACGGATATTGGGAAAGCAATTGAGGCGATCGTCTCTGATAAGAAGAACAACTGCTTTGTCGTGAACATCGGCGCATCCGAGATGCGCGAAAAAGGGGTGCGTCCGGATCACTACGAAAAGTTCGAAGAGTTGCTTGCTGCGGCCGGAATCTCTCGTCTACCTAGACTGAACCCAATGCCGATCCTTGATGTGACATTTTTTGACAGATGCATATTGGCTGACGAGGACATGATCAAGCTCGCTACCGCGATCGAAGACGCGCTCTTTTCAGAAGCATCTAGGATCGATATCGCTTCCGTAGGCTTAGATTCGCCAGCCGGCGGGAAATGGCTGAATCGTTTGTGCGATGTGCACAGCATGTGGTGCCACATTCGGAACGGAAACGAGGTCTTCCTTACAACCGATAGCAATTTCACAAAGGCAACGAAGTTGCCAAGACTCGTTGCCTTGGGCGCTGGCCGGATTTCTCACCCCAACGAGCTATGAGGCACAATCTCTTGTTGCTGCGGACGGGCTATCAGCATCGCGCGAGTGCATTTATCTGCGCGGGCCCGCCGCAGACCACAACATTATGCGGCACAATCTCGATGTCTTCCAGACCGACTTTCATACAGCGGAAGCACACGCGGAACTGATCGTTTACGCGGATGCTGTGCCGCCCGGACCGGCAGGCGCCTCGTCCGATGCCGGGTCCGCCTCGACGTATTGGGCGTCGAGTCTGTCCCACACGGCGTCCGGGTCGCGCGCGTATTCCGCCTGGAACGCCACGATTTTCTCGATACGCTCGCGGTGCCCAAGGTAGCGGTCGATCTGCGGCGGATTGAGACGCTCGTATACCGGCGTCCAGCCCTCGCCCTGGCGCAGTGAAAGCGCGGGGTTCAGCACGTAGAACCCGTGCGAAGTCCGGGCGAAGAGTCTCCGGTTGTAGGCGTAGTCGCGCGAGATTTCGTTCCGCGCCAGCACCCCGCTGAGATAAGCGCGCCGTTTGCGGCGTTCCGGCAGGATGCTTTCCGGAAAGGCGTGCGCCGGGCCCACGAAGTCGTCCACCTTGAGGCCCACCTGCCACCATTTGGGGTAGTTGAGGCGGTGCTGCATCAGGGCGAACATCGCGTTGAACAGAAAATACTCGATCAGGTGCGCGTCGAGCTTGACGAGGCGCTCCTCCACCATGACGTCCACGGCAGGCGGCGCGAGCAACTGGTGCAGACCGGCGAACGGTCCCGCGGCGTACGCGGCATCGAGCAAAGCGCGCAGCAGGACGTGATGGTACGCGAGCCGGCCGTGATTGTCCGCGAGCTCGACATCGGCACCGCGGGCAAGCAGCGTCTCCGTGAGTGCCACGTTGCCGCGCTGCGCGGCGATCATGAGCGGCGTCTGATTGAAGGGGTTGCGGAAATCGGGACCGTACTGTACCACCTGGCGCAGCACTTCCTTGAAGTTCCGGCTCTCGTAGGCCGCGTAGTGGCGCCGCACGAGGTTGGCGCCGGTCTCGATGAGCCGCACGTCCTTCTCCTCGGCGAATGCGAGCGCGCCGCGCGCGGGTTCAAACCGCACCGCGGCAAGCCGTGCGACCCACGCCGGCTCGTCGTTCAGGATCGCGTATTCGTAGAGCTGCTGCCGCGGCTTGTTCGAGACGCTCTCGGGATCAAGCGCGCGCTCCGCCAGCGCGGCGAGCGCGGCGCCGTCGAGCACCGGCCACGGCACCGCCTGCGTGTGCAGCACCGTGCGGCGCACCGCTTCGGCCTGGTCGAGCTTGCCCTGCTGCTCCAGCCGGTGCGCTTCCTGCTGCCATTCTTCGAGCGAGGACTTCTGCTCCGCGAGTTCGATCCGTTCGCGCGCGCGTTCCTGGCCGAGCAGGCGAAGCAGCGGGTGCCCGCTGTCGGACTCGACCAGGTACACGTTGCCCACCGCCCGCGTGACGGCGACGTAGAGCGAGTTGATGAAGAACTTATAGACTTCGAGCGACTTGTCGGTCTTGTCCGCGCCGCGCCGGTATTCGAGATCGCCCTTTTCCACGTCGGCCGCTGAGACCCCGGAGGCGATGGCGGCGTAGCTCTGCCGTTCGCAGGAGACGAAGTTGTAGAGGATCACGTTCTCGTACTCCAGCCCCTTCGCCTCCTGCACCGAAAAGACGAGCGGCGTCTGGAAGTGCTCGCGCGCGGCGGCCTTCATGTCTTCGCGCAAGACCAGCACCGCAAAGCGCGCCGATTGCCGCGTTCGCGCGTTCAGTTCCGCAAGCAACTTCGGTTCGTGCGCGAGCAGCTCCACCGTCCCGGCGTCGAGCGCGGCCGTTTCCACCAGGTAGTTGCTTTCGCGGTCGATCGAGCCGAAGCGCCGCTGCTTGATCCGGAGCAGGCGGTTGGCAAGGTCGTTCACGCCCGCCGCGTTGCGGTAATTCGTGCGCAGCACGTGGACGAGCGACGCCGGGTCGAGCGACGAGCTCGTGAAGAACAGCGTTTTCAGATGCGCCCACGAGAAGAAGTTGGGATGGACGATCTGGTTGGAGTCTCCGGAGAGCAGAAACTCGCCCTCCCGGCGCAGCAGGCGCAGGATGAGCGCGAGCTGCACGTTGGTGACGTCCTGGACTTCATCGACCACCGCGAAGTCGTAGCGCGGCTTCGCTTCGGCGAGATAGCGCTGGGACACCATATTGGAATCGTAGAAGCCCGACTCCCCGAGCCAGCGGAGATAGCGCTCGAACAGATCGTAGACGCCGGCGCGCTCGTCGTCGAGGAAGATCGAGCGCTTGACGCCCAGGGCGAGATAGTCCTCGCGCGCGAGGAACGGCTGGTCGGTGGCCAATCCGGTCAGCACGCCCTTGAATTCCTCGAACAGCTTGTGCGCGGGCACGCCGCGCGCCTGCGGCTGCCGGGCGTGCCAGGCGCGGAATTCGCGGTCACCGGCTTCGCGCCCCGCCGGCACATGTATCGATTCGAGCAATTCTCGAAACGAGAAGAAATCGATGTTCTGCGCTTCGTTCTCATACCCGTTCGCGAAGTAGAGGTCGCGGGCGTGCCGGGCGAGAAACGCAGAGCGGGTGACGTAGAGCACATCGCCGGCGGCGAGCTTCGCCTTCTCCAGCGTGAGCGCGGTCTTGCCGCTGCCCGCCGAGCCCACGATCACCAGCGGCGGCGGGAGCCGGTAGAGGGCCTCCTGCGCTTCGTCGAAACTCAACGCCTTGTCGAGCAGATTGAAGCGCGTGCCGGAAGGATTGACGTACGGCAGCGCGGGTAGATCCCCATCCGGGAGCTGCGCGGGCGCAATCGGCAGCAGACTCGCCTCGTCCACGCGCGCTCCGCGCAGGAATCGGGATTTTTCGTAGGCGTGATTCTCGACCACTTCCAGCAGCAGCGCGTAGCGCTCGCCGCCGTGGCGCGCGATGCGGAACAGCAGCCGGTTCGAGTAGTCGAGCTTGGCGCGATAGAGGTCGCGATCGGCGAGCTTTTTCACCTCGGCCGAGTAGAAATCGTCGCGCGCAAGCATGCCGACCACCTTGTCGTACTGCGCGCGCAAACGCCCCGGGTCGAGGTCGGAATGGACGAGAATCTTCAAGCAGGCACCGACGACAAATGCCGGGGATGATCCAGGCTCAATCGACGCGCAGTCCGGTCTGCTTCGCCACCTTTGACCAGGTGTCGTG
>JACQGN010000137.1 GCA_016199545.1 Betaproteobacteria bacterium | reverse complement strand
TGCGCGCAGGGACGTCAAGGTGCTGGTCGTCGGCAACCCGGCGAACACCAACTGCCTGATCGCGATGAAGAACGCGCCGGGACTGAAGCCCTCCAACTTTTCAGCAATGATGCGGCTGGACCACAACCGGGCGTTGACCCAGGTCGCGCAGAAACTCGGGAAGGCGGTCGCGGGCATCAGGAAGATGACCGTGTGGGGCAATCACTCGGCCACGCAATATCCGGATATTTTCCAGGCGGAAGCCGAAGGCCGCCCGGCATGGCCGCTGATCAACGATCAGGGCTGGCTCGAGAAGGAATTCATCCCCACCGTCCAGAAGCGCGGGGCGGCGGTCATCGACGCGCGCGGGCTTTCCTCCGCGGCCAGCGCCGCGAACGCTGCGATCGCACACGTGCGCAACTGGATCTACGGCACGCCCGAAGGCGACTGGGTCAGCATGGGGCTTCCCGCCGACGGCAGCTATGGCATCGCGGAAGGCGTGATGTACGGTTATCCCGCGGTCTGCCGCAACGGCCGTTACGAAATCGTCAAGGGCATCGACCTGAGCGACTTCAGCCGCGCCCGCATGCAACTCACGCTCAAGGAACTGCACGAGGAGCGCGATTCCATCCGGCATCTGTTGGGCTGAACCGCGCGCCCGATAAATGAGCGGCCGGAGTCCATCCAACGCGCGACCCCGGCCCGACCGGGTGCTGGTCGATATCGCCGACTACGTCGCGGACTATCGGATCCGAAGCTCGGAGGCGTACGACACCGCCCGTTTGTGCCTGATGAAGGGCAATCTGGTGGCGACGGACTATGAGGACGACGTCGCCCGCGCCGAGAACGTCGTCGTCGATGTGTTCGTAGTCTGACTGAGCTCGACCATGTCTTTCCTGTCATTGCGAGGCACGAAGCAATCCCGTTGCGGGCAACGTCAACGCAGCCGGCTGCGAGATCGCCGCGGGGTTGCTTCGTCGCGGCCCGCCGCTCCTCGCAATGACAGCGAACCTCCTCGCGATGACACCGGAAACCGCCCCTGCCGCGCGTTGCTTACCCTCGTCTGCGCCGCGCGCGTGGTCGTCCTTGCGCTGATCGTTGCCACCTTGGCGATCGTGCCAACGGGCACCGGCGCAGCGGATGGTCGCGAGCCCGAAAGCCATTTTTTCAACCCCAATATCGGCGATCTCAAGGCTGACCTCGCCGACGCGAGGGAGGCAGGCAAGAAAGCGATCCTCCTCATGTTCGAGCAGGAAGGCTGCCCCGGATGTATTTACATGCAGCGCAACGTCCTGAACCGACCCGACGTGCAGGCGTTCTACCGTCTCGCGGAATTCAAGCTGCAAAGAAAAAGGGGAAGCTGACCGTGCCGCGCAACCTGTTCGATTCGCTCAGGCCGTTCAGCCTGTCCTCGGGCAAGATCGGAAAATACTATTCTCTCGCCGCACTCGAGGCCGCCGGCCTGGGCAAGGTGTCGCGCATGCCTGTCTGCCTGAGGGTAGTGCTGGAGTCCCTGCTTCGCAACTGCGACGGCAAGCGAGTCAGCGAACAGAACGTGCGGGAACTCGCTGCGTGGCAGCCCAACGCCCCGCGCACCGAAGAGATCCCGTTCATTGTCGCCCGCATCGTATTGCAGGACCTCGCCGGCTTTCCCGCGCTCGCGGACTTCGCTGCCATGCGCGGCGCCGCGCGCAGGCTCGGCGCCGACCCCAGGCGCATCGAACCGCGGGTGCCGGTCGATCTGGTCGTGGACCATTCGGTACAGGTCGACCATCACGCCTCGCCCGACGCGCTGAGGCTCAACATGGAGATCGAGTTCCAGCGCAACGCGGAACGCTACCGTTTCCTGAAGTGGGGCATGCAGGCCTTCGACACGATGAAGATCGTGCCCCCCGGCATCGGCATCGTGCATCAGGTCAACCTCGAACACCTCGCCCGTGGCGTGCAGCAGAAGGACGGCATTTATTACCCCGACTCGCTGGTTGGCACCGACTCCCACTTCACCATGATCAATGGCATCGGCGTCGTCGGCTGGGGCGTGGGCGGCATCGAAGCCGAGGCGGGCATGCTGGGGCAGCCGATCTACATCCTCACGCCCGACGTGGTCGGCGTGCATCTCACCGGCAGGCTGCGGGAAGGCGTCACCGCCACCGACCTCGTGCTGACCGTTACCGAAACGCTGCGCCGGCACAAGGTCGTCGGCAAGTTCGTCGAGTACTTCGGCGAGGGCGCCGCCTCCCTTGCGGTGACCGACCGCGCGACAGTCGGCAACATGAGTCCCGAGTACGGCGCGACGATCGGCTTCTTCCCCGTCGATGACGAAACGATCCGTTATTTCCACGCCACCGGCCGCACCGACGAGGAAGTCGATGCGCTTGCGAGCTATTGCCGGGCGCAAGGAATCTACGGCATCCCGAAAGCGGGCCAGTGCGACTATTCGAGCGTGGTGGAGATCGACCTGTCGAAGGTCGCGCCGACCGTCGCGGGCCCCAAATTGCCGAACCAGCGCATATCGCTTCCCGCACTCAAGGAACGCTTTCGGGAGCTGATGCAGCAGCCGGTGGCCGAAGGCGGATATGGCAAGGGCACGGACGCGATCGGCAGGCGCCTCGCGACCGGGAAACCCGGCGTCGAGGTCGGACATGGAGACGTGGTGATCGCGGCGATTACCTCGTGCACCAATACGTCGAATCCCGCCGTGCTGCTGGGGGCGGGGTTGCTCGCGAAGAAGGCGGTCGAACGCGGGCTGAAGGTCAATCCCCGTATCAAAACATCGCTTGCCCCGGGGTCGCGCGTTGTCAACGAGTATCTGCGCCAATCGGGCCTCCTCCCCTATCTGGAGCAACTTGGCTTTCACATCGTCGGCTATGGCTGCACCACGTGCATGGGCGGTTCCGGTCCGCTCGATGCCGCCATCGAGGACACGGTCACGGAGAACGACCTCATCGGCGTCGCGGTGCTCTCGGGCAATCGCAACTTCGAGGCGCGCATACACCAGGCGCTGAGGGCGAATTTCCTGATGAGTCCCCCGCTGGTGGTCGCGTTCGCGCTCGCCGGCACCGTCGATATCGACATGGCGCGTGATCCGATCGGCGCCGGCAAGGACGGCAAACCGGTGTACCTCAAGGACATCTGGCCGGCCAACGCCGAGATCGCAGCGGTCATGAAGTACGCCAACGATCCGGCCAACTTCCGCCGGCTCTACGGCAATCTCGCCGAATCGAATCCACTGTGGAAGGAGGTGCCGCCGGTCGCGGGTGAAGTCTTCGCCTGGGACCCGGACTCGACTTACATCAGGGAACCGCCGTTCTTCGAGGGCTTCACCGTGCAGCCCGCGAAGCCCCGCGACATCGCCGGCGCCCGCGCGCTGGGCGTGTTCGGCGACTCGGTGACGACCGATCACATCAGCCCCATCGCCACCATCCGCTCGAGCTCGCTGGCGGGAAAATATCTCCTCGAACGCAGCGTCAAGCCCGCCGACTTCAGCAACCTCGGCATGCGCCGCTGCAACCACGAGATCATGCTGCGCGGCACCTTCGCGCACGTGCGCATCCGGAACCTGATGGTGCCCGGCAGCGAAGGCCCGGTGACCGTGCATCAACCTTCGGGCGAACAGATGGCGATTTTCGACGCGGCGATGCGCTACGCGAAGGACGGCGTGCCGCTGATGGTGTTCGCCGGCGAGGAATACGGCACCGGATCGTCGCGCGACTGGGCCGCGAAAGGCGTGCAACTGCTAGGCGTGAAGGCCGTGATCGCGCGCGGCTTCGAGCGCATCCACCGCAGCAACCTGGTCGGCATGGGCGTGCTGCCCTGCCAATTCCAGGGCAACGACAGCGCGGCTGCGTTGAAGCTGGACGGCAGCGAGACATTCGACCTCCTGGGCGTGAGCGGTGAACTCAAGCCGCGCCAGAACGTGACGCTCGCCATCCGCCGCAGGGATGGCAGCACGCAGAAAGTGACGCTTACTCTGCGCGTCGACACGCCGATCGAGGCCGAGTATCTGCGGCACGGCGGCATCCTGCCGTACGTGCTGCGCGAGATTCTCGAAGCCGCCTGATGCCAGATAAAATCCTCAGCACCGCCACACTGCCCGGTACAAATTGCGTGAAGCAATCAACCACCCTGTCCGCTTCGCGTCCACCCCTCCTTGTAAAGGAGGGGAGAAATTCCCCTACTCTCATGAGGAGGGGTGCCTCCGACAGGAGGCGGGGTGGTGTGGTTTCGTGCCAGGCGATGATTTCATTGGATTCTTGAACAATGCCGCTGGCAACGAAAAGAATCGGCCTTCTGGTCCCATCGTCGAACACGACGGTGGAGCCCGAGTTCTACCGCGTGCTGCCGGCGGACGTGTCGCTGCACGTGGGGCGGCTGCCGATCGAGCAGGTCACGCCGGACCGCGTGGCCGAAATGGTCGACCCGCTCGAGACCGAAGCGAAGAAACTCGCCGCGGCCAATGTCGATGTAATCGTGCTGGGAGCGGCCGCGCCCAGTTTTCTCAAGGGCCGGGGCTACGACCGGGAAGTCGCGGCGCGGATCGAACAGGCGACCGGAAAGCCCGCCACCACCGCGTCGACCGCGTTGCTCGCGTCGCTGGAAGCGCTGGGCGTGCGCCGGGTCGCGCTCGGCACCGCATATTCGACGCGGGTCAATGACATCGCGATCGGCTTTCTCACCGCCAACGGCATCGAGGTGGTGCGCACCGAATGCCTCGGCCTCGTCGACAATCTGGAAATCGGGCGTCTCGACGTCGAAACCGCGTACGAAGTCGGGTGGAAGGTGAATTGCGCGGAAGCGCAGGCGGTGACGTTTCTCTGCACCAACTGGCAGTCGATGGCGATCATCGAGCGGCTCGAGCGCGACATCGGGAAACCCGTTTTGAGCAGCACGCAGTTCAGCGTGTGGGCGGCGCTGAAGAAGGTCGGCTACACGAAAGGCATCACCGGCTACGGCCGCCTGCTGCGCGATCTCCCCGACTCCGCTGCTCTCTGACGCGGCTTATCGCCGCCCCCCGCAAGTTCGGGTGTTATGGCGAGGAAGTTCGGTGTCATTGCGAGGAGCGGCGGGCCGCGACGAAGCAATCTCGCGGCGGGCGCGAATAACGGCAGCTATGGTCACGTTGCATGCAACGAGATTGCTTCGCTCCGCTCGCAATGACAGAATCATGCGGCGGCGGCGTGCCTGCCGATCGCGGTGTTGACCGCCGGCATGACCTTCTCCGCCATCAGTTCCATCGAGCGGCGCGCGAGGCGCGGTTCGACCCAGTCGTGCCCGGCATAGAGCAGCGTGCCGAAATCACCGATTGTCTCCCGAAACGCGAGCAACTGATCGACGACGCTGTTGACGCCGCCGCCGATGACGAGCGTATCGAGCAAGTACTCCACCGTCACCGCCGAATCCGGCATCAACGGATCGTGCTTGTACACGCCGGCCTGCCCGCGTGCCCGGCGTTTGGAGAGCAGGTTCCAATAGTAGAAGCCATACGCACCGTCCACATTTCTGGCGTAACGCCGGGCGGTCGCGTCGTCGTCGGCGACGAAGATGCTCTTGCACACGCGCCAATCGGAGCGGTCGGCGCGGAGTCCGGCCGCGACACAGCCCTTCTCGTACATCGGAAAATGCGTCGCCGCCCAC
Source organism: Betaproteobacteria bacterium (assembly GCA_016199545.1). Lineage (GTDB taxonomy): Bacteria > Pseudomonadota > Gammaproteobacteria > Burkholderiales > SG8-41 > DSOT01. The sequence continues at coordinate 651 of JACQGN010000137.1, read as the reverse complement.
AGCGGTTGCAGGAAGTTGGCTGAGATCGGCGTCCAGCCGCGCTTCGCCGCCGCTTCGACCCCCTTCGAGTACGGCACCACCACCGTCACCACGATCGGCGGGTGCGGTTTCTGGTAAGGCTTCACCATCACCCCCTGTCCCGCTTCCCGCAGCAGGGTGCGCTCGGTCGAGATGTTCCAGAACTTGCCTTCAATGTTGTACGGCGCCTCCCCCGCTCAGACTGCGAGAATCTGGTCGATCGCTTCGACGAACATCGCGGTGCGGTCGGAGTCCAGATTCCCCATCACCTCCATGTCGGAGCGCAGGCCGCCGGGCCCGATGCCGAACAGAAACCGCCCTTCGAGCATGTGGTCCACCATCGCCACGGTCGCGGCCACCTGCGCCGGATGCTGGTTGGGAAGGTTCACGGTGCCGCTGCCGAGCTTGATCTGCTTCGTGTCGTGCGCCACGCTCGCGATGAATGCGAGGCAGGAAGGAATCGACTCGCACACGTCGGTCACGTGCTCGCCGATGAACGCCTCGCAGTAACCCAGCCGGTCCGCCAGCAGCACCGCCTCGCGGTCTTCCTTGAGCGTCTGCGTGTAATTGCGCCCCGGCGGGTGCATGGGCATCGTGAAGAATCCGAGTTTCATCCGTGTCTCCGGATTGAGC
>JACQGN010000003.1 GCA_016199545.1 Betaproteobacteria bacterium | reverse complement strand
CCTCCGACTCCTGCGTCCCGAACGCAGTACTCTACCAGGCTGAGCTACACCCCGAAAAAGGCCGCCGAGTATAACAGGGGGCGCCCATTACCTCAACGCTTCCGCGTCCCGGCCCGCCTGTCACTGGTGACTGGTGACTGGTGACTGGTGACTGGTGACTGGTGACTGGTGACTGGTGACTGGTGACGCGAAATTAGAACCTCACCGAAGCAGCCGGGTTCCCCTCCCCGCCTCTCGCCTCTCGATCCACTGCTCACTGTTCACCGGTCACCATTCACCGCTTCTATGAGCCGCACCTGCTGCGGCAGGCAGATGGTCGCGAGATCGTAGCGCTCCAGAGCGGTCTGGCGCGCCGCGGCACGCAGCGGGGCGTAGCGAGCGGGATGCGCGAGGCAGTCGATCACCCGCTGCGCCAGCGCGTCGATATCGAAGAAGTCCACGAGCAGCCCGTTCTTCCCGTGCGCAATCACTTCCTCGACCGGCGGCGTCGCGCTCCCCACCACGAGCGCGCCTGCGCTCAACGCCTCGATGCAACTCCAGCCGAGCACGAACGGATAGGTGAGATACACGTGGCACGCCGAGACCTGCAGCACCTTGAGATAGTCGGCGTAGGCGAGCCGCCCGAGGAAGAAGACGCGATCGGTGTCGAGATGATCCTTCACCTCGTCGAGGAAAATCTGCTTCCAGGTCTTCCCCTGCGGGGCGGGGGCGCCGTAGGACACGCCGTCGGCCCCGACGATGAGCGCGAGCGCATTCGGCCGGCGGCGCAGGATCTCGGGCAGCGCGCGCATGAAGACGTGATAGCCGCGGTATGGTTCGAGGTTGCGGTTGACGAAGGTCACGATCTCGTCGCCCGCGCGCGCGACGCGGCCCCCGGGGAGCGTCACCGCCGCGTCGGAGTCGGGCCGCACCACGCCGGTGTCGATACCGTCGAAAATCACGGCGACGCGCTCGCGGAACGCCTCCGGGATGACGCTGCGCTGGAAATGCGTCGGGCTCAAGCCGCGATCCATGTCGGCGAGCGCCATCAGCATGTGTGCATTCTTCGCACGCAGCTTCGCGTCGCGCGCGACATCGGCGCGGTGAAACTCCGGGTCGAAATCGAAGTCGAGCCCGCGCGCCCCATAGAAGAATTCGATCAGCGCCAGCATCCGCGCCTGCGGCCACACGTCCTTCAGGAACAGGCTCTCACCCCAGCCCGGGTTCGCGACGATCACCTCGGGATTAAACCTCTCCTCCTTGAGCTGCGACGCCGCCGCGGCGCACGCCTCACCGCGGATGACCTTGGTCTCGAACTCCTGCGCCCAGGGGTGGATATCCCGGCTGGTATTGCGGCTCGGCTTGTAGCGGCGCACGTCGATGCCGGGCAGCCCCGCGCCGTCGATCGCCAGCGCCCGCACCTGGTGCCCGGCGCGCTGGAAATGGGGCGCGAGGTGCTTGAACTGCCCGGGGAAATTCTGGTGGACGAACAGCAGGTTCATGCGACACGGTCAGGGCGAGCCCTTCTCCGTCCATTGTCGCGCATCCGCGCCGCAACGTTCCCCTCTCCCCCCGGGAGAGGGGCTAGGGGTGAGGGAGGCAACTTCATCATGTTGCCCCGGGAGAAGGGTTGGGACAAAGGAAACAGTCCGGCATATTACGGGCGCCCCTCACGCCGGCGCCATCCTGAAGCGCGCGCAGTCGAAATCCGCCCCGGCTTCGATCAACACGTCCGGCTCAAGAATGTAATCCCTGCCGTCAAGTTGCATGGCGAGTTTTTGCGTGGTCAGGAAGTGCCCCGCCCGCATCAATACCAGCGTTTCCGTGCCGGCTTCGGATGCGTGCGACATGAGCACCGCCGACCTGCGCCTTTCGGGTTCGGCCGCGCGCGGGCCGCTGGCTTGCGCGAGCCTCACCACCGCCGCCACACCTTCGATCAGGCCGATGCCGGCGCGGCGCCGGTTCGAGGCATCATAGGTGATGCGGCGCACGACCCCGATCCGCCAAGTCGGCGCGCCCTCTTCGCGCAACGCGACAAGGCTGCCGATACGCAGCCAGTCGCCGCTCGCGACGCGAACCCCGGTCACCGGGTCGAACTCGAACGATCCCCTTTCCTCCGGCACCATCACCCCGTAACCGCTGTCGCTCTTGTCAACGACCGCCCAGGACTCCTGCTCGGCGAAGCTTTTCGGCTCCAGCGCCGCCCCGCCCGCCGCCAGCTCCAGGCAGCGCAGGATGTTGGGCAGGCCCGGCACGACGGTGACGCGGGTGGCGGCCCCGCTGCGTTTCGCGCGACGCGCAGGGGGCGTCGTGTCCCACATGCGAGCAAGATGCGCAAGCACCGAAAGGACGGTCTCAGTGTCGAAGTGCCCGCCCAGGTTCACGTCCCCGGGAATGCCATCCTTCGCCCGGATTTCCTGCATGAGTTCAGCGAGCCCGCGCTCGGCTTCGCCCGCCCCGAAGAAGCGCAGCATCGAGCCGGGCGCCATATCCTTGTGCACGCGCAGCGGCGGCTTCGCCAGAGCGAGGTCGAAGGCATAGGCACAGTCTGGCGCACGTGCCTCCGCCAACACGAAACGGCCGGCAAAGTGCGCGACGAAGCGTTCGGCGAGGTGCAGTTGCAGCGCCTCCAGGTTGTGCGGCGAGGCCATCACCAGCATCAGCGCCTTGAGCAGTTCTTCCTGCGCGCTCGAGGCGCCGCGGTCTTCGGCATAGAGTTCCGCGCGCAGCGCCGCCACGCCCTGGTTTTCGGCGAAGAGATACGCACCCCTCAGCTCGTGCCAGATGCGTTCTTCGGCCTGCCCGTGGCGCAGATAGATCCATTTGAGCTGGAGACCCGCAGTTCGCAGCGCGCGCGCGGCGATCCGCGCGAGCACCTCCTTCGCGAGGGGCTCCGCGTCCGGCGTCGCTCTGACTTGCGAAATACAACGAAGATACGCCGCGCCCAGCGCTTTCCAGAACGCAAGCGAGGCATTCCACAGCTTCTCTTCGTCGGCCTTCTTCGCGCGTCCCCCGGAAATGTAATCCTGCGCCAGTTTGCGCCGGTGCGCGACCGCGGCTTGGTCGAGCACATCGACCGCCTCCCACCGCTGCTGCACTTCGAATTCCCGCGCCTGCGTGATCGAGTCGAGCCACCCGCCGATGCGTTCGAGGGCTTTCGGCGAATCGTTGGGGGGAAGCGTAGCGACGAGCTCCCGCGTCTTGTCGAGGTCGGCCAGCGGGTGCGCCGGCTTGCTCTTCTTGAACCAACCGAACATTCGTTCCTCCCGGCCCACACGCGTTCGGCGCCGGCTAGCTTACGTCATCAGGCGCGCGGGTCCCCGGGCACACCCGCTGGACCGCACCGTCCCTCATCCCCTTGTCCCGTCCGCGATGATAAACCCGTCACGCGGCAGCAACAACGCCCCGTTTCGCGTCTACAGGCAGGAATACGAGGGTGCGCATCGCGCACCAGACTGTCATTGCGAAGGAAGCGCGGCAATCCCGTTGCGGGCAACGAATCGTAGAAGGGTGCGCACCGCCTACCGCCCACTTTCAGCACCACGCTCTCCGGCCGCGCTTGCATTTCCGACGACACATCAGTATCGCAATCTCCCGCCGGGTGAACATCCCGCCACATGGGGAGAAATCGTGGAGCGATTCGGTTACACCCCGTGGCGCCGTAAGTTGCTCGGCGGATTGAAGGCCGCCCTGGAGTCTCTGCGGGCAGCGGGTTGCAGGAAGGTCTACCTCGATCGAAGTTTTGTTACGGCTAAAGAGGAACCCGGAGATTTTGACGCCTGCTGGGAGGGGGGGCGTCGATGGCGACCTTCTTGACGAGGGGCTGCTGGTATTTGATGCCGGGCGCGCAACGCAAAAAGCAAAATATGGGGAAGAGCTATTCCTTGCGGAATTGGCAGCCGATGAGACGGGCACGCTTTTCCGAACATTCTTCCAGCAAGACCGGGACGAGAATCCCAAAGGCATCATCGTTATTGACCTCAAGGAGCTGTCATGATCACCAACGAGCGCCAGTACGCGATTACGAAGGCGCAGGCAGAGCGATTCAAAGAGACGCTCGCCAAGCCTGACGAACACGGAAAAACGCTGCACCCGAAGGTGCGGAAAGCGATGCGCGAGGGGTTGCAGAGCCAGCTCCAGGATCTCGAAACGGAAATCGCTGAATTTGAAAGGCTGCGCGACGGGAAAGTCACGACCATCGTGGTGAACTCGATCGTCGATATTGCCGTAGCCCTCATTCAGGCGCGCATCGCGCGCAACTGGACGCAGAAACAGCTCGCCGAGAAGCTCAATCTTCCGGAACAGCAAATCCAGCGCTACGAGAGCCCCCGCTACAAGGGGGCGGCCGTGGAACGCCTCCAGGAAGTGGCCGATGCACTGGGTGTGCGCGTGCAAGAGGTCGTCACAATCGAACAGCGGCAATTCGGGCGATCCTGGCTGTCATCCACGAAAAGCACGCACGCCCCCGAAGGTCTCACAACAGCCACGTCATCGGCGTGGTCGAGCCGCCGCCTGCGTTCGCTTCCCACAGCAGCATCGCCACCGCCGGGCCCGCGTGCGCCACCAGCGCCTGGCTCTTGCGGTACCACGGCGTGCTGAACGCGGTCTCCTGCCGCTGGAGATCGATCAGGCCGTAGCCATCGCCGCGCAACTTGAGGACGGCACTCTCGAAGCTGTCGTCGCCTTCGAGCACCACGTTCTGCGCCGGCGCGTGCCCCATGATCCTCTTCATGACCGCCGCTTTCCGGCTCTCGGGAAAACCCTCGAGGTGCTCCAGATCTTCGTCGCTTATTCTTGTTTGCATTGCGCTTCCATTTTCCTGTCATTCCCGCGGCGCACGCGCCCGGTTCGGCGAGCGGAGACGGGTGAAGAGATCGATTCGGGCCCCGCTTCGATCAGCGCCGCCGTGCCCTCGAGGGCACTGGCGGAAGTTCGAGTAGCATCCTTCGTATCCAGCGCGCCGTGGGCTCCCAGTCGCCCGCCATGGCGCGCGCGCCGGCAGCGCCGTATCCGGCGTCCGGGCGCGGCCGAAGCCGAACCACTGGCGGCAGCCCGTAGCGGACCAGCACGTAATTGGCCCACATGCGGGCGGTGCGTCCGTTGCCGTTGGCAAATGGATGGATTCGGACCCACTCCGCGTGAGCCCAGCCCGCCAGATCGGTTACGGCCGCCACGCCGTCCTCATCGAGCTCGGCGCCGGCAGGATAACGCTTGTCGAGGGCAGCGACGATGTTCCGCAGGCGCCGCTCCGGATCCTTGAGTTGGGCCTCGACATCAGTGTGCGCAACGCCTTCGGCCAGGCCGATGTAAATGGGAATCTCGACGCCGGGCTCGCCGCGGAAGCGGCCGACTTGCTCCGGTTTGGGCACATCGAGCCCCGCCATGGTGTCGCGATGCCACCGGCGCGCCAGTTCAACGGCAGGCTTGCCCCGACGCCGCGCGCTTTCCCGAAGGTCGTGTCGAACCTTTTCGAGGTTTCGCCGCAAGCGCGGACTGTCGTCGTCCCAGTCAGCCACGGGAAGCGGCCCCGCCTACACCGCCACGGCAGTCACGCCCGGAGCAGCTTGCGCACGAGGGTCTGCGCCGGCCCGGCGTTTTTCTGCGAGCTTCCCTCCACCGGGTCCTCGGCGCCGTAGCGAGCTTCCGCGTCGACGAACTCGGCCCACATCTTTTCGAAATCGGGGTCAGAGCGGCGATAGGCCCGCACGCGGTCGAGGATGTCCTGCAGCCCGCCCTCGGCCTCCGCGGAGCGGCGTGCGACATAGCTGCGCAGGGCCTCGTTGATCAGTCGGTTCAAAGGCTGCTTCTCCAGATGCTGCAGCAGCCTCAGCCCACTCAGGAGGGCCGGGTCGAGCCGGAGTGTCGTTGCCATCCTCGCGCGCGCGGGCGCGCGCGTCCGGGAGACGACCACTTCGCGGACCGGCGCCTTCGGTCGCGGCGCAGGCCTTACGCCGCCAGCGCCGCGCACAACGGCGTCGTTCCGGAAGGACGTGGGGGCTTTGCGGCGAGGGCGTTTCGAGGCGACCATGAAGCCAGAATACGCAGATCCGGAAGTGATGTCAAATTGCGATTTTGGTGTCAGTCGCCCGGCGTGCCGATCCGCAAGGTCCCGCCTTTACACGTCAAGCCGCCGCGGCGTACGACCCAGCGTAGGCCGCATCCGGCCGCGCGTCGCCCACCGCGGCATCATCCGAGACGACCTCGTAATCGAGCGCCGCGGCACAACGGTAGATGAGGACCCGGGTTTCCTCGTCCTCTCCGTGCGCCTCGATGATGAGCGGCTGGCGGGGAATCATCAGCAGGCTGATCAGCACGCCGTCGGCTCCGAGATCGTCGCCAAAATGAACCAGGCGCGCGGCGTTCTGGAAGCGCTCGAGCTGAACCGCGTAGCTGCCGGCTGCGGCGACCCGCCCGTCCTCTGCGGCCTGTCCGTCCACTGCAGTCCGTCCGTCGTCCGCGGGAAACGCGAGCCGGTCAACGCACGCGAGCACGTAATCGCGCGCGCCCTCCCCGCTCGCCTCGACGTACGCGAACGCCGCCCGCACCCGCGTGATCACTTCCATCAGGCTCAGGTAACGCCCGCCCTTGCGCGGCACCAATCTCGTCATTCTTCTTGCACCTTTCAAAGTCCTGTCCTTGCGGTGAGGCGCAGACCGAGAGGGCTTGCGAGTCTTGATTGACACGCCACCGAGCGTGGCGAGCCATTGCTCAAAAGAGGATTACGCTGGGGCGCGACGGAGTATTGCTGAATTCGCAAGTTTTACCGCTTGCAACCTTGTCCTGGTGGAATTCATATCCCAACCGACAATATCCGCGTGACGAGGGTGTGGGGTCCCCGTTACCTCTACAGCCAGCTCAACTTCGTACGCGATCAGCGAGTTGAGGTCAGCAACTCTCCCGCACCGGAGTCGAAAGCCAAGCCTTTAACCTACTGTCTGAAAAATTCTCGAAGATGACCTTGAATTATTGACGGGAGAGAGTCCTCGAAATTAGTCTTGCCATGCAGTTCATTCCCATGACCGAACAATCCGGCAAATTCTATGGTCTTGGCGCCTGAAACGCTGATCACGTAAACGCGATTACGACCCCGATACCACTCAAACGCAATAGCACCCGTCGCCTCAGGCAGGAATTCCGGCGCCGGAACTGACGATGGCAGCAAACCGAGCAGTTTCTCGGCTTCCATCAGCGTGTCGAGAGAAATCGCTTCTCCCCCCTCGCCATCCCAGTCGGCCGCCTGGCAACGTTTAAAGAGCTGATGCAACGCTACTCGCTTGGAAACGTAACGCCTCCTTGTGGGACGGATACCCTACGCAGAAGACCCCGTCTTGGCCTTCGCTTCCGTCCACGGCTTGATCTTCGCCAGCGTCCTGGCGAGGACTTGTTCCGCGACTTCCGTGTCATAGGCCGCCTGCGCCCGCAGCCAGTAGCCGTTGGAAAGACCGAAGAACCGGCACAGTCGCAGGTCGGTGTCCGCGGTAATGGCGCGCTTGCCCGCCACGATTTCGCCGATCCGCTGGGCGGGCACACCGATCTCTTTGGCAAGGCGGTATTGCGTGAGACCCATCGGAACCAGGAACTCTTCGAGCAGTAACTCGCCGGGCGTCACGGGCTTGAGCTTGCGCATGGTTATTCTCCGTCAATCAATGATAGTCCACGATCTCGACATCCTCAGCGCCGGCATCGGTCCAGCGGAAACACACGCGGAACTGATCATTCACGCGGATGCTGTGCTGCCCGGCGCGGCTGCCCTTCAGCGCTTCAAGCCGGTTGCCCGGCGGGACACGGAGGTCGTCCAGCCGGCCTGCGATCTGCAACTGCCGCAGCTTGCGTCGCGCGACCGACTCGATGTTCACGAAACGCTGGACCCGCCGGCCCTCGGAGAGCGCTTGGGTGTCGGCGCACCTGAACGTCTTGATCACCGGCGCATAGTAACGTATCGCGTGATTAACGGCAAGGTTGCCGTCAACTGACTTCTTTGATATGCGGTCGAAGCGGCGGCCAATGCCCAACCTGTTCTTGCTCGCTCCCCCGGAAAAAAGAAAACCCGCCGGGGTTGCCGGCGGGATTGATGTGCCTGGAAAACGCCTGGTGCCCCCGGCGTGGTTCAAGATCTCGTCATTCCCAAGGTCTCAGACTGTCATTCCCGCGCAATCGGGTATCCCCTTCCCCCGCGTGCGGGGGAAGGTAGGATGGGGGCAAGCATCCTTCCTACTTCAAGCCGCCGCGGCGTACGGCCCAGGGTAGCTCGCGTCCGGCCGCACCTCGTCCTCAGCGCCCCCCGCCCCCGCGACTACGTAATCGAGCGCCGCCGCGCAGCGCGCGACGAGGGCGTCCACCGCCTCCTGCGGCAGTTGCATCGCGTGCTCGATCATGAGCGGCTGGTCGGGAATGACGAGCATGCTGAGCAGCGTGCCCTCGCCGCCGAGATCGTCCCCGAAATGCACGAAGCGCGCATCGTCCTGATGCCGCTCCAGTTGGGCGAGAAAATCATCATCCGCGGCCGCCCTGCCGTCCGACGCGACGAACATGAGCTGGTTCATCCACTCGAGGACGTGCCGGCGGGCGTCCTCCTCGGTGGTTTCCGCGAACGCAAACGCCGCCGTCACGCGCTTGATCACCTCGAAGCGGCTCAGATAACACCCGCCCGCGCGCGGCATCAGAATGGCCATTTCCCTTACGCCTCTCCTCTCATACCTGAGTGCTTTGTCATTCCCGTGAAAACGGGAATCCAATTTCTACCCTTCGTCTCCCCCCTCAAGCCGCCGCGGCGTACGACCCAGCGTAGGCCGCATCCGGCCGCGCGTCGCCCACCGCGGCATCATCCGAGACGACCTCGTAATCGAGCGCAGCGGCGCAGCGGTAAATGAGAAACCAGGTTTGCTCGTCCTGCGCGTGCGCATCCATAATGAGCGGCTGGCGGGGGATCATCAGCAGGCTGATCAGCACGCCGTCGGCTCCGAGATCGTCGCCGAAATGAACCAGGCGCGCAGCGGTCTGGAAGCGCTCAAGCTGAACCGCGTATCGGCCGGCCGCGGCGACCCGTTCGTCTTCCGCGGCCTGTCCGTCCACTGCAGTCCGTCCGTCGTCCGCGGGAAACGCGAGCCGGTCAACGCACGCGAGCACGTAATCGCGCGCGCCCTCCCCGCTCGCCTCGACGTACGCGAACTCCGCCTGCACCCGCGTGATCACCTCCATCGGGCTCAGGTAACGCTCACCCTCGCGCGGCACCAATCTCGTCATTCTTCCCCTTGCACCTTTCTGTCATTCCCACCTCATCCCCTCCACACCTCATTCCCTCCCCTTCAGGGCATAGGTATCTACACATCTTTCGTAGGGAAAGGGGTTGTACAGTGGCGTCCAGTGTGCTAGAAACTGGCGGTATG
>JACQGN010000149.1 GCA_016199545.1 Betaproteobacteria bacterium | reverse complement strand
CTACGACTACACCACCCACGAGCGGATGCGCGACCGCGTGCGGCGCATGCGCGAGCACGGCGTGCGCATCTGCCTGATGCAGGGGGCGGACAACATGCTGGAGAATTTCGCCAAGCCGATGTTGAACGACATACGCGGGGGGAATGCATGAAACCCGCGTCCGTCGGGGAACGCGGGGAGGCGCTCAGTTGACCGAAGTCGCGCGCGCGTTCCGGGACAAGACGGCGGTCGCCGGCGTCGGCATGAAGCTCGGCAAGTTTCCCGGGCAAACTGCGCTGTCCCTTGCCATCGATGCGTTCAAACTGGCGCTCGACGATTCGGGTTTGAAGCGAGAGGACGTCGACGGTCTGATCGTGCTCTCGTTCGGCTCGGATTACGATCGGCTGCTCGAAGCGCTGGGCTTGAACGTGCGCTACGCGCATCAGGGCTGGTCGCACGGCCGCTTCATCTCGCCCACGGTGCAGTTCGCCGCAATGGCGGTCGCGATGGGCATGGCGAAAGCCGTCGCCATCGTAAACGGCAAGCGCGGCAAGGCCTTCGGCCAAGCCGGCGACACCGAAATGTGGCGGCAGGGCCTCGGCCCGCACGGCGAGAGCCCCGCTTACGGCGCACTGCGGCCGGCTTTCGGCGCGGCGATCTCCGCCCAGCGCTATTTCCACCTCTACGGCGGCAGCAACGACGATCTCGCGCCGATCTGCGTCGCGTTTCGCAAGCATGCGCGGCTCAATCCCGACGCAGTGCGCCGCGACCCGATGACCCTCGAGGACTATCGACGCTCGCCGTGGATCGTCGAGCCGTTGCGGCTCCTCGATTGCTGCCAGATCAACGACGGCGGCTCGTGCATCATCGTCACTTCGGCGGAGCGCGCGCGCGACTGCAGGAAACCGCCCGTGTACATTTCGGGCATGCAGGGCGTGCACGCGGGACCCCAATACCACAATCTCGCGCTGCCCGGACTCGGCGTCGCTCAGCAGAAAGTCTACAAGTACAAACCGACACCGGAAGACCTCTATTCGTACCGGATGGCCGGCATCACCCAGCAAGACGTCGATGCGCTCATCACCTACGACGCATTCTCGCCGCTCGTGCTCTTTGCGCTCGAGCGCTTCGGTTTCTGCGGCCCGGGTGAAGCGCGCGAGTTCGTGCGCAACGGCCGCATCGAGCTGGACGGAGAGTTGCCGATCAACACGTCCGGCGGCCTTCTCTCCGAAGGGCATCTCTCGGGATGGAACCTGCTCATCGAAGCGGCGCGGCAGGCGAGAGGCGAATGCGGCGAGCGGCAGGTGAAGGATGCGCGCATCGTTCAATACGCCTGCTTCCTCGGCGAATCACTCATATTCCGCGGTGACCGATGAAACCTTCCACTCAGCGCATCGATGAGGCGACGGGGCGCTACCTGCCGATCATCTATCCCGAAGAGCTGCCGCACTGGGAAGGGCTCAGGGCGCGGCGTCTCGTGCTCCAGCGGTGCAATGCATGTCACGGCACATGGTTTCCGATCGGACCGACGTGTCCGCATTGCCTGTCGCCGGAATTCGCGTGGGCGCAGATGAGCGGCCGCGGCGTGATACACAACTACGTGGTCTTCCACAAGGCGTGGACGCCGTGGCTCGAGAAGCGCGTGCCTTATGCCGTGATACAGGTCGAGCTCGACGAAGGGCCGCGCCTCACCACCAATCTCCTCGATTGCCCGGTCGGCGAGGTCGGGATCGGCCTGCGCGTGGTCGCGGCATACGAAGACATCACCGACGGGATCACGCTGCTCCAGTTCAAACCCGATACCGAAGCCTCCGGAAAACGCCATGTCTGACGCCCGTCACGCCTCCTCACCCGTCACCGGTGCCACCAATGACCGCGCGCCGCTCGCCGGGCTGAAAGTGCTCGACGTGAGCATCATGGCCGCAGGGCCCTGGACCGCGGCATTGCTCGGCATGCTGGGCGCCGACGTGATCAAAGTCGAGCCGCCCGCCGGCGACGGCACGCGATGGGCGCTGCCCGTACAGAACGGCATGGGCACGAACTTCATGGCGATGAACGTCAACAAGAAAGACATCACGCTCGACTTGAAGGGCGACGAAGGCCGCGCTCATGCCCTCACGCTGGCGCGCGGCGCGGACATCGTCGTGCAGAACTTCCGCGCAGGCGTCATGGAGCGGCTGGGCCTCGGATACGAGGTCATGCGCGAGACGAACTCGCGTCTCGTCTATTGCTCGATCTCCGGTTTCGGGGAGAGCGGCCCGTTGCGCCACGCCGGTTGCTCCGATCCGATCATGCAGGCGTTCTCGGGGTTCGCGCGCCTGAACGGGGCGCCGGGCGAGGCGCTCGATGCGTTCCGTTTCACCGGATTCATCGATCTTTCCACGGCCGCCGTTGCAGTCGAATCGATACTCGCAGCGCTTATCGATCGCGAGCGCACCGGCTGCGGGCAGGAGGTCCGCGTCTCGATGCTCGAAGCATCGCTCGAGATGCAGTCGACGCGGGTCGCCGAATGGCTGCTGGGCGGCGAGCTCATGCGGCCGAACGGAAGCGCTGCGGCCGCATTCGCCCCCGATCGCGCCTATCCCTCCCTCGATCGCGAAATATTCGTCTCCGTGTGCAGAGAGTCGGAATGGCGCGCGTTCTGCCGCGCGCTCGACATGCCAGGCCTTGCCGACGATCCGCGATTCGCGACCAATCCGTTGCGGGTGCGCAATCGCGCGGAGCTCGACGGCATCGTAGAGCCTGTCGTCGCGCAACGGCCTGCCATCTGGTGGCTCCGCGTGTTCGGCCGCAATGGCATTGCGTGCGGTCTCGCGCACGATTTCGAGACGTTTCGCTATCACCAGCAAATCGTAGAGAACGACATGGTGGCGCCGATCGCAACTCCCTGGGGTGAAGTGGTGGTGGGCGGCGTGCCTTGGCATTTCAGCGAGACGCCGTGCGCAGTGACGCCGCCGCCCAGGCCCGACGAGCACACGGCGGAGATACTGGCCACGGCGAGCGCGGATGCTAAGACTGCGGAGGAGGTGGGCAGCGATGCTTGACGGCCTGAGAATCGTCGAGTTTGCGGAAGGCGTCGCCGGGCCGCTAGCCGGATTGCGCCTGAGCGAGCTGGGCGCCGATGTCGTGAAGGTCGAACGCTCGTCCGGCGATTACATGCGCGGCGCCTATCCCACCGCCCCCGGCGGAACCGATGGCGCGGCGTTCATCGATCTCAATCGCGGCAAGCGCTCGGTCGCACTGAGTGAATCGCCTGCTGCTGCAGCGGCGCTGCTGCAGCCGCTGGTCGAGCGGGCGGGCGTTCTCATCACAGATCAACAGGACGACGCGCTCTCGGTGCTCGGTCTCGCCGGCATCATAGCGGCGAGCGAGCGCGGCGAGTCGAGGCTCATACACATCTCGATCTCGCCCTGGGGACGGCGCGGTCCGCTGAGCAGCCGCAAAGGCTCGGAGCTCACGGCGCAGGCGATGACCGGTTACACGCGTTATCTCGGCGTTCAGGGTGAGCCGGCGCGGCGCCTGGGTGCCGACGTCGCATCCGTGGGCACGGGGACGTTCGCAGTCCAGGCCGTACTCGCCGCGCTGTATTCCCGCGCGCGCACGGGCAAAGGGCAGCGCGTGGACCTGTCACTGTGCAACTCGCTGCTCGCGATGAAGAGCATCCATCTTGCAGCGCAGTCGAATCCCGACAAATACGAAGGCCCGCGCGTGGGCGGGGCGTATCACCCGCCGGAGCTGGGCTGGAAAACGAAAGACGAGCCGGTGTTCATGGCGTTCGGCGGTTCGGTGGGGCCGACCGGACGCGCAGGCTGGGTCGATTTCGTTAAAGAGGTCGGACTCGAAAAACTTCTCGAGGATCCGCGCTGCGATAAGAACGGCCGCATCTCGACGGGCCACGGGGCGCACGTGCACGAGCTGCGTGAGGTGTACGAAGAAGCCTTCACGAACTATTCGGGCGAGCAGCTCGCGGATCTCATCCGCAAGCATCGCGGTAACGCCTCGGTCTATCAGCGCGTCGACCGTACCCTCACGCATCCGCAGACCGAAGCGCTGGCGATCGTCTGCGAAGCCGAAACCGACGGACAGGTCCGCAAGTTCCGGCGCTTCCCCGCCCGCTTCGGCCGCCTTCAATTGAAGACACTCGCGAGGCCGCCCGGGCTCGGCGAGCACACGCACGAGATCGCGAAAGAGGTGGGCATCGCGGCGCACGAGCTTGCTGCGCTTAAAGGAAGTGGAGAAAACGCCGGTGATGACGCGTGAGCTCGCGGCCTTCGTCGCGAATCTGAAATACGACGACATACCGATCGACGTGCCGCGCGGCAGCGCCAGGAATCCGCTGACCTGGGATGACGTCGTCGCCAAATTCAAGCCGCTCGTGCGCGGATCCATTGCCGGCGAGGATCAAATCAGGGTGATAGACGCAGTAGCCAACATCGAAGCGATGGACGGGGCCGCGTTCATGCGCGTTATGGCAACGGCGCTGGAGAGCAAGAGCAGGACGCCGGAGATCCGCAGAGTGGCGGCTGCAGCCGCCGCGTTATAGCAGTAAGCGGCCAGTAAGACTGACAAACATGGAGCTGTGAAGATGAAAATGCATCGCCTGTCGGAGCGGCATGTAATAGCGGCCGCGCTCTTGCTGCTTGGGAGTCCTGCATACGGTCAAACGTATCCGAGCAAAACGATCCGCATGATCGCGCCCACTGCGGGCGGCGGGATCGACTTCATCGCACGCGTGGTCGCGCCGTCGCTCGGGGCGAATCTCGGCCAGCAGGTGATCATCGACAACCGTGGTGGCGGAAGCGGCGTCATTGCCGTCGATGCCGTCATGCGCTCGAAGCCCGACGGCTATACGTTGCTGTGCTACGGTCCGCCCGCATGGATGAATCCGCTCATCAGGAAGAGCGTCACGTACGATCCGGTCAGGGACCTGTTACCGGTCGGGCTGATGACGCGCACGGCAAATTTGCTGGTCGTGCATCCGTCGCTGCCGGTCAGGACGACGAAAGATCTGATCCAGCTCGCGAAATCCCAGCCAGGGGAGTTGCTCGACGCGGGCAGCAACACCGGTTCCTCGGCACACCTTGCGGCCGAACTGTTCAAATCGATGGCTGGCGTGTCGATCAGGCGGGTGCCGTACAAAGGGGTAGGCGCAGGCATTTCCGGTCTCGTCTCCGGCGAAGTGCAGGTGATGCTGCCGGCGATTTCGGCTGCGCTCCCCCACGTGAAGACAGGAAGGCTGCGCGCGCTGGGGGTTTCCACTGCGGAGCCCACAAAGCTCGCGCCCGGTATTCCCACGATCTCGTCGACCGGGCTGCCTGGGTATGTCGCCGAAAGCCAGAACGCGATTTTCGCTCCCGTCGGAACACCGCCCGCCGTCATCAAGCGCTTTAACCAGGCGCTGAACGAAACGCTCAATCTTGCAGAGATACGCGACAAGCTGCTTTCGGGTGGCACGGAGCCCACCCCTGGATCTCCGGAGGCCGCCGGAGAGATGGTCAAGGTCGAGATGGCGAAATGGGGCAAGGTCGTGAAGGCGCTCGGCATACGCGCGGACTGAACCGCACGGCCCGAGAGGAAGAACGACACGGTGCGGTCGTACTGTCCAAATATTCGGACGACGCTTGGGTTAGACTCCCGGAATGGGTTCCGTGCCGCCGCCGCTATATTTCTATTGGGGATACACCCGGATTCAAGGTGCGCTGGCCAACCTACGGCACAAGGTGAGCCGTGGGACGGTTGCCAACGTCCTCAGAGGCCATGGCATTGAACCTGCGCCGGAGCGCGGGAAGCACACTCAGTGGTCGACGTTTCTGAAGGCGCACTGGACATCGACCGCGATACCAAGTACACGGTCCAGTTTCGGCGATTGGTACGCGAATCAGGGACCGAGGTGATCCGGCTGCCGCCGATGTCGCCGAATCTGAAGGATTGGAGAACCATCTGATCCGACCCGAGCGGTGGCATGCTGCCAACGACGGGTTCGTTCGTCGGCGAGCCCGTCTTGGCGGAATGCTCAACTATTACTACCGCGCAGCGGCTTAAAGGCGTCGCCCGAGTTATTGGATATCACGGGCGCGGTTGGCCGCCCGAAGGAACGGCAAATCGATGAATCGATGGAGAGCGCGGTTGCGACAGGCCATTGAAAAGCGATCCGGACGCATCGAGCTGCGCGGATTGCTCTCTGCGTAGCGTCTTCTCAGGGAGCACGACGCACCGAAGCGCCTGTCGCTCCCGCTGTGGGGACGAGCGTGACGTCCACTCGCCGGTCGTGGGCCTTGCTCGCCGACGATGCGGCGAGTCCGCTGGATCGCATCTCTCCGTGGGCAAGAACCGAGATCCGGTCTGGCGCGATGCAGGCTTGAGCCGCGCGTGAAAACCCTGTAGAATCCGCGCCTTTCCGAATGCGGAGCAGGTATCATGGCACGCGTATGTCAGGTCACCGGCAAGAAGCCCATGCGGGGAAACCACGTTTCCCACGCCAATAACAAGACACTGCGGCGTTTTCTTCCCAATCTTCAATACCGGCGGTTCTGGCTGGAAGAGGAGAAGCGCTGGGTGAGCCTGCGCGTATCAAACGCGGGGCTCCGCACCATAGGCAAGAAGGGTATCGAGGTGGTGCTTGCCGAGTTGCGCGCGCGTGGCGAACGCGTGTGAACCGGCGCCGCAACCGCCACGGCTGAACCTACGAACTACGGAGGTGGATGATGCGGGAAAAGATCAAGCTTGAATCGACGGCCGGCACCGGCCACTTCTACACCACGACCAAGAACAAGCGTAACCAGCCGGACAAGATGGAGATGAAAAAGTTCGACCCGGTCGCGCGCAAGCACGTGATCTACAAGGAAGCAAAGATAAAGTGACTCGAGAGGCGAGAGGCGCAAGAACGCGCTTTGACGACTCGCCTATCAGTAAAGCCTGCGGTTTACGCGGGTTCTTGTTGGGTCCCGCTGAAAACTGAATCCCGGCTTGCGACAATAAAAAAGCCCGCCTCGGCGGGCTTTTTTATCAGGCGTAGCAGCGTAGCCGCCTGGAGAATTCCTGAAGACCCGCGATGCCGCTCGCTTCAGCGCGCAGGCACCAGTCTTCGAGCTGGCGCACCAGTTGTTCTTTCGACGCCGTGGAGCGCTGCCACACCGCGGCCAGTTCGTCGCGCATCGTATAGATGGTCCCGAGCACGTTGCTGTGGCTCTTCAGTGCGTCGCGCCGCTCGCGTTCGCTGGCGGGCAGCGCTGCGGCATCGAGGTGCAGCCAGCGCTTGAGCGTCGCGCGATCGACGCCCGCCGCGCGCCCCTTGAGCCCCTGGAGTTCCGCGGCACAGGTCCGGCGCAGGAACTGTGCGTACGCCGCGACAACCTGGTAGCGATGCGTGATCACCGCCTGCAATGTCGCGACATCGCAGCGTGTCTTGGCGCGGTCGAACTTGATCGCAGGCGCGACCTTCTTCACGTATGCCAAACCCAGGATGGCGAGCATGCGGATATAGAGCCATCCGATGTCGAATTCGTACCAGCGGTTGGAGAGGCGCGCCGAACTCGCGTAGGCGTGATGGTTGTTGTGCAGTTCCTCGCCGCCGATCAGGATACCCCAGGGCACGATGTTGGTGCTCGCGTCCTCGGGCTGGAAGGTGCGATAACCCCAGTAATGGCCGATGCCGTTGATCACGCCAGCCGCGAAAAACGGTATCCAGACCATTTGCACCGCCCAGATCGTGAGGCCGATGAAGCCGAACAGCACGAAATTCAGAACCACGAGGATCGAAACGCCGAGCACGGAATGCCTTGTATACACATTGCGTTCGAGCCAGTCGTCGGGCGTGCCGTGTCCGTAGCGTTCGAGCGTTTCCCGGTTGACGGATTCCCTTCGGTAGAGTTCGGTGCCTTCCCACAGCACCTTGTTGATCCCCAGCACCTGCGGGCTATGGGGATCCTCGGCGGTTTCACATTTGGCGTGGTGCTTGCGATGGATGGCGGTCCACTCCTTGGTGACCATGCCGGTCGTGATCCACAGCCAGAAGCGAAAGAAATGGCTCGGCAGCCAGTGCAGGTCGAGCGCCCGGTGGGCCTGGTGACGATGCAGGTAGATGGTGACAGCGGCGATCGTGATGTGCGTGGCGATCAATGTGTAGATCACGTAGCCCCACCACGGCATGTCAATGATACCTGTCATGAATTTTCCCCTCAGTTACCGGCATTTCGAGCGTGGAAGTGTACTGGACTTCGCCAAGGGGGCAAAGCAATTTCGCCGCGGCCGGATCAGGTGCCTCATGTCTTTGAATCACAACGTAAAAGAGGGGCATCCCCTAGCGCGCTGCGGACCCCTCCAGGGGCCCGAGAACGCGCACTTCGCGCTGCGGATAGGGTATTTCGATGCCGTGCTGGCGAAACGCCGCCCATAGCGCGTAGTTGAGGTCTGAGCGCAGGTTGGTGGTGCCCTCCTGCGGGTCCTCGATCCAGACGCCCAGTTCGAGCGCGATGCCGTTGTCGGCGAACTCCCGCACGAGCACCCTTGGCGCCGGATCGCGCAGGACGCGGGCATGCTGGCGCGCGACATCCTCCATCACGCGGCTGGCGGTGTCGAGATCGGTCTTGTAGCTTACCTGCACCGGCACCGGCAGGCGCACCCGCCGGTCGGTGTAGGAATGGTTGATCACCGTCGAGGTGATGATCGTTTCGTTGGGAATGATGGCCTCGACGCCGCCGAGGCTCCGCAGCACCACGTAGCGCGCCGTCATTTTGGTGAGCTGCCCGGTGTGCTCCCCGACCGTGACAAGATCGCCGATCGACACCGACCGGTCCATGAGGATGATGAAACCGCTTACGTAATTGCTGGCGATCTTCTGCAGGCCGAAGCCGATGCCGACCCCGAGCATCCCGCCGAATACCGACAGCACGGTGAGATCGATGCCGACCGCGGGCAACGCGATGAATATCGCGAGCAGCACCAGCAGCGTTTGCGCCAGTTTGGACAGCATCACGCGCAGATTGATGTCGAGACTCACCGCGGCCATCGTGCGCGCCTCGATGAAGCGTCCGAGCCACAACGCGACGAGAAGCGTGAGCAGTACCGAAAGCGTGGCCTGGAGCACAAGCAGCAGGGTAATCCGCTCCTTGCCGACGGTGACTCCGATACGGTCGAGGAAGTGCAACAGGTCGGCCCCGAGCCCCGTGATGTACAGCGCGAAGCCGACCCACACCGCCCAGCCGACGACGCGCGCGAGCGCATTCAACCAGCCGCTGGGAGCGAACACCTGACGCAGCATCAGTACCGCGAAGCGGATGATGGCGAGTGATGTGAGCAACGGCACCATCAGATCGAGGAGGTGGACATTCTGCCAGTGCTGCACGATCAGGCGGCCGATGAGAACCACCGCGAGCGCCGTGAGCGGGAATTGCAGGTGACGGAGCGCCTCCCGGCCGAAGGCGCGCCTCGCATCCGGCGCCACCGGACCTGGAACGATTTGCCTTCCGACGAGCCATGCGGCGAGGAGACTTGCGCTGCCGACCACGAGTTCCCACAGCACGCGCCCCTGCTGCAGGTCGGTCCACAGCGCGAAGGCGAGTGCCGTAAGCTCGGAGAGGTTGGACATGGAATGAAGCGCGCGGCGCCCGGATTCTATCACGCGCGAGGAATTTGCCCGGCTCGTGCCGGACAAATTCCTGACATAAAACCGCGTAGGGAGCGTGTCGGGATAAGGGCCGATACACGCCTGGCGGTTGGCAATGCGGATTTCATCCTGTATCCGCAGGCTGTTGGGGACGGAGCTCGAGCACCGCGGCGAAGAAACCGTCGGTGCCGTGCCGGTGGGGCAGCAACTGGAGAAACGGTCCGGTGTCGAGGGGGATGCGCTGCCGCAGCAGGATGTCGCTGCATTCGACGGTCGCGAAGTTTGGATGCGCAGCCAGGAACTGCGACACTACCTCCTGATTTTCCTCGGCCAGCAGGCTGCAGGTCGCGTAGACCAGGCGTCCGTGCGACTTGAGCAGGCGTGCCGCCGCACTCAGGATCGCGGTCTGCTTGCTCCTGAGTTCGATCACCGACTGCGGCGACTGTCGCCACTTCAGGTCCGGATTGCGGCGCAGCGTGCCCAGGCCGCTGCAGGGCGCATCGACCAGAACGCGGTCGGTTTTTCCGGCGAGGCGCTTGATCCGCGCATCGTTTTCGCCGGCGATCAGCTGCGGGTGCAGGTTCGAGAGTCCGGACCGCTTCAGGCGCGGTTTAAGACGCGTGAGCCGCGCTGCTGCCACGTCGAACGCATAGACGCGGCCGCGCGAGCGCATCAACGCGCCGAGATGCAGGCTCTTGCCGCCGGCGCCGGCGCAGAAGTCCACCACGAGATCGTGGCGGGTTGGCTCGACCAGGCACGCGAGCAGCTGGCTGCCTTCGTCCTGCACCTCCACGGTGCCGTTGAGAAACAGCGGATGGCGGTTGATCGCAGGGTGGCCGCGCGCCCTGATTCCTACAGGCGAGTAGGGCGTGGCTGTGCATGGGATTCCGCTCGCGGCGAGTTCGCGCAACACCGCGTCGCGGTCGCCGCGCAAGGTGTTGACCCGCAGGTCTAACGGGGCCGGCTGCTGCAACGCGCGTCCGAGTGCCAGAATCTCGTCGTCGGACATCTGCGCGCGGAGCCCGCCGACCACCCAGTCCGGCAGGTCGGCCTCCACGCCCAATGGCAACGCGCCGGTCTTTCGCGCCTTGATGTCGGCGAACCACGCCACCTCTGCCGGGGTGACTGCCGCCTCGAGTTCCCGCGCGTTGGCGCCGGCCACGCGCGCGAAGTAGGCGAGCAACAAGCGTCGCGGCGCAGGCCCGGCGACCAATGCGTCGAGGAAGCGCTTGCGGCGCACGACCCCGAAAACCGCGTCGGCGATAAAGCCTTTGTCATTGGAGCCGAGTCGTGAATGGTCGCAGAAGTACCGGCGCAGCACCGCGTCGGCCGGCTGCTCAAATTTCAGCACGGCCGCCAGCGCTTCGCACGCCGCGTCGAACTGTGCGCGATGTATCAACACTTCCGGCGGAGGCTCTTACGGCTGGCCGACGCGAATCGCGTCCACCACCTGTTCGCCAGACGGATTGCCCTCGCGGTCGAGAAAGCGCACCTTCACCGGGAGGTAGCCGTGCTCCACTGCGAGCCACACCTCGATGCTCTCCGCACCGTCCCTGCGTACCTGCTTCAGCGGCAGGGCGACGAGCAGACCCAGCGGGGTCTCGATGCGTTCCTCCGCCAGCACCTCCAGCTCGTAGGTTTCAAACCGCACCCCGTTCGTGATCGGCAGGTGGATGCGCCCTTGCGCCGGCGGATTGAGCGCCAGTTGCAGTATGAAACTCACGATGTCCTGGCTCGCCGCCGGCAGCGCCACCGTGTGCGGGTGTGCCGGTCTGCCGTAGGTGAGCCGGCCGGCACCCCAGTCGAGGTGCGCTCTTGCCTCGACGGTTTCACCGCGCCGGGTGCGCGTCATCGCGAAGCGCTCCGGACGCAGCCCGCCCGCGGTGAGCCGGCCCTGGCTGATGTAGGTCAGGCGCTGGGGCCGGAACAGCTCGACAATACCGGTCGTTTCGGAGTCGCTGATCAGCTTGTAGGTGTCGCGCTCGACCGTCCATGAGTACGTGGAGCGCCCGATGCTGTATCCGTCAGTGCCAAGGTATAGCGTGTATGTGAGCTGGCCCGATGCGGGGAGGTCGTTGGGCGGGCCGGCGTCCGCTGGTCCGGCAACCGGCGAAGCGTGGGACGGGTAAGGCGCGGGCGCCGCCGCAGCTTCCTCGACGGGCGCAGATTCGCCGGTTGGCTCCGTGGCGGACTCGTCGGTGATCGGCCCTGCTGGCAGCGCGAGCGGTGTGGCGTCCGCCACTTGCGGCGCGGCAAAGGCGGCGGGGGGCGGTGGGGGGCGGCGCGCAACCTTGGGCGGAGCAGGCCGGCGAGCTGGATCGGGCTTTGCGACATGGGCCGGCGCTGGCCGTTCAAGGAGTTGCGCTTGCAGCGGGACACGCGGGGCAGGTGGCGTCGGCAGCGGTATCCACGCCCTCGAGATCACCAGGGCATGCGCCAGTGCAGACACGAGAACTGCGGCGGGGAGGCGGTACGCGCGCATGGATGCTCAGAGACGCAGGTCCAGCCGCATGATCGCCTGCTCGTAGCGGGCGCCGTCGCTCTCGATCACCAGCATTTTCACGGGCAGATGCGCGTGCGCCGGTGATAACCAGACTTCGGTCCCCGAGTCGCCGGGGTCGCGCCGCTTGACGAGATGCACGGTCGCGATGCGCCCGAGGGCCGTATCGATTTCGACGCCCGGCGTGACGCTGTAATGGTAGCGGTCGAGCTTGCGTCCGTTGGTCATCGCGAACTCGAGTTGCCTGACCTTCGCGAAGTCGATGAACATGAATTGGTACATCACCGACAGTCGGTCCTGCGTTCCGGGCGGGAGCGGCAGCGTGTCCTCGCGCCCGTCGTGCCGTACGGTGAGGCGTGAATGTCGCCAGTCGAAATCAGCTGCGACTCGCCGCGGGTCGTCCGGACCGCGCCCCGCCTCGAAGCGCTCGGGTTGCAGGCCACGCTCGCCCATGCGGCCGCTGCTCGAGAATCGTGCCGGCCGGGGCTGGAACAATGCGAACAGTCCGACGGCATTGCTGTCGCTGGTGATGTGGAACGCCCCCTCTCCTGCCTCGAAGCGCTCGTGGATGACGGCGATGGACACCCCGGCGCGCGTCACGTTGTAGGCGAGGGTGATCTCCCGCGGCACCCCTTGCGCGATGGCCGGTGTGGCGATGACCAGCGCTCCGAGGAGGATGCGTGTCAGCACGGGTTGAAGAAGCACGCGCGGCACCTACGTTTCCGCGGGGGGGGAAATCAGGGCATGCATCGGGGCCGGCGCGCAAGCAATGCCGACCCTGCCGTCCGGCGTCAGGCTAAGACGGCCTTCGCAGAACCAGCGCACGGCCTGCGGGTAGATGCGATGCTCCTCGTTCAGCACGCGGGCTGCCAGCGCGTCCTCGGTGTCGTCCGGCAGCACCGGTACCGCAGCCTGGATGATGATCGGGCCGTGGTCCAGTTCGACGGTCACGAAATGCACCGTGCAGCCATGGATGCGAACCCCGGCCTGCAGGGCCCGGCGATGCGTATCGAGCCCCGGGAACGCCGGGAGCAACGAGGGATGAATGTTGAGAAGACGCCCCTCGTATGCGCGTACGAAAGCGGCGGTGAGTATGCGCATGAAGCCCGCCAGCAGGACGAGGTGCGCACTGTGCCGATCGATTTCATTCGCCAACGCCGCGTCAAATGCCGCTCGATTGCCGAACGCGCGATGGTCCACCACGGCAGTGGGCAGGTTGCGGCGACGCGCGGCGTCAAGACCGCGCGCACCAGGCTCGTTGCTGATGACCGCGGCCACGCGTGCGGGAAGGTTTGCCTCGAGCAGGGCCTCCATGTTGCTGCCGCGCCCCGAGATCAATATGACTACGTTCTTGTCGGCCATGCCGGTTGCCTTTGGCGTCGAGTGTTCGGTATTGAGCGTTTAGCGATAAGTTGATGACGATTTCGCGCCTGGCGCTCAATTCTCAACGCTCATCCCTCAACGCAGCTTCAATCGATCACGGTCTGAGGTTCCTTGCCGCGGCGCCGCCGGATGGTGCCGATACGCCAGACGGTTTCTCCGGCCCGGGTGAGCAAGGCCTGCGCCTTTGCGGCATCTGCGGCGTCGACCACGAGCACCATCCCGATGCCGCAGTTGAAGACGCGGTACATTTCATCGTCGGCGATGCCGCCCTGTCGCTTGAGCCAGTTGAAAAGCGGCGGCATGGCCCAGCTCTCGCCCTCGATCGCCGCCGCCAGCCGCGACGGCAATATGCGCGGCACGTTTTCGAGCAGTCCGCCGCCGGTGACGTGCGCGATGCCTTTGACCGCGATCCGCCGGATCAGTTTCAGCACCGGTTTCACGTAGATGCGCGTGGGCGCCAGCAGCACATCGCTTAACGTCCTGCCATCGAGCGCGGCTGACAGGTCTACGCCCTTCATCTCGATGATTCTGCGGATCAGCGAGTATCCGTTGGAGTGCGCCCCGCTGCTTGCAACGCCGAGCACGATGTCGCCCGCCGCAATCGCCGAGCCGTCGATGATGCGGCGCTTTTCGACCACGCCTACCGCGAAGCCCGCCAGGTCGTACTCGCCCTCCGGATACATGCCGGGCATCTCGGCGGTTTCGCCGCCGATCAACGCGCAGCCCGCCTGTTCACAGCCCGCCGCGATGCCTTTGATCACCGCTGCCGCGATGCCGGTATCGAGCCTGCCGCAGGCGTAGTAGTCGAGGAAAAAAAGCGGCTCGGCGCCCAGCGTGAGGATGTCGTTGACGCTCATCGCGACCAGGTCGATGCCGACCGTGTCGTGGCGGCGCAGCTGGAACGCGAGTTTCAGTTTTGTCCCCACGCCGTCGGTGCCGGAGACGAGCACGGGCTCGCGATACTTGCGCGAGATCTCGAACAGGGCGCCGAAGCCGCCGATGCCGGCGAGCACGCCCTTGCGCAACGTGCGCCTGGCATGCGGCTTGATGGCTTCGACGAGATCGTCGCCGGCGTCGATGTCGACTCCGGCATCGCGGTAGGTGAGAGAGCGCGGGCGCTTCGGTGTGGACATGTCGGCGGTGGCGGACAAGGTCGATCTGTGGAACGTGGCGCGCGGTGGCGGCGGGGACCATCCGGTGATTTGGGCTAAGATGTACGCCTCGCGACCCGCACAACCTGGCGTTTTCCTCACCGGGCCGCAGCGAATTGTACCGCAAATGGAAACCCGTATTCCCGGCGCGCGCGGCGCGGCGGCCGGGCCGTTGGCGATGAGACAACTGATACTTGAACTGACGGAGCCGCCTGCGCCCACGCTCGGGAACTTCGCCGCCGGGCGTAACGCCGAACTGTTGCACAGCCTGCGGGCCGCGGCGGAGCCTGGCGTCGCGGCGGCGGGGCTGTTTCTCTGGGGCGCACCGGGCAGCGGGCGCAGCCACCTGCTGCGGGGATGGGTCGCCGCGGCGCGCGAACGCGGTTGCACTGCCCGGTACGTCGCGTGCGCAAACCTTTCGGGGCCTGGCGCCGATCTTCAGCAGCTCGACTGCGTTGCGGTCGACGACGTGGAGCAGCTCGCGCCGGCCAACCAGGTGGAACTGTTCAATCTCTGCAACGCGCTGCGTGAACGGGGCGCTGTGCTGGTCGCGAGCGGCAGTGCTCCACCGCAGCAGCTCGGATTGAGGCCCGATCTCGCCACGCGTCTCGCGTGGGGTCCCGTCTACCGGGTGCACGCATTGTCGGACGCCGAGAAAACCGGTGCGCTGCAGGACCATGCCGCCGCGCGCGGAATCCGGCTGCCGGACGAGGTGTGCGCGTTCCTGCTTGCGCGGGTGCAGCGCGACATGGGGACACTGCTTGCGGTGCTCGATGCGCTCGACCGCAGTTCGCTGGCGGCGAAACGGGCGATCACGGTGCCGTTCCTGCGCGAGTGGTTGCAGGCGGCGCAAGGGCAGGATTCAGGATTGAGGATAGAGGATTGAGCGGGCGCCTGGTACTGTTCGACCTTGACAACACGCTGCTGGCGGGCGACAGCGATTTCGAGTGGGCCCAATTCCTGATCGAACAGGGTGTGGTCGACCGCGAGGTATACGAAGCGCGCAACCAGGCTTTCTACGATCAGTACCAGGCCGGCACGCTCGACATCTTCGAGTTCCTGAACTTTCAACTGAAGCCGCTCTCTCGCCATCCACGCACGGTGCTCGACGAATGGCACCGGCAGTTCATGTCGGGCCGGATCCTGCCCATGATACGCGCCAGTGCGCGCGCGCTGGTGGCGAAGCACCGGAACGACGTGCGGGTCGTGATCACCGCCACCAACAGTTTCGTGACCGCGCCGATCGCGCGCGAATTCGGCGTCGAACACCTGATCGCGACCGAACCCGAGGCGCGCAACGGCGAGTTTACGGGCAACGTCTCCGGGATCCCGTGCTTTCGCGAGGGCAAGTTGAGCCGGTTGCAGGGCTGGCTTGCCGGGCGCGGACAGACGATGGCTTCGTTCGACGCGTCGTGGTTCTATTCCGATTCGTTGAACGACCTGCCCCTGCTCGAACGCGTGACGCACCCGGTGGCGGTCGATCCTGACGATCGCTTGCGGGCGCACGCGGCAGCGCGAAACTGGCCGGTCATCAGTCTGAATGATTAATGATGAATGATGAATGCGGAATACGGGACGGCCTGGCTGACGCGTGGCCGTTGCGTCTCCCTACGCTGTGCAGCGCGCAGGCTGCCCCCCGCTGATCGCTGCCATGTCGCGGCCGCTGCTGGTCATTCTGCTGTCGATCGCGGGCGCGGGCAGCATCGTGCTCGCGTTGGTTGTCGGGACCTATCCGATTTCGGTCCTGCAGGTGATCGAGACCATCGTCGCTCCGGCCCCCGGCGTGGTG
The DNA here is from genome assembly GCA_016199545.1 of Betaproteobacteria bacterium. Classification (GTDB taxonomy): domain Bacteria; phylum Pseudomonadota; class Gammaproteobacteria; order Burkholderiales; family SG8-41; genus DSOT01. The sequence continues at coordinate 9,323 of JACQGN010000149.1, read as the reverse complement.
CACGACGTGGTCTGGCAGTTGCGCGCGCCGCGCGTGCTCGCCGCTTTTGCCTGCGGCGGGCTGCTGGCGCTGGCAGGAGCGCTGCTGCAGGTGCTGCTGCGCAACGCTCTCGCCGATCCCTACGTGCTGGGGGTCTCGGGCGGCGCCGCTCTCGGGGCGCTGGTGGCAATGCTGCTGGGCGCGGGCGATACTGGCGTGAGCTTCCTGGCGCTCGCCGGGGCGCTTGGCTCCATCGTCGTCGTCTTTGGTCTGACTTTCCGCGGCGGGGACTGGAATGTCTACCGGCTGCTTCTCACCGGTGTCGTGCTGTCCGCGGGACTCTCGGCATGCGTCAGCCTGATTCTGGTGCTTGCCCCTCAAGCGCAGGTCAAGGGCATGCTGTTCTGGCTCATGGGCGATCTCGCATATGCCGGAAGCCCCGTCTACGCCTGGCTGATCCTGGCCGTACTGACGGCGCTCGCCGTCGCCCAGGGGATCAGGCTGGATTTGCTCGCAGCGGGTGAATTGAAGGCGCTGTCGCTGGGTGTCGCGGTCACGCCGCTCAAGCTCGCGGTGTTCTTCGGCGCCGCGCTCGCGACAGCCGCGGCAGTGACGCTGGGGGGCGCGATCGGATTCGTCGGCCTGATGGCGGCTCACGCCGTGCGTCTGCTCGGTGTGTCGCACCATCGGGCGCTGCTGCCCCTCGCGGTGCTGCTGGGCGGCAGCCTCATCACCCTCGCCGATACCGCGGCGCGCACGGCGTGGGCGCCACAGCAGCTGCCGGTCGGGGTGCTGATCGCGCTCGTCGGTGTGCCCGCAATGTTGTGGCTGCTCGGCCGGAGGAACTGATGCCAGGCGTTCTCAGTTGCCGTCACCTCAGACTGCAGGTACCGGGGCGCATGCTGTGCGGCGACGTGAGCGTCACGTTCGAACCGGGGCAGATGTGGGCGATACTCGGGCGCAACGGCTGCGGCAAGACGACGCTGGTGCACGCGCTCGCCGGGCTGGACCGCGCTGCGGGTGCCGCTGTCGAACTGGACGGTGTTGTCCTTGCAAACACGCCCCGCAGGCGGCGCGCGCGCGATGTCGGCGTACTGCTGCAGCAGGAGGAGACGGAGTTCTGGGGCAGCGTGCTCGATTACGTTTTGCTCGGGCGCTTCCCGCATGCCGATTCCTGGACCGGGTTCAGCCGGGAGGACGAAACCCGCGCGACGCAGGCGCTGGAGACCGTGGAACTCGCGCCGCTCTCCGCGCGGCGTTACGTCTCGCTATCCGGCGGAGAACGCCAGCGTGCCCGTATCGCGCAACTGCTGGCGCAGGATCCGCGGGCGTTCCTGCTCGATGAGCCGCTGCAGCACCTCGATCTCCAGCACCAGGCGCGCGTGCTGGCGCGGTTTCAGCAGCTCGTGCGCGACGAGCGGCGGCTGGTGGCGATGGTGCTGCACGATGCGCTGTGGCCCGGGAGGTACTGCACCCATGCACTTCTGATCTACGACGGTGGTGCGCTTGCTTCGGGGGCGTCGCGCGAGGTGCTGACGCGCGCCAACCTGGAACGGCTGTACGCTGCGCCGCTTGCCGAGGTGAGTTACGACGGCGGCAGCTATTTCGTGCCCCATGTATAATTTTTTTCTGACGCAAATTGGAGCAGACGTGCCGCCGGCACGCAGCTCAATTTGCTTCGAGGTCCGCGCCTGCCAGGCATTGCAGAAAAACTTGAACCGCTTGCCCTCACCCCCAGCACCTCCCTCGCTTTGATCGAACGCATGATCAAGAAATTTCTGGGCAACGTATTTTCAGGGCGAATCTTCGGGTCCGGCCGGCCCAAGGTCGTTCCGTTCAAGGTGCACGGCGTGAGCCGCGACGGCATCAGCCCGTGCGCGCTGCAGGTGACCGAAACGCTGCAACGGCGGCATCACGCCGCGTTCGTCGTCGGCGGCGCGGTGCGCGACCTGATGCTGGGGCGCAAGCCCAAAGATTTCGACGTGGCGACGGACGCCACGCCGGAGGAGGTGCGCGCGCTCTTCCGTCGCTCGCGCATCATCGGCCGGCGCTTCCGGCTGGTGCACGTGATGTGCGGACGTGACACGGTCGAGGTATCGACCTACCGCGGCGGCCACGCCGAGGACGATGACGAGGCGCGCGTCGCCGACGAACACGGCAGGATCCTGCGCGACAACGTGTACGGCACCCAGCAGCAGGACGCGACGCGGCGCGATTTCACGGTGAACGCTCTCTTCTACGATCCCGTCTCGCAGGAAATCTGGGATTACCACGGGGGCGTGGCTGACCTGCGCAAGCGCAGGTTGCGCATGATCGGCGACCCGGTACAGCGTTATCGCGAGGATCCCGTGCGCATGCTGCGGGCGGTGCGGCTCGCGGCGAGCCATGACCTGGAGATCGATGCCGCAAGCCGCAGGCCGATCCGCGTGCTCGCGGATCTGCTCGCCAATGTGCCGCCGGCGCGCCTGTTCGACGAGATGCTGAAGCTCCTGTTGTCGGGGCGCGCAGCGGAGTGCGTCACCAAGCTAAGAAGGGAAGGGCTGCACCACGGCCTGCTGCCGTTGCTCGACGTGATCCTGGAGCAGCCGCGGGGTGAGCGCTTCGTCATGCTTGCGCTCCGCACCACCGACGAACGCATACGCGACGACAAACCGGTATCACCCTCGTTCCTGTTCGCCGCATTGTTGTGGCACGAGGTGCTCGCCGCGTGGCAGCAGATCGAGGGCGAGGGCGTGCCGCGGATACCCGCGCTCTACTCGGCGATGGACCGCGTCATGCAGGTGCAGGGGGAAAAGCTCGCCATTCCACGCCGCTTTGGCGCCGACATGAGGGAGATCTGGGGGTTGCAGCCGCGCCTTCTGCAGCGCAGTGGAACGCGACCCTACCGTCTGCTCGAGCACCCGCGCTTTCGGGCCGCGTATGATTTCCTGTTGCTGCGATGCCAGAGCGGTGAGGCCGACAAGGAGATCGGCGCCTGGTGGTCGCGTTTCCAGGATGCCGGCGAGGTGGAACGCCGCGAGATGCTGGTGCGCGATGGCGAACCGCGCAAACGCAGGCGCAGGAGAAGGCGGAAGGATGAAGGCGGAACGATGAAGGCGGAAGGATGAACGTGGAACGCGGAGAGCGGGTGGCAGGGTGCGCGCCGCGCACCGGGTATTGGTGGGCGATGCCCACCCTGCGATCTTGTTCGTGTCGGATCACGGATCACGGATCACGCATTTACCAGTCACGCGTTACCGGGCACGCGTGAAAACCGTCACTGCCTTCATAGCGCTGGGCAGCAACCTCGACGATCCCGCGGCGCACATGGCGCGCGGCATCGATGATCTTGGGCGCGTGTCCCGTACTGTGGTGAAACGCGTATCCTCGCTCTACCGCAGCGCGCCCGTCGGTTTTCGCGACCAGCCGGACTTCATCAATGCCGTGGCGCAGGTCGCGACAGGTCTCGAACCGCGCCCACTGCTCGAAGCCCTGCTCAAGATCGAGCGCCGGCACGGCCGCATGCGCGGCGTGCCGAATGGCCCGCGCACGCTCGATCTCGACCTCGTGCTCTATGGCGACCTCATGCTGCATGAGCCGGGACTTACCGTTCCGCACCCGCGCATGCACGAGCGCGCTTTCGTCATCGTGCCGCTCGCCGAAATCGCGCCGCATCGCCTCGTTCCCGGCCGTGGCAGGGTCTCCCGCTTGCTGGCGCAGATCGATGCCGGCAGCCTGACGCGACTCGCGGGTGCGCGGGTATGACGGCCGTACGCCTCCCCGACAAGTACCGCTATATCGTGATCGAAGGCCCGATCGGGGCCGGCAAGACCAGCCTCGCCCGCGCAATCGGTACGCGATGCGGGGCGGCGCAGATGCTGGAGGACCCTGAGGCCAATCCGTTTCTCGCCGGTTTTTACCAGGACCTCGAGCGCTATGCGTTGCCGACGCAGCTATTCTTCCTGTTCCAGCGCCTGCAGCAGGTGCGGGAACTCAACCAGGCGGACCTCTTCAGCCGGGTGACGGTCGCGGATTTCATGCTCGACAAGGATCCGCTGTTCGCGCGGTTGACGTTGAGCGACGACGAGTTCAGGCTCTACCGGCAGATCTATGACCACCTCAAGCCGCAGGCGCCCACGCCGGACCTGGTCATCTATCTGCAGGCGAGCACCGATACTCTGATCGACCGCGTGCGGCGGCGCGGCGCGGGCTACGAGCAGGGTATCGCCGACGAGTACCTGGTGCGCCTCGCCGAGGCCTACGCCCGCTACTTCCACGGTTACAGCGCCGCGCCCCTGCTGATCGTCAACTCGGACAATCTGAACTTTGTTGATTCACCGGGGGATTTTGATTTATTGTTGCAGCGCGCCACCGCCATGCGCGGGCCGCGCGAATTTTTCAGCCTGGGGACGTGAGACATGCGCATTACCTTGACGACCTTGCAGAAGATGGCCCAAGAGGGCAACAGGATCACGATGCTCACGTGTTACGACGCGAGCTTCGCCGCGTTGCTGGAGGAGGCCGGGGTCGAGTCCCTGCTCATCGGGGATTCGCTCGGCATGGTGCTCCAGGGGCACGAGTCGACGCTGCCGGTCACGTTACGCGACGTCGTCTACCACACGGCATGCGTGGCGCGCTGCGCCAAGCGCGCGTTCATCATCGGTGACATGCCCTTCGGCACCTTTCAGATTTCGCCCCAGGAGGCGTTCCGCAACGCTGCGGACATCATGGCGGCGGGCGCGCACATGGTGAAGATCGAAGGCGGCATGCCCATGCTTTCCACCATCGAGTTTCTCACCCAGCGCGGCATCCCGGTGTGCGGGCATCTCGGACTGACCCCGCAGTCGGTGCACCAGTTGGGCGGCTACCGGGTGCAGGGCAGGGGAGAGGCCGCGCAACAGATCGTAGAGGATGCGAAGCTCCTGGACAGCGCCGGGGCCGGGATGATCGTGCTGGAGGCGATTCCGTCGGGGCTCGCGCGGGATGTCACCGCCGCGGTGCGTGCGCCTACCATCGGCATCGGCGCCGGCCCCGAGTGCTCGGGACAGGTGCTGGTGCTGCACGACATGCTCGACATCTATCCGGGCAAGAAAGCGAAGTTCGTGAAGAACTTCATGCGCACCGGCGGCTCCATACAGGGCGCGGTCGAAACCTACGTCAAGGAAGTGAAGGCGAAGACTTATCCCGGGCCGGAGCACTCGTTCTCAGGTTAGGATTGAGGATCGAGGACTGAGGGAATGATGCATCCACCAGGTAGCGCCGTGTTGCTTGATCCTCAATCCTGAATCCTCAATCCTCGATCCTCAATCCTGCTCTTGGCATGGACATCATTCATTCGGTCGCCGACCTGCGCGCGCGCCTGGAGCGCGAGCCCAACAACGTGTTCGTGCCGACCATGGGCAACCTGCACGAGGGCCACATACAGCTCATCGACATCGCCAAGCCGCGCGCCGCCTGCACCGTCGTCAGCATTTTCGTGAACCGTCTGCAGTTCGGCCCGCGCGAGGATTTCGACCGCTACCCGCGCACGTTCGAAGCCGACTGCGCGAGACTGCGGGAAGCGGGCGTGAACGTCGTATTCGCGCCGGAGGAGAAGGAGATCTACCCGGAGCCCCAAACGTTCGTGGTCGAGCCTTCGGACCTGCAATATCTCCTCGAAGGCGCGCATCGGCCCGGGCATTTCCGCGGGGTCGCCACCGTCGTGCTGAAGCTGTTCAACCTCGTCATGCCGCACTCGGCCATCTTCGGCAAGAAGGACTACCAGCAGTACATCGTATTGCGCGACATGGTGCGGCAGCTCGCGCTGCCGATCGAGATCATTCCCGCCGAAACGGTGCGCGCGCCGGACGGTCTCGCGTTGTCCTCGCGCAACGCCTATCTTTCCCCGGAAGAGCGGCGGGAGGCGCCGCGGCTCTACAACGTGCTGAAAAAAGTCCGGGCGGAGCTCGAGGCCGGCGCGCGCGATTTCCAGCGCCTCGACCAGGAGGCGATGGCGGAGCTGACGCGCCACGGATGGCGGCCCGATTACGTCGCCGTGCGCCGGCAGGCCGATCTGCGCCAACCCAGTGAACGCGACCGGGGCTTGGTCATCCTCGCCGCCGCACGCCTCGGCCGGCCGCGCCTGATCGACAACATCGAAGTCGTCCTGGCCTGACCCGGATGAGCGGCTTCAAGCCGGCTCGTCACGCGCGCGCGTACTGCAGGCGGACTTCGGCCCGGCTCAGCTTCTCGTAGATCCGGCGGCGGTGGCGCAGGGGCCACCAGTCGTAGAGAAAGATCTCCATCGGCCGCCACATCGCCACCCACCCCCCGATGGTGAAACTCTCCCGCACGACGGTGTAGAAGGTGCCGCGTCCGTGCTGCGCGATGAAATCGGCGATGAGCAGGCACGCGGCGAGGAACACGAGGCCGATCGCGAGGCTGACGCGGCCGCGCTGCAGCATCTGGCGCAGTTCGCGCTGCGCGTGTTCGGCGCGATAGGCGAAGTAGTTATGGATGGCCTCGCGCGCGAGGCCGACCTCGTCGGCGGCCGGCGGCTGGACGAGATGAATCGCGATCTGGAATTCACCATTGCGCGGATGCTCGAGCGCCCAGCTCACGATGAACTCCTCGGCGTCGGGGTCGAGATCCTTGTGGTGAAACGGCGTGGGATCCATCGAGTTGAAGAGTTGCGTCAACTCGCGGATGCGCAGTTCGATCAGGTGCGGAGTCGCCACGGTCAAAGTGATTTCAGGCTTGAACCCACCGGCGCATGTCGAACTCGAAGGCTTCGCGGTCGCGCTGCCAAGTGGCGAAGCCCCTGGTGACGGTGAGCAGCCACGTTTGTGCCGGCCCGATCGGTTTGGGCGACGAGAACGCATCCGGCCGCAGCACCGCGCCGCAGCGCCCCGGGTCCGGATCGCGCACCGAGCGGTAGCGGATGAGGCCGACGCCGGCCGCCCGCGCTGCTTTTCCGAGGGCCTGCGTGGCCGCGTAATGCCCCGGATCCTGCCAGCGCCTGGCATCGCGCGCGAAGGGCGACTTCTCGAGGTCTATCGTCAGCGTTCGCACGCCGACCTCGAACAGCGTCTGCTGGGCTGGGCCCAGGCTCGCGAGATCCTTGCTGTCCATGAGAAAGCGCCAGCGCCAGTATCCGAGTTCCGCGCACGCGGTGCGCGCCGTTTCGCTGCCGTAGAACACGCCGGGATCGTCAGGCGCCCGGAAGCGGGTGCCGGTCGCAGGCGGGTAGCGAAACGGTGTGTAGAGCAGGTAGTGGAGGTTTTTCGCCGCCAGGGGCACCGCGGGCTTGGTGGCCTCGAGTATTTCTTCGAGCGCCCGTTGTTCTTCCAGATCGTCCACCAGCCGGCGCGTGGACGCGATGTGCTGCGCTTCCACTGCGCGCCACAACCGCGCGCTGGCGCGGGCCGCGTTAGTTGCGACCGCGCGCGGCGTCCAGGTACTGAACGACACGAACCAGGCCCTCGGCGCGGGGGATGAGTTCCCGCGGCACGCCGCCGAGCGCGAGATTCTCGCTATCGAGCCACGTGCGCGACTGGGTCTCGTTGGAGCCGACGAGCGCATCGAGCGAGCGAAAAAGCCGCACGAAGAGCGCCGCCAACTCCCATGATTTCTGCTCTGGCGCAAGCACGTGCTCGCCGGAGGCGATGCGGGACACGGTGGCGCGGCTTACGCCCAGGATCGGCGCGAGTTCCGCCTGCGTGAGTCCGAGCAATTCGGCTGCCCGGATCGTTGCTTTCGCGAGCGTGCGGCCATGGTTGGGCGTTGTGGCGGGGCGTGCGGATGGCATGTCATGCCCTCCTGTTCAAATGAAACAATATCACATTGTTGTTTCACTAGCAATTCATGAGACGGGAGGCGAGTGACTCCCAGACATGACGTGCGCGGGCAATTGCGCGTAGGTTGGAGAGGGAGTCACGGAAATCTCGTAACCCTTTGGCTCAGCAAAAGTAAATCAAGCACATCCCTCCGACATACCCCCAAAAATACCCCCAGCGTGGTCGGATGATGTTGGACCTGGTCGTTCTCTGGCTGCACCTGCGCGACCCCGACCATGCCAGCGCGGAAAATCCACGTCCCCGAATCTGCAGCGTTCGGAAACCCCCGGGTGGAGGTGGGCGGCACTTTCAGCAATGCTAACACGCGTCGGCGACTACGTCGGTAGCAGCGCTGCGCCTGTCACGCTGATTGGCCGGATTGCTTCAGTTCACCGCCCACGTCTCGCATGGGCTCCGTGTTGTTGCTGGTTCGCTTCCTTGCCGTGCCTGGTGTGTCCTGCCTGTCCGGTTAGTGTTTCTGTCCGTCCCGAACGCTAGGCGTATCGGGATCTACGAGGGACTCGGGACACCACTCCCGATTTGTGCCGTTTGTTTTGCTGCTTGCCACCGCGGCAGGCGGTTCTCGGCGTCGATGGCGCTTCCTGTAGGAAGCCGATTCATCGATCTGAGCCGTTGACCCAGGGCTCGGAGGGACGCCTCTTCGGCGCGGCTTTACAGTGAGCCCGCCGGGAGCGGGTATGAGGACGGACCGCGTTGCGCGGTCCAGTTTGACGACGGGTCAGGGAGCCCGTCACTGGGGGTCGTCACTTGCGCCAGCCACCGATAAGTCCTCGCTGGCTGGGGCATCGTGCGCATCGTCACTACCGGCTGGTGCCGTGGTAGTGACGACGCGATTGGCGCAGACGAACAGCAGACTGTTTGGCGCAGGTTTGCTACGGGCTTACAGTCGCGCAAAAGACTGGCGCAGCTTCCGACGGACTGAAGCGCCTTGCACGGTGCCCGGACGAAGCGTCGAGGCGGGGGTATTGCCTTACGAATATCACCAGCCTTGCGGCCACCGGCTCTCAGGAGATCTGACCGGTTTCGGCGCTCTTGCGAGCGAAGGGCGATGCGTAACGAGCATCAAACGGGCTGACTCAGCCAGCGAAAAATTCTGTCCGACGATCCGCGCGAGCGACTCACCTCAATCCGCGGCGATCGCTCCTGCGCTTGCGCCACAGGACTACGCGAATCAACGATCGACCGGCCCGGCAGTTGACGCTGTGACCGCGACGCCTTCGCCCGAGTTCCCTCCTTCACCCCAATGTTTTCACGGCGAAGCGTTTGCACAGCTAACAGTTGACCCGATCGACGGGCGAGGCCGCAGCGAATTCTTGCGCCGCCCGTATTCGCCGTTCTTTCCCAATGTGATTTCTGCCCCGAGTTCGCCCACTCATACGCCTTGATCCAACTCAGCCTCTGTCAATCCGAATGGTGGCCTCGATGAAGCCATGAATCGGGGCGACAGCGCGGCAGCGTCATGAAAATATCCCTCCTCATTCCATTACGAGCGATGAGGCGACAGACATGTCCGATCCGAGCCAGCAAGGG
>JACQGN010000148.1 GCA_016199545.1 Betaproteobacteria bacterium | reverse complement strand
GCTCAATCCGGGAGCACGCTGGCCCGCTTGATCGCCGGCGCGTGAGCGGCAGGCGCCAAAGCCTGGCGGAGAGAGAGGGATTCGAACCCTCGATACGGGTTTAAGCCCGTATAACGCCTTAGCAGGGCGCCGCCTTCGACCACTCGGCCATCTCTCCTTAAGAAATGGGGGCTGGTATCCGCCCCCATTTCTTAACGACTTGGCCATCTGTCCAGAATCGGAGCCCACTACTACTTGCGGGATGGATAGATATTACCCCGATTAACCCCTTGCTTCAAACGAGTTCGTGGCACTCCGCCCCCTTTCCAATATGGTGATGCCGCCTACCGGTCAAATTTTTCCCTGATCGCCAGCAGGCGGTCAATTCAGTTTGAAGGGCGCGCGAAGTACGCCCTTCAAACTGGCTGCTCCAGGCCGAACGCCTTGTGCAGCACGCGCACGGCAAGTTCCACGTACTTCTCGTCGATCACGACCGAGACCTTGATCTCGGAGGTGGAAATCATCTGGATGTTGATGCCCTCCTCCGCGAGGGTGCGGAACATGGTGCTGGCGATTCCCGCGTGCGAGCGCATTCCGACGCCCACGACCGACACCTTCGCGATCGTGTCGCCGCTCACCACGTCGCGCGCCTTGATGTGCGCCATCACCGGCTTCAGGATGTCGAGCGACTTGCGGTAATCGTTCCGGTGCACGGTGAACGAAAAATCGGTCAGGCCGTCGTGGCCGACGTTCTGCACGATCATGTCGACGTCGATATCGGCATCGCCGACGGGCCCCAGTATCTGATAGGCGATGCCGGGGCGATCGGGCACCCCCAGTATCGTGATCTTCGCTTCGTCGCGGTTGAACGCAATGCCGGAAATGATCGCCTGTTCCATGTTCTCGTCTTCCTCGAACGTGATCAGCGTGCCCTCGCCCTGTTCCTCGAAGCTTGACAGGACGCGCAGTTTGACCCTGTATTTACCCGCGAATTCAACCGACCGGATCTGGAGCACTCTCGAGCCCAGGCTCGCCATTTCCAGCATTTCCTCGAAGGTGATCGTTTTGAGCCGCCGTGCCTCGGGTACGATGCGCGGATCGGTGGTGTAGACCCCGTCGACGTCGGTGTAGATCTGGCATTCATCGGCCTTGAGCGCGGCAGCCAACGCCACCCCCGTCGTGTCGGAGCCGCCGCGGCCCAGGGTCGTGATGTTTCCCGCTTCATCGACGCCCTGGAACCCGGCCACAACCACCACGCAGCCGGAGGCTAGATCGCTCCTGATCCTGTCCTCATCGATGCGCATGATGCGCGCGCGGGTGAAGGCGTTGTCGGTCAGGATCTTGACCTGGGTGCCGGTATAGCTGCGCGCCTTCAGGCCAAGTTCCATCAGGGCCATGGAGAGCAGCGCGATCGTCACCTGCTCCCCTGTCGACACCATCACGTCGAATTCCCGCGCATCGGGATGCGCCTGCACCTCTTTAGCCAGTGCGACGAGCCGGTTGGTCTCGCCCGCCATCGCGGACACCACCACCACCAACTGGTGACCTTGAGCGGACCATTTTGCGACACGCCGCGCGACATTCTTGATGCGCTCGGTGCTGCCGACCGAGGTGCCGCCGTATTTTTGGACGATCAACGCCACGATGTTGTTGACGCTCGAGGGAAAGGGTCGAATTCTAGATGTTTTTTGCCGAGGCCACCAACTGAACCCGGACTGTCACGCGGGTTGGCCGCATCCGCCGCCGCCCGCGGTCTCCATCACGACGCGGTCGCCCTTCGCGAGCACCCAATGCTCGGCGGGGTTGATCGGCTTCCCGTTCAGCCACAAGCCGCCCACGGCACCCGGCGCACCGCCGAGTATGCCCTGCGGCGCGGTGCGAAAGCGCGTCATGATCATCGAGGCCGTCATCGGCGAGTCGGCGGCCGCCTCGATCTCGAAGCGCAGGCCGTCGCCGCCGCGTTGCTTCCCCGCGCCGCCGCTGCCGCGACGGATCGCCCGCTCGATGACGCGCACCGGCGCCATTTGCTCAAACACCTCGATCGGGGTGTTAGCGAGATTGGATGGAAACGACAGCATCGTGAATCCGTCGCGGTGCCGGGTCGCGCCCTGGCCCGCGTTCATGAAGCTGATCGCGGCATACGGACGCCCCTTATGCTCGCCGGCGACCGTGATCGAGGAGTTGGACGAGCCCTCCGCGATCGCGCGCCGCGGCAGCACGTCGGCGAGCGCCATCATGATCGCCGGCACCATCATGTGGCCGATCATGCCGCGCCCGCCGCTCGCCGCGGGATAGCGCGGATTGAAGATCGAGCCGAGCGGCGCCGAAGTAGTGATCGGCAGGAAGCTGCCCTCGTTGTTCGGCACGTCCGGGTTGAGGAGCGCCTTTACCGCGAACGCGGAGTAGGCGAAGCAGTAGATCGGCACCACGTTGACCGCGCGCGGCACCTGCGGACTCGATCCGGCGTAGTCGATCGCGATCCGGTCGCCTTTCACCGTCACCGCGCAGTTGATGAGGATGGGTTCCTCGAAGCCGTCGTGCTGCGTGCGGGCGCGATAGACGCCGTCAGGCACCGCGCGGATGCTCTTGCGCATCGCAGCCTCGGAGCGGCGGCGGATTTCGGTGCCCAGCGCGTCGAGATCGGTATCGCGCAGGAGCGGCCGCAGGCGCTCCTCCAGCATCTTGCATGCCGCGACCTGCGCCCAGATGTCGCCCAGCGTCTGCTCGGGCACGCGCACGTTGCGTGCGATCATGTCGAACACGCCCTGGTCGGGCTTGCCTGCGCGGATCAGCTTGAGGCGCGGAATCTGCAATCCCTCTTCGAATATTTCGCGGATGCCGGCATTTCGGATGCGCCCGCCGATATCGGGCATGTGCGAGACGACCGCTGCGAAGGCGACGAGGCAGCCCTTGTGAAATATCGGCATTGCGACGTTCACGTCGTGGATATGGCCGGTGCCCATCCACGGGTCGTTGGTGATCATCACGTCGCCGGACTTGAGCGTCTGCGCCGGGAATACCTCGAGAAAATGCTTGACGGTCGCCGGCAGCGTGCCGATGAATGACGGGATGGAGAGCCCCGACTGCGCGATGGATCGACCCTGCGCGTCGGTCAACACGACGGCGAAGTCGTTGGCTTCGCGCACCAGCACCGAGAACGAGGTGCGCACGAATGCGGCGGAGGCCTCGTCCACCATGCTGACGAGGCGTTTCCACTGGATCTCCAGGGTGATTGGGTCGAGCCGGGTCTTCTTCATCGTCCTTCTCCGATCGTAACGGATACAGTGTAGTCGGCAAGGACCCGGACTTCAGCGGGGAGCGGGACCACTAACGTGGACTCGCGCTCTTCGAGCACGACCGGGCCCGAGATGCACGTGCCGGGCTTGAGCGAGTAGCGGTCGTAGACGGCGACCGGCGCATAGCGGCGCTTCAGCGGCAGCCAGATCTGGCGCTTGCCGCGCAGCACCGGCCGCGCGGAGACTCGCGCATCGCCCCATCTGAACGAGTGGTTTCTCACGCGCGAGCGCCCGGTCAGCCGCCAGGTGACGACCTGGGGCGCGGCGTTCGGCACCAGGTGGCCGTAGAGCTGGCGGTAGCGCCGCTCGAACTCGCGCAGCAGCGCGCGCTCCGTCGCCGCCGTCACTTTGCACCACGACAGGCTCACCGACACGTTGTGGCCCTGCCCGGCGTAGCGCATCTCCGCGCCGATCCACCATTGCAGCCCGACCGCCGCCGCGCCCGCGGAGGCGAGCTCTTCCTGGGCGTCGGCGCGGAGCGCCTCGTAGACCTTCGCGACGCGCCCCCAGTCGATGTCTTTCACCAGCGCCGGATTCGACCAGGCACGGTCCACGCGGGCCGGCGCGGCGAGCAGCCCCAGGCAGGAGCCCGCGCCTGCGGCAATCGTCGCGAGCACGCGCGGGATCTGGAGTTTCCTCGCGACTTCCACCGCGTGCACCGGCCCCGCGCCGCCCGTCGCCACCAGCGTGAACCCGCGCGGGTCGTGTCCCTTTTCGGCGATGTGGATGCGCGCCGCGGATGCCATGTTCTCGTTGACGATGTCGCAGACGCCCCATGCCACCTGGGTCGCGTCAAGCTTCATCGGGGCGGCGAGCGCCTGCAGGGCGGAGAGCGCGAGGTCCTGGCGCAGCCTCATTTCGCCGCCGAGGAAGCTGTCGGCGTTGAGGTAGCCGAGCACGAGGTCCGCGTCGGTGACCGTCGCGCGCGCGCCGCCCTGGCCGTAGCATGCCGGACCGGGGTCGGCACCCGCGCTCTCGGGGCCGACGTTGAGGAGGCCCAGCTCGTTCACGTGCGCGATCGACCCGCCTCCCGCGCCGATTTCGATGAGGTCTATGCTGGGGATCAGGATCGGAAGCCCCGAGCCGCGCGCGAAGCGCGACACGCGCGCGCATTCGAAGCTGTGCGCGACGAGCGGCTCGCCGCCGACCGCGACGCACGCCTTGGCGGTGGTACCGCCCATGTCGAACGCGAGCATGCGGTCGATGCCGGCGTTGCGCGCGGTGTTGAGGGCGGACAGCACGCCGCCGGCCGGGCCCGACTCGAGCAGCAGGATCGGGGTCTCCGCCGCCGCCGTGGCAGAAGTAAAGCCGCCGCTCGAAACCATGATCCGGAGCGGCGCGCCGGGTGCCTGTGCGTGAACGCGCGCGTCGAGCCGTTCCAGATACTCCGCCATCAGCGGTTGCACGTAGGCATTGGCCGCTGTCGTGGACATACGCTCGTATTCGCGGATCTCGCGCGCGATCCCGGACGAAGTCGAAATCGCGAGTCCGGGGAAACGCTTTCTCAACACCGCGGCGATCTTCCTCTCGTGCGCGCCGTTGACGTACGCATGCAGCAGGCAGATCGCCACGGCCTCGACGCCGAGGCTCCCGACTGCCTCCGCGACCCGCGCGCATTCGGCGTCGGTGAGGGGTGTCACGACGCCGCCATTCGCGTCGAGCCGCTCGTCGGCCTCAATGCGCCATTCCACGGGCACCAGCGGCTTCGGAATCTCGAGGTCGAGGTCGTAGAGCTCGTAGCGAATCTCGCGCGCGATGGTGAGCACGTCGCGCGTGCCGCGGGTCACGACAAGCCCGGTGTGTGCGCCTTTCCTCTCGATCAGCGTATTCGCCACGAGCGTCGTACCGTGGACGACTTCGGTGACCACAGGCTTTGTGCCGCGACCCGCGGACGAGACCTGCTTCAGCAGTTCGGCGATGACGGTCGTCACCGCCGCGCCCGGATCGCGCGGGGTGGTGAGGGTCTTCGCGACCCAGATGCGCCCGGCGGGGGCGAGCATGGCCAAGCCGTCGGTGAACGTGCCCCCGATGTCCACGGCAATCCGGATTCGCAAATGAGATTCCCTCCCCTTTGATAATGGGGGAGGGCTGGGGTGGGAGTGAGTCATTTTGTTACGTGATCTTGGATTTCACGCAACCGCTACGACAAGATCGGCGCTGCAGTAGCGCTGCGGCGGAATTCCGGCGCGACCTTCCGCATGAAAAGCCGTATGCTCGATTCGGACACCGCCGCGGGCATCGGCCCGATCCGGAACACCAGGATCAGGCCGCCGACACCGATGCGGTCTATTTCTGCGATCGCTTCGCACACCGTCGCCGGCGAGCCGCAAAGGATGGAGTGCTGCACCTGATTGCGCGCCGCCGGCTCCGTTTCCGCCTTCAGCAGCACGCCCTGCTCTTGATAGACCTTCTTGCGCATGGCCTGGCGGAATTCCTGCTGGGTTTCCCACGCGGGCAGGGCGAGGCGTTCGGCCTCGGCATCGGTTTCGGCGACGAAGATGTTGCGCCACACCCAGGTGTTGTCGACGTTGCGGGAGACGGTCGCCTCGTCGAACCCGGACTCGCGCATCGTTCGGCGGTAGAGGTCCATGCGCTGCTGCGTGACCTCGTTGCTCTGGATGTTCATCAGGAACGGGCGGCCGGCGCGCGCCATGCCGAGCATCGCTTCCTCGCCCGCGCAGGCGCGGATGATGAAGGGATGGGGCCTGGTATAGGGCCGCGGCCGCAGCAGCGGCAGGCGCAGGTTCCAGAACTTCCCCTTGTGCTCGTAGTTCGGCGTGGTCCACGCCTGGATCATGATCTCCTCGGCCTCGACCAGCCGGTCGTAGGCTTCCTTCGGGTCGATGCCGTAGCCCTGGTAGTCGTAGATGTTGAAGGCGGTGCCGCGGCCCAGGCCCACGACGAGGCGGCCGTTGCTGATGTTGTCGATGACCGACATCTGCTCGGCCAGGCGGATTGGGTGGTGCAGCGACATCTGCGCGACCGCGAAGCCGATGTGAATGCGCTTGGTGCTCGCGGCGAGCGCGGCCGCGAAGCTGACCGGGTCCACGTAGGCGCAGATGCCGTCGAAGTGGTGCTCCGCGAGCCACAGCATGTCCAGCCCGAGCTCGTCGCAAAGCTGCCCTTCGCGCAGCGTCTCGCGAATGATCTGGTGGTCCTGGGCGGGGTCCATGGCTGCCGGGAACAGGAAATTGCTGAACTTCATCGTCCGTCCTTTGCTTTTGGGCGGTTCAATCGACCTTGATCCGGGCCGCTCGCACCAGCGCGCTCCATTTGCTGATCTCGGCGCGTATGAGCTTGTCGAACTGCGCCGGTGTGCCGCCGGCGGGTTCTAGCGCCTGCGCACCGAGCGCGGTGGTCAATGCCGGCTGCGCCAGCACCTGAAGTATCCCGCCGTTCAGCCGCTCCACGATGGCCCGCGGCGCCTTCGCGGGCGCGACGATGCCCTGCGCGCAAGGACGTCGTTGCCGCCGACCGGCGGGAACGGCACGATGAGACGCAACGGCCGGTCAGGATACTGCGCCGCCCCGGGCGTGAGCCGGCGCGAGCGACGCGAGCCCGAGCGCCGCAGCGCAGCATGCCGCCCTTTTGACGGTACGCGGGTCATCGCCACGCCGGCGACGCGCGCGAACAGGCGATAGGAAAATCAATCCGCCTGCGATTCCCCCGCACCGAGCCCGCGCACCAGGGGCCCGTACGAGCGCGCTCGCAAAGTGCACATAACAGGTCTTGCGTTCATGCTTTCTTCCGCCGGCCCAAGGGAAAACTGCTATCTGCACGAGTCGTGAGCAGGTCAGCGCTCAGATTGCCGAGCAATCTAGCCCAACGGCCGGGACAAGGCAAGCGCCGCCTTGCCGGGCGCAGGCGCACAAATACCGGCGTCCTTGCGAGTTCAACCACGCAGGAATTCGAATGGCCCCGCGAACCTAACTCGCGCTATGATTGTCACTGTACCGACAACGATAGCCGAGGAGAGGTAGACATGAAGCCGTTCGAGAGCATTTCCAATCCCCGAGAATTGCGCCGCAAGCTGCGCCTGAACCAGAGCGAGTTCTGGTCAAAGGTGGGTGTCACGCAAAGCGGCGGCTCGCGCTACGAGACCGGTCGGCGCATTCCCCGGCCGGTGCGGGAACTCGTGCGGCTGGTGCATGTCGAGGGCATTGTCCTCGCCAGGGCAAAGGGCGACGATCTGGCGGTTGGCGCGTACCTTCGGAAAACGAATCCGCAACTCTACGCCAGAACGAAAAAGGCCGTATCGGGCAAGTAGCACGCCTTACAGGTCCAAACAGGGAATTGGTGGCGGAGGCGACTAGTGCAGGAATCTAAGTTAGCATTTCCTAATGCATCTATTGGCGTCCATCTGCGTCCATCTGTATCCGTTTTTTCATGATTTTTCTTAGATAAAACAACGAATTTTGGCAGGTGGTCGATCCGGCCCCTGACTTCACACGTCGATCCCCATCCAGCACGATACGGAAATCAGACATGGGTAGGGACGGGGGTAGCGGTTTCGCACCCGCCTACTACCTTGACGGCGGTGGGCCCTGTCTGCTTTGCCGTAGAGAGCCCCGTTTGAGTAACACGGGTTCGCAAATCGGCCAGAAGTAGCCGTCCAACAATTCTCCAAGTCCTGCCGTCTCTTCGCGCAGGACGCTCAACCGCGATTCCCCGCAATGTAGTGTTCGACCAGAAAATGACCAAGCTGCCCGTCGATATCGTCATCGACCACTTCGGCCATATCGAAGCCGTGCACGGGCCACAGGCACCGGGTTTCCAGACGCTGCTCCGGCTGATGCGCCACGAGCGCTGCTGGTTCAAGCTGATCGGGCCGTACCGTATTTCGAAGCAGGTTCCGAAGTTCGCGGACGTGACGCCGTTCGCGCGTGCGCTGGTGGAATCAGCGCCCGACCGCTGCGTGTGGGGGACCGACTGGCCGCATCCCAACGTGTCGTACATGCCCAATGACGGGAAACTCGCGGACATGCTAGCTGACTGGGTTCCCGACGAGGTCCAGCGCAACAAAATCCTCGCCGCCAACCCGGCGCGGCTGTACGACTTCTGATAATGACGACCCTGCATCGACTGATCATCGCGGCCGTGCTGGCCGCTGCCAGCCCCCACCTCTTAGCGCAGGTCGGCGCCCTGCCCGCCTATCCTTCCAAGACGATACGCATGGTGGTTCCGTATCCGCCGGGTGCCGGCACCGATCTCCACGCGCGCGCATTGGCGCAGAAGATGACAGAAACACTCGGACAACAGGTCATCGTCGACAACCGCAGCGGCGCCAACGGCATTCCCGCGATGGAACTGGTGGCGAAAAGCGCCCCCGACGGCTACACTATCGTTTACGCGCTTCCCGCCCAGTACGCGGTCAACCCGGCCCTGTATCCCCGGCTTCCGTACGACCCGGTGAGGGATTACGATCCGATCGTGCTGGTGGTCAGAACCCCGTTGGTGCTGTTTGCGCACCCGTCGGTGCCCGCAAGGTCGATCAAGGAACTGGTCCGGCTGGCGAAGGCGAAAGCGGACAATCTCACGTCGGCGAAGCGGACTGCCGCCCTGCCCGATCTGCCCGCGATCGCGGAGACGCTGCCCGGCTACGACATCTCCAATTGGTACGGAGCGGCGGGGCCGAAAGGGATGCCGAGAGCGGTCATCGCCCGACTCAATACCGAGATCCAGCGCGCGCTCAACACACTCGAACTGCGCCAGGGGTTCGAGCGCGAGGCGATCGAGCCGAT
>JACQGN010000021.1 GCA_016199545.1 Betaproteobacteria bacterium | reverse complement strand
GTCCTGCAGCTGGCACTCGCCGCCCTGATCGCAGATCGGGCAATCGAGCGGATGGTTGATGAGCAGGAATTCCATCACGCCCTTCTGCGCGGCCACCGCCTGCTCCGAGTGCGTCCACACTTTCATGCCGTTGGTGACCGGCGTCGCGCAGGCCGGAAGGGGCTTGGGCGCCTTTTCCACCTGCACCAGACACATGCGGCAGTTGGCGGCGATCGAGAGTTTCCGGTGGTAACAGAAATGCGGCACGAAGATGTCGGCCTGATGCGCGGCATCCATGATGGTGCTGCCCTCCGGCACCTCGAGCTGCCTGCCGTCTAATTCGATCTCAAGCATGACTCACTCATCATTCCGCATTCATCATTCCGCATTCCGCGTTCAAAGATAGTCCGGCACCAGGCACTTCTTGTGCTCGATGTGATGGATGAATTCGTCGCGGAAGTGCTTGATGAAGCTCTTCACCGGCAGCGCGGCGGCGTCACCCAGCGCGCAGATCGTGCGCCCGGCGATGTTGTCGGAGACGTTGTTCAACAGCTCCAGGTCTTCCATCCGGCCCTTGCCATGCTCGATCCGGTGCACCATGCGGTAAAGCCAGCCGGTGCCTTCGCGGCATGGCGTGCACTGGCCGCACGACTCCTCGAAATAGAAGTACGAGAGCCGCAGCAGGCACCGCACCATGCAGCGCGTCTCGTCCATGATGATGACCGCACCCGAGCCGAGCATGGAACCCGCCTTGGCGATGGAATCGTAGTCCATGTCGGTCGCGAGCATGATGTCCGCCGGCAGAACCGGCATCGAGGAGCCGCCGGGGATGCACCCCTTCAGCTTCCTGCCGCCGCGCATGCCCCCTGCCATCTCGAGCAGCCTCGCAAACGGCGTTCCCAGCTTCACTTCGTAGTTGCCGGGCCGCGCCACGTCGCCCGACACCGAAAAAATCTTGGTGCCGCCGTTGTTCGGCCTGCCCAGGCTGAGATATGCGTCGCCGCCATTCAGTATGATCCACGGCACCGCGGCAAAGGTTTCGGTGTTGTTGATCGTCGTGGGCTTGCCGTAGAGGCCGTAACTCGCGGGAAACGGCGGCTTGAACCGGGGCTGTCCCTTCTTGCCCTCCATGGATTCGAGCAGCGCGGTTTCCTCACCGCAGATATAGGCGCCGTAACCGTGATACGCGTGCAGCTCGAATCTGAAACCGCTGCCCAGTATGTTCTCGCCGAGATAACCGGCGGCGCGCGCTTCCTCGAGTGCTTCTTCGAACCGTTCGTAGATGTCCCAGATCTCGCCGTGTATGTAGTTGTATCCCACCGAGCTGCCGGTCGCGTAGCCGGCGATGATCATGCCCTCGATCACGATGTGCGGGTTGTAGCGCAGGATGTCGCGGTCCTTGAAGGTGCCGGGCTCGCCCTCGTCGGAATTGCACAGCATGTATTTCTGCCCCTGGAACTGGCGCGGCATGAAACTCCATTTCAGTCCCGTCGGAAATCCCGCGCCGCCCCGGCCGCGCAGTGCGGATTTCTTGACTTCGTTCACCACCTGCTCGGGCGGAATCTTCTCCGCGATCAGCTTCCGCAGCGCCTCGTAGCCGCCACGCGCTTCGTAATCCTTCAGCCGCCAGTCGAGTCCCGTCAGCCCCTTGAGGATGATCGCATCCGGGCCGTACAGGTCGGTGCCAAACGGAGGAACCGGCAGCCCCATCACTTTAGCTCCTCGAGCAAAGCGCGCAGACGCTCCGGGGTCATCCCGCAGCACATGCGCTTGTTGTTGACCAGCAGCACGGGGGCATCGCCGCATGCGCCCAGGCACTCGCCCTCCTTGAGGGTGAAGCGATTATCCGCGGTCGTCTCGTTGAACCCGATCCCGAGCTGCTCTTTCAGATGCGCGGCGGCAGCGCTGGCGCCCTGCAGCGCGCATGGCAGGTTGGTGCAGATCGTGAGCTTGTGCCGGCCGACGGGCCTGGTGTCGTACATGGCATAGAACGACGCCACTTCGTAGACCGCGATCGGCGGCATGCCCAGGTAGCGGGCGATGAAGTCCATGGTTTCGGTGGAAAGCCAGCCTTTCTCGTCCTGGGCAATGGTGAGCGCGGCCATCACCGCCGACTGGCGCTGGTCAGGCGGATACTTCGCAGCCTCGCGGTCGATGCGGACTAGGGCTTCGGGCGAGAGCACGAGCGGGGCGTTCAGCGGTCGATCTCCCCGAATACGATCTCGTAGGTGCCGATGATCGCCACCGCGTCCGCGATCATGTGCCCCCGGGATAGCTCATCCATCGACGACAGATGAGTAAAGCTTGGCGAGCGTACCTTCATCCGATACGGTTTGTTGGCGCCGTCAGATACCAGGTAGACCCCGAATTCCCCCTTGGGATGTTCCACCGCCGCATACGCCTCGCCTTCCGGCACGTGCATGCCTTCGGTGAAAAGCTTGAAATGGTGAATAAGCTCTTCCATGTTGGTCTTCATCTCGACGCGCGACGGCGGCGTGATCTTGCGATTGTCGACCATCACCGGTCCAGAATTCTTGCGCAACCACTCGATGCATTGCCTGATGATGCGATTTGACTGCCGCATTTCCTCGATGCGCACCAGGTACCGGTCGTAGCAATCGCCGTTGACGCCGACCGGCACGTCGAATTCCATCTCGTCGTACGCAGCGTAGGGCTGCTTCTTGCGCAGGTCCCACTCGACGCCGGAACCGCGCAGCATCGGACCGCTGAAGCCCAAGGCAAGCGCGCGCTCCGGAGAAACGACGCCTATCCCCACGGTACGCTGCTTCCAGATGCGATTCTCGGTGAGCAGCGTCTCGTACTCGTCGACGTAGTTCGGGAACCGCTCGGTGAAATCCTCGATGAAATCGAGCACGGAACCCTGGCGGTTACGGTTCAGGTCGCGTACCGAGGCGGCATCGTGCAGGTGCGACTCCGTGTATTGCGGCATGCGGTCCGGAAGATCGCGATACACGCCACCCGGCCGATAGTACGCCGCATGCATGCGCGCGCCGGAAACCGCCTCGTACACATCGAGCAGATCCTCGCGTTCCCGGAAGCAGTAAAGGAACACGGTCATCGCCCCGAGATCCAGGCCGTGCGCGCCCAAACTGAACACATGCGCGAGGATGCGCGTAATCTCGTCGAACATTACGCGGAGATACTGTGCGCGCCGCGGCGCCTCGATGCCAAGCAGCTTCTCTACCGCCATGACGTACGCGTGTTCGTTGCACATCATGGTGGTATAGTCGAAGCGGTCGAAGTAGGGTAGATTCTGAAGGTACGTCCGGTGCTCCGCGAGCTTTTCGGTCGCGCGATGCAACAAACCGATGTGCGGATCGGCGCGCTGGATGACCTCGCCATCGAGTTCCAGCACCAGGCGCAATACTCCGTGGGCCGCCGGATGTTGGGGCCCAAAGTTCATCGTGTAATTCCGAATCTCAGCCATCGGTTGCCGTTGCCCCGGCCAGTGAAACGTGAAATGTGAAACGTGGGAAGTAAATCGGCCTTGTATGCAAGGCGATCTGCCGTTTCACCTTTCCCGTTTCACTTTTCACGTCCTAGCCCTTGCGGAAGCCTTCCGTGTCCGCGTAATTCTCCTCGCGCACGATGCGGGGGGTGATCTCGCGCGGGTCGATCGTCACCGGCTGGTAGATGACGCGGCGCTGATCCGGGTCGTAGCGCACCTCGACATTGCCGGAAATCGGGAAATCCTTGCGGAACGGATGGCCGATGAAGCCATAGTCGGTCAGGATGCGGCGCAGGTCGGGGTGGCCGCTGAAAATGATTCCGAAGAGATCGAATGCCTCGCGCTCGAACCAGTTGACCGACGGCCAGATCTCGGTGAGCGAATCCAGCACGGGAAACTCATCGTCCGGGCAAAATGCCCGCAGGCGTAACCGGTGGTTAAGCGACACCGACAGGAGGTGGGCCACGGCGGCGAATCGGCGCCCCTTCCAGGCGCCGTCACCATAGGCGCTGTAATCGAGCCCGCAGAGATCGATTAGCTGCTCGAATCGCAGTTCCGGATGGTCGCGCAGTACGGTGGCCACGGCACGATGGTCCGCGGCTGCCGCCTCCAGGGTTAATTGCCCGCACGTTTCTTCGAGCTTGATAATCCTGCTGCCCAGCGCGCGCCGCAGCGTGTCGTCAAGGTGCCGGAGCCGGGGCGTCATCTAGTGCTATTCCCGCTACTTTGGGCGGATTGGGTGAGCTTGATCATCTGCGGCAGGCAGGCCGATTCGTTCGGGAAAAGCAGCCCGGAAACGGCCTCAGCGTGCGATTGTATTGGTGCGCTTGATCTTGTTCTGCAGCTGGATGATGCCG
>JACQGN010000136.1 GCA_016199545.1 Betaproteobacteria bacterium | reverse complement strand
GGCTCGAATACACGCCTGTGGCGTAGCCTTAGATGAACAAACCAAGCATCACCGTCGGGTGATAGGCAGCGGAACCGCTGCCACGGTACTGCCGGGTGAGCGCCAACAGATCAAGCTGATCGACGATATCGACCACGAAGCGCGCCAGGTGATCCTTGGGCAGCCATTCCTCGACCGAGGGCGGCAACAGATAGGGCGTGGCGCGATCGATCGGACGGAAATTCACCATGGCTACACTCTCGGCATCTTCAAACGGGATACACTTATGACGAACTCATCCGCCTATCGTTCCGGTCGCTCGGGGTGCTTCGGCCGGGTAAGTCCGACAGGCTGCTAGGCTGCATAAAGCTTGCGTAGCGCGCGCACGTCACGCAGGCGCTGGATGTCGAACAGCGCCGCCATCAGCGCGAGGCTGCGCTGCTTTCCCAGTATCGGGGCGAGCAAGTCCATCGATTTTTCCTCGACTTCCAGGCGCGTGAGCGGGTTCTGGAACGTGCCCTTCGCCGCGAGCGTCTGGTGCGAGAACGTGCGACCGTCTTTCAACGTGATCGTAATGATGCCGCGCCAGCGCCGCAGGGGATCGGTCAATGCCGGGTCGCCGACCGGAATGATGCGCGGGTAGAGCTTGCGCACGCGCGGGTCGCGCATGCGCCGGGTGTCGTGCGCGGCCTTGAAGCCGACGGTGCCGTCGATCAGCATCACCGCGAGCAGGAACTGGAGCGAGATGTCGGACATCTCGCGGTTGTTGACCACGCCCAGCTCGCGCTCGGGTATGTGCACGACCAGCTTCTCGACGTCGTCCGCGCCGAAGCGGTGCTCGCGGATCAGCTCGTGCAGCACGTGCAGCGGCCCCTGGATCGGCGCGCCGACCGGCCAGCGCTTGATGCCGCCGCGCATGATCTCGTAGTCGCTGCCGAGGCCGCGCGTGAGCGCGTCCCAGTCCGGTTCCTTCGAATAGGTGTCGATGTAGTTGTACTCGCCCGAGAGCACGTCTTCCACGCCGGTAAAGCCGGACTTCACCATCAGTGCGGCGGCGAGCCCGTGCTGCGACGGCATGCCGCCCATCGCGAAGGCCTTCTCCATGTGCTCGGTGTCGCGCAGCAGCGTGTAAAGCCCGGAGGCCTGCTGGGCGCAGTAGGAGAGCATGTGCCGCATCCGCGTCGCGTCGAGCCCGAGCAGCGCGCCCGCGGCCGCGGCGGCGCCGAAGAGCTGACCGCGGGCGCCGGCGTGATGCCCGGTTTTCATGAGCGGCATCGCCTTGATCGCGAGCAGCGTACGCGCGCAGAGCTCGTAGCCGAGTACCATCGCGTGCAGCATCCGCTCGCCGGGCAGGTGGTCGCGCTCCGCGATCGCGAGCGCCGCGGGGATCACGCTGGTGCCGGGGTGGGTTCGGGTCGCCGGGTGAGTGTCGTCCGTCTCGTCGGCGTGCCCGGACATGGCGTTCGCCAGTGCGGCATTGAGGGTGGTGGTGACGAGGCGCGTGCCGATGATGCCCGCCTCGGGCCGGCCGCCGAAGGGCTTTACGTAGGCGATCGCCCGCTTGCCCGGCAGCAGCCGCGTGCCGGAGGCGATCGCGGCGAAGGTGTCGACGAGGTGGAGCTTTGCGCGCTCCGCAACCTCGACCGGCAGCCTGCGCTTCAGCGCGCCCGCCATGTGCCGGCTCAGTTCCTGCATCAATGGTGAAATGCTGCCGCGCTCGCTCAAGTTCGCTCTCCCTGTTCTGACGGCGCCTCGTTATGGAACGCCCGCGCCGCGCGCCGTGGGCTGCCCGATGCCCCTGTGTCGTGCCTATTTCGCAACGCCGGCTTTCTCGACGATCTGCTTCGCCACCGCGATCTCGGCGACGAGGTAATCGTGGAATTGCCTCGGCGTGCCGCCCCCCGGCTCGGCGCCGTCGGAAAGAAAGCGCTGCCGGACGTCCGGCGCGCCCACGGACTTTTGGACTGCCGTGCTCATGGCGGAGACGATCGCGGCCAGCGTGCGCGCGGGCGCGAGCATCCCGTACCAGGTGGTCCGCCGGTAGCCCTTGACTCCCCCTTCGGCGACGGTCGGCAACTCCGGGAGCACCGCGGAGCGCGCGGCGCTTGTCACGGCCACCGCGCGGAGCTTCTGGTTCTTCACGTGCGGCAGCGCCGACAGCACGCTGGAGAAGGTCATGTGCACCTGCCCCGCGACGGCGTCAGTCAGCGCGGGACCGGCGCCCTTGTAAGGCACATGGACGATGCTGACGCCGGCGAGCGTCTTGAAGAGCTCGCCCGCCAGATAGCCGGAGGTGCCGTTGCCGCCGGAGCCGTAATTCAACTGTCCCGGCCGGACTTTGGCGAACGCGACCAGCTCGCGGACCGAGCGCACCGGGAGCGACGGGTGCACGACGACGAGGAGCGGCGCCTGCGCGATCAGGCTGACCGTCTCGAAGTCCTTCACCGCGTCGAACGACAGGTTCTTGTAGAGAGTCGGGATCACCGAGTAGCTGCTGGAGACGAGCATCATGGTGTAGCCGTCGGGCGCGCTGCGGGCGACGAGCGCTGCGCCGATGGAGCCGCCGGCCCCCGGCCGGTTCTCGACGAAGACGTTTTGTTTCAGGACTTCCGTCAGCTTCAGGGTGACGATGCGCGCCACGACATCGGCCCCGCCACCCGGCGAGAAGCCGACCACCACGCGCACCGGCCGTGCCGGGTAGCCGTCCGCGGCTGCCGCGGGAAGCGGCGCGAGCGCCAGCCCGAAGTTCAGCGTGCCCACTGCGAGCAGCTGTTTCGTCACGTTCTGCATGTTGCCTCCTCGATCATGTTGTATGTCACGCGGTGCCTGTGCCGCTTTTGCCGGGGTGGCGTCTTAGCCGATGAGCGATTCTATCGAGCCGGCGCCCGTCGTCAGCCGCCGCACGGCCTCGTCGAGCACGCGGTCGGCAACCTGCGCCAATGCGGGCTCGTCGAGGAATTCCGGGTTGCCCCTGATCACGATTGCAAGCGTGCCCGGCAGCCTGCGCGCGTCGAGCGTCACCTTCGCGAGTTTCGCGAAGGCCTCGGTCGCGAGCACCACTGCGGGCTTGCCCGCCGAGACCAGCCTGCTGGCGTCGTGGACACTCCACGACGTGCAGGAGCCTCAGTTGGCGAGCCCGACGATCGCGGCGTCGCAGTCTTGCAGCACGCCGTGCTCGACCGCCTCCGCCATCGGGCCGTTGATCGGGATATCGTAGAGCTCGACTCCGACCGCCGCGTAGCGCTCGCTGGCGCGCGCGATCATGCGCCGCGCCATGCGGTCCATGCTCTTCCAGTGATTGGTGAGTATGGCGAGCCGCAGCCCGGCGATTCCGGAGACCGTAAGCAACGCGCGTTCTCCGCTCGTGCGCGGCGCCCCGACGGGATTCAGTATCTTCATCCGCTGGCCCTCCTGGTATCAGTATCGAATCGGATTGATCGCGAGATCGTTGCCGAAGCTCGCAAGAAACCCGATGTGGTTCAATTCCGGGCCGCCGGCGACGATGACGACGATGTCTTCCGCCCGGCGGCAAATGCACACCCTGCCGTCGTGGATCTGCTGCCGCGCGGTGGTGTCGAGCAGGCGCATCGGGAACTCCGCCTGCGGGTACATCGTGCGCTCGAAGAGCGCCTGCTTGATCTGCCTCTTGTCCCAGCCGGCGCCAGCGAAGATGCGCGCGTGCGCCGGCGGCAGGATCACGACCGGATTGCCGTTGCCCTTGGTGTAGCTGTTGGCGCCAAAGGCGGTCATCGCGTTCGAGAGCATCCTAAGGATCGGCTCGGGCTCGGTGTAGGATGCCGCGCAGCTCTGCGTGCCCTGCACGCTGATCAGCGTCACCGTGCTCTCGCCCGGCGCGTAACCCCGCTCGACGTGGAACGGCTCCCACGGGTTCAGCTCCTCAAGCTCGCCAAGACACAGCGTGTACTTGCCCGGCATCCCGAGGATAGATTTGTCGACGTCACCCGGTGTTGCGCCGCCGACGTTGACCATGACGAGCCGCAGCGCGCGACCGACGGTCGCATTGGCGCGCCAGCCCGGACCGAGCGCGCCCGCGCCGCAGTTGACGCCGATGCGATTGCGGACGGGGCCGTTGATCAACACCAGCGGCGCCACCGGATTGGTAGTGGTCTGGATGCCAGTGAGGTTGAACTGCGGCTGCACCAGTGCTTCCACCGCGGCGACCACCACCGGGAAATAATCCGGGCGGCAGCCCGCCATGACGGCGTTGACGGCGACTTTCTCGACGGTCGCGAGGCCGCCGCGCGGCGGCAGCTCGGCCAGCACATGGCCCGGGTCGAGCGGCACGGCGGCCATCATGGTCCCGACGCGGGCCGCCGTGGGCGGGATGACCGGGAGCCCGTCCGTCACGCCGCGCTCGTATAGCGCGTCGAACATCGCGTCGATGTCGTCAGGGACTTCGAGGTCTGCAGTTTCGGCGATGCCCGAACGCTCACTCATGAATCGTTTCCGGGCCGACGAACGGTATGTCACCGCACGTGGATTCCGGCCTTGACCGCGATCTTCCGCCACAGCGAGATTTCCCTGCGGATTTCGGCCGCGAATTTCTCCGGCGCGCCACCCTCGGGAACGATGCCGCTCGCCCTGAAACGCTCCAGGACATTTTCTTGCCTGATGACGGATGCGACCTCGCGATTGATCCGGTCGACGACCGCGCGAGCAAGTCCCTTCGGTCCAATGAGTCCCTGCCAACTCGTTACCTCAAATCCCGGCAGTCCCGATTCGGCCACGGTGGGGATGCCGGGGGCCTCGGAAATCCGCTGCGCGCTCGTCACCGCAATGGCGCGAAGCTTTCCGGATTTCACGACCGACAGCGTCGAGGTTATGCCGCTGAGATTCAGAAAGGTCTGGCCGCCCACGGTATCGACTATCGCCGCGCCCGTGCCCCGGTATGGGACCATCACCAGCTTTATCCCGGTCATGTACTGAATCAGCTCGCCCGTCATGTGTCCCATGCTGCCCCGCCCGCTTGTCGCGTAGGTCATCTGCTCGGGCTTCGCCTTTGCCAAATCGATCAGGTCCCGAAGTCGTCGCACCGGAACCGACGGGTGCGCCGTCAAAAGCAGCGGCCCCTTGGCAATCCGCGCGACCGGCGTGATGTGTTCCACGGGGTCGAACTTGAGTTTGTAGAAACTGGGATTGACGCAATATCCCGCCGACACCACAACGAACGTATAGCCGTCCGGGCTCGACGTGACGCCGATCTCGGTTCCGATGGTGCCTCCGGCTCCCGGCCGGTTGTCGACGATGACGCGCTGTCCCAAGTTGTGGCTCAGGTTCAATGCCAGTATGCGCGCGAGGGAGTCGGTCGCGCCTCCCGGCGCAAATGGGACGATCACGCGGATCGGCTTTGCCGGGTACTGCTGCGCCGGAACTGGCGCCGACAACGCATATACCGCGAGCGCTACGGCAAGGCGAAGGATCGTTCCCAAGGCCTCTTGGTCCCGGAGCCGGAAATCATCGTTGCGCAAGTGCCGGTCCTCTCTGTTGCGCCCGCAGCTTCTCCCACTCGCGGGGAAGCGCGACGCGTCGGCTGGTGCGCGCCCCCTGCGCATTGTTCGACATGTAGCCGCGCGACTGGTTTCTCCCAGGGTCCCCGGCTATGAGTATTCCGATATGTTCGGGTTTGACGATAATCGGGACCGGTCGATCCGGATCGTCCGATGGCGCGTAGTGGGCCGGCAGCGTTCCTTCGCCGACAAGCTTTGCAAAATCCATGTCCTGCGCCGCGGTCTGCGCGCAGAAATGGCGCATCAGGGACGCCGGGATCGTCATTGTCTTCCACAGAAAACGCCGAACGTCATCCTTGGTCCACTCTCGCGCGATGACCTTGGCGATGCTCGGCCCGATTACGACCAGAGGGTGCCAGTAGCCGCGCTTTACTCCCGAATGTGAGCCATATGAGAACGCGCGCACGAAGACATCTGCGAATTGCTGTACGTGCCTGATCGCGGTATCGCCAGCGCTGTAGGTCGGTGGGCTGCTAGTCACCACGCTTTGAACCGTGACGACGTTATCGCCGGGGCCGAAACCGGCGTCTTCGGAAAAGGTGGGCCAGCCGATATTGCGCGACCACTCTTCGTCTTCCGCAAGCGCAACGTTGAAAGTGTACCCTATGCTTCCCTTGTCGCCAGTCCCTGGCGGGATACGGTAGCCGCAAATGTTGCGCATGTAGAGCCGCGCGAACCGGCCGATGCTGGAGTTGGCCTGGCGTCCGACCTTTAACACGCCCTGGCCGTAGTTGAAGTCAAGCTCCTCGACGATGGGGCCGCTTACGACGACCAGGGGTTCCCACGCGGGCGTTGACCCGGCTGCCTCGATACGGAAATTCGGATCGGAAATCGCCTCCACGATTGCGACGAGCAGCGGCATGTATTCCGGCCGGCAGCCCGCCATGACACCGTTTACGGCAATGCTCAATATGCTCGCTTCGCGTCCCTCCTGCGGGAGCGCACGTATCACATCCCGTGGGTCGCGGTCGGTGAATTTCAGAAAAGCATCGACCCACTCGCGGGTCGGCGGGATGACGGGCAAGCCGTCGCTCCACAGGTTCTGATGGAAATGCTCCTGGACCTCGTCAAGCGTCCCCTTGAACACGACCGACCCGATCTCGGGTTCCGTCAATGCTTCTCCCATGGCCGGGCCGGAAACCGCGGTCAGCCCCTCGATGATCGCTGGTAGCAGGTTCGTTTCGACCTTGGCGCGCAACTCCGCGTCGCTGTCCACCATGGGTGCGCCGGGATATTCGGCGAGCGCGAACGGAATGCCCAGGCCCCGGCACACGACCGCCGCCTGTTTCATGAACGCCGAGCCGATTATCGATACGGTCGGTATGCCGATCTTTTCGGCCACCGCACTCGCCCGCAACACGGCGGGCGCGCAGTTTCCTCAGGCGCCTATCCCCGAGATGATCGCATCGCAGCCGCGCGTACGCATCTTGTCGGCCAGCCCGGCAACGATTTCCCGGGACCGCGCGCCGTGAAAATTGCCGAACTCGTGATACTCGATGAACTTGATGCCGGGGAAACGCGCGCGGAGCCGCTCGCGTATCATCGGATAGACGACCTCACCCCGGAAGATATAGTCCCATAGCTCCCCGACGGTCTTGCCGGAAAGGTCGGGCAATCGCGGCGCGGCGCTTTGCGCACGCACCGCTTTCTTGGCCAGGGGCCATAGCACTTCGTAACGAGGGCCATGAATTCCTGAGCGCATCGGACCCGTCCTCATGAAGAATTTCTAACGTTTCGGTTTCGATCTGCTAGCCTGTCCGCGAAGCTTCGTCTGTATCACGACAGTTCAAGCCGCATTCATGTTGGCACCACTGCGTGTGTATTGCAAAGAAACAAACTTCATAGCCTCATGAATTTCGGTTATTGGAATGGGTCAGCCAGCAACGAGCGTTACCTCGATGTCGCCGCCGGCCATTAAACCGGCGAATTCGACCTCGGTAACGCGAGCAATTTTTTCCAGACCACCATCGCATCGGAGCCGGCATGGCGATCGCACAGTAGCACTGCAGTCAGGGGCCTTACGCCTCCGCGATCCGCGCAGCGGCATGGAATGTCGTGTTAGCATGGTCACTACGCCCACGGGCCGCACCGCATCCTGACTATGGGCGGGGCCGGCGGCGTTGCAGACTCACGGGAATCGAAAGAGAAACGGCATTTACATCGTCGACGCCCAAGTCCATATCTGGGGTGCCAATACTCCCGACCGTCCCTGGCCGCTGGCGGCTCGCGAGCCGCACAAGTCAGTGCCGTTCTCGAAGGACGACCTGCTGCGTGAAATGGACGTCGCGGGCGTGCATCGCGCGGTGATTGTGCCGCCATCATGGGAAGGTTACCGTAACGATCTGGGGCTGGAAGCGGCGCGACACCATCCGGACCGCTTTGCCGTCATGGGCCGACTCGACGTGCGGTCGCCGACATCACGCGGTCTGATGGCGGCGTGGCGTCAGCAATCCGGCATGCTTGGACTGCGCCTTGTTTTTCACCGACCGGCGTACCGTCCGATACTCGCAGAGGGACGCGCCGATTGGCTGTGGGCGGAGGCGGGGGAAGCCGGCGTGCCAATCATGGTGATGGTCTACCCCGACCAGATTCCCGCCATCGACCGGATTGCCGAGCGCTATCCCGGGTTGAGGCTCGTGATGGATCACCTTTGCCTGCCTTCGGGTGCGAAAGACGAGGAAGCTTTCGCCGATCTGGACAGGCTGTTGGCGCTGGCCAGGCGGCCGAACGTCGCGGTAAAAGCCACGTCGCTACCCTATTACACCAGCGACCGCTACCCCTATCGCCGCATTCATCGCTATCTGCGCGGTGTCTACGATGCGTTTGGCCCGAAACGCCTGTTCTGGGGCACTGATTTGACGAAGCTACCGTGCTCCTATCGCGAGGCGATCACCATGATTACCGAAGAAATCCCATGGCTTACGGCCGATGACAAGGAGTGGATCATGGGACGCGGCCTGTGCGAATGGCTGGGATGGGCGCTGCCGTCGCCACCCGCCGCCGCAACGTAATTCCGATGTCCCTGGCCGCAAACCACCAGTTCACAAAATGTTCGCAAGTGGCGAACTCTGGCCCGTATGCCGCCCGGCGTTCTCGCGGCTTCAATTCTTGCGCGCCCCCGAAGATTTTATAAGCTGCGTCCATTTGGCGATCTCCGTCTTCATGTATGCGGCCAACTCCCGGGGCAAATTCCCCACCGGCTCAACCCCCAGGTTTAAAAGCCGCTCCCGCACTTCCGGCAGATGCATGACCCTGACAATTGCGGCGTTTAGCTTGGCGATGATGTTTTGGGGCGTCGCGGCTGGAGCAAACATCCCATACCAATTGTTTACCTCGTAGCCCCGAAGACCCGCTTCGCTGACCGTGGGAAGACTCGGTAACGCGATCGACCGCTTGGCGCCGGTCACAGCCAATGCCCTGAGCCTGCCCCCCCTCACGTAGGGCAGCATGCTGATGAGGCTCCCGAACGTCAGCGATACCTCGCCGCTCACCACCGCGATCGAACCCTGGCTGCCGCCCTTGTACGGCACGGCCAGCATATCGACTTTCGCCATTTGCTCGAATAATTCGCCGGCAATATGCGAGGGGGTGCCATTGCCGTTGGTGGCGAAGGCGAGTTCGCCCGGTCTCGATTTGGAAAACGCGATCAGTTCCCGTACCGACTTAACCGGCAAGGAGGGGTGGACTACCAGTATCTGATGCGCCGAAGCCACTTGGGTTATCGGAGCAAGATCCGTCAGGGAATCGTAGGGCAGCTTGACCCCCAAGGCCGGAGCAACGGCGACCGTGCTGGAGGAGGTCAGCAGGATCGTGTATCCGTCGGGCGCGGCCTTGGCGACGAAGTCCGTACCGATGACGCCGCCGGCTCCCGGGCGATTTTCTACGACAATTTGTTGATTCCATGTCTCGGCGAGTTTTATTCCGATCAAACGGCCGAGCGTATCCGAGGATCCGCCTGCAGTAAACGGCGAAACCAGACGAATTGGCTTTATTGGATAGTCCTGCGCGGCGCCCGTGGAGGAGGTTTGTGCGGGAACATTTCCGGTACTTCCAAGGGCCGCAAGGGCGGTGAGCACAACGCGCAGAGAACAAATTGCCGAATTTGATTTCATGAGCGGTCGTAAGAACGTTGAATTGCCGCTTCCGCGGAAACGCGACGGATGAAATCAAGCGTTGCCCGAGCGCAACGTTCGGGGACCGCCGCCGCGACATGATACGCATCGCCCTGCAGCGCCAGTAGCTCCGACCGCGGAATCTTGCACTGCCATTCACCCACTTTTTTCACCGAGTGCAGGGAACTGTCTTGCATCGCGATAACCAGCGTCGGGCAGAGAATATTGGCCAGGTCGGGGGTTACGTCCACGCCGGAAACCGAGGAAATGAACCCAAGTTGGGTCGAAAGCGCGGTGCGCCCCATGAGCCTGGCCCACCACTCGACTCCCGCGGGCGGGAATCCGCTGCCCAAGCGCCCTTTCATCGTCATTCGGGCCCAGCTTTCCACTCCGTACGTTTCCATATGTTCCGCCCAGGCGCGGTAGCGCTCGGGCTCGGCTTTCCCCCGCACTTGGGGAGCAATCACCGTCAGCGTGGCTATACGTTGGGGGTGACGCGCGGCAAAGCGCAATGCAATCGTTCCGCCGACCTTTGCCCCCACCAGATGGAACCGGTCGATGCGCAGTTGATCCATGAGCGCCGTGAAATCATCAATGACTTGATCGAGCGACCAGGACGGATAATCCCGGGGCATCGGAGTTGACGCGCCGAAGCCCCGCATGTCGGGCCGCACGACGCGGAATTCCCGCGCAAGATATGGCACCCAGCCGTACCAGACGGCGCCGCTTTCGGCGTTCCCATGGAGCAATAAGCTCGTTTCATGCGGGCGCCAAGGGTCGGCGAAGTCGTCTACTTCGTAGTGCATTTCAAGATCAGGCGTAATCTTGGCGTTGGGCATATGATGGTTCAAAACCCGAAAAAGGTTTAATCATCGCGTCGAACACCGTGGCAGCGGTCGACCTGCGCACGCGCCTAACCGGATCCACGTTGCTCCCTGACGGGAGAGAGGCCATTTCCAGAGGCCACTTTCCATGACGCGCCTATGAACGAGATATCATCAATAGCGACGCTTAGGATTTCGCTTCCCGTCTACCCCAGCCTCGAATCCGCCCACGCCTCGGCGACGGGTATCCGGAAAGGATATTTTTCGATTTCATCCATCCTCAATTCGACCCCTATGCCCGGCCCCTTCGGCACCGCAAAGCAACCGTTTACCGGACGCGGATGTTGCCCGATGATGATGTCCTGGTAGCGGCTGCCTTCGGTCTGGTGCTCGAGGATCAGAAAATTGGGTATCAGCGCGCAAAAATGCAGACTGGCGAAAGTGCAGACGGGGCCGCTCGGATTGTGTGGTGAAATTTCTATCCCCGCCTGAGCCGCATTCCTGGAAATCCGCAGCATCTCGCCATAACCGCCGGCATATTTGATGTCGGGCATTACCACGTCCAGCAATCCGCCTTGCACGAACGCCTCGATGCCCAACCAGCCCGCCTGCTTCTCGGCACCGGCTAGTTTCACTCCGCGCTCGGCCGCAAAAGCGCGGACGCGGGCGAGCGCCGCATGATATACGGGGCGTTCGGAAACCATGCATTCCGCCCAGAACAGTCTTGCCTGCTGCAGATCGCGGAGCAACGCGCAGGCAGTGCTCTCGTCAAACCGCCAATGGCAATCGATGAGGAGGTCGTTTTCGGGACCTATCGCATCGCGCACCGCGAGCACGCGGTCGATGCCCAGAGCCAGGCGCTTTTTCCCGTCGGCCGTGTCGAGGTCGGGCCAAAACACGCCGTCAAAGGGCGCGATTTTCACGGCCGTAAACCCTTCCGCCACCTTGGCCCTCGCGCTCAGCGAAAACCCCGCGGGCGAGCGGTCATTCGTCATGCGATTGAGGTTCGCGTAGACCCTGATCGAGTCTCTCAGTGGTTGTCCGAAGAGCGCATGCACGGGCACCCCCGCCTCGCGCGCGCGGACATCGACTAATGCCTGCTCCACCGCGCTGACGACCGAATTGGCCGAAAGCCCGCCCGGCGAATGCGGGTAAACCTGAAGTATCGGGAGAACTTCCTCGATGCGCTTTCCCAGTAAATGGGGGCGGAGGCGGTCAAGGCATGCCAGCTGAACCGATTCCCACCCGCGGCTCAATGTGGCTTCGCCAAAACCTTCCAGTCCCTGGTCCGTTTCGACGCGCAGGAAGAACCAATTCGTCTTTGGGGACACGTTGACAAGGAGCGGGACGACTGAGGTGATTTTCATGTGATTTTTCTTCTCGTCTTGTACTGCCCGTACACCGCAAGCATTCCCCGCCACGACGGCGCAAGGCGGGATGAACCGCGGATAGGATTCTGGACTCGCCACAAAACGGTGCCCCGCGATCCTCGGTACCCCCGGCGCAGGGCCTTCTCCGGCCGCTGCACTTCACGACTGCCCCATTCAAGATTGCGGGTCATGTTGACACCGCGCATTGCGCATTGCAATCATGCGGTCTTCATCGCTCCATGAATTCCGGTTATCGGGATGGAATTGCGTGACCTGGAGTACTTCGCGGTTGTCGCCCGGCACGGCCACGTGGGTCGCGCGGCGGAAGCGCTCGGGCTGAGCCAGCCGGCGCTCAGCAAGAGCCTGCGCCGCCTGGAGCAGACCATGCAGGTCAGGCTGGTCGACCGCCACCCGAAGGGGGTCTCGCTGACGCCGGCGGGGGAGACGCTGCTCGCGCAGGTCGACCGCCTGCGTTTATCGACGGACGACGTGCGGCGGGCGGTCTCGGACGTAAGCGCCGGCCGGGCGGGGCGGCTACGAGTGGGGGCGGGCGCCGTGATCGCGGGCGACCTGCTTTCCGCCGGCTATGGAGCGTACCTCAAGTCGGCACCGGACGTGGAAATGCATCTTACCGTCGACGTTACCGAGCGCCTGGTGCCGCTGCTGCTCGACGGGGAACTCGACCTGGTCGTTTCGGTCATGGAGTCGCCGGCCCACCCGCACCTCGCCCAGGAGTACCTGTTCGACGACATCATGATCGTCGCTTCCTCCACGCGGCACCGCCTGGCGCGCAAGAAGCAGGTCACCCTCGCCGACGTTGCGCGCGAGCGCTGGGCGTTGTCGGCGGTCCACGCTCGCTCGTGGGCGTGGATGCGCCGCGCATTCGAGGAAAACGGCCTCGCGCCGCCGATGGTCACGCTAATCGGCCCGACGTCGCTGCGTTTGCCGATGGTCGCTTCGTCCAACCTGCTCGGGTTCTGCGCGAGGCGCGCGCTCGACTATGCGGCCGCGCCGTACTCGCTCGCCGATCTCCGGGTGAAGGATCTGGAGTGGACGCGCCGCATCGCGGTGAGCTATCGCAAGGATGCCTATCTGTCGCCGACCGCTCGGCGCCTGAAGGACATCCTCAAGAACGCGGCGGGCAGCCTGTTCGGCGTGAAAATCCACCGGTGATCCACCGTTGCGTATGGCGCGGCTCGTCCGGCTGCAGTGATCCTAGCAGCCTGTCGGACTTACCGGTCCGACAGGCTGCTAGAAAGAGCGGGTAGACGGTCCAGGCCATCCTCGAAAAGGAAGATGTGGCGATCCGGGTCAACGCCAAGTGCCTCAGCGTTGCGAAACGCGGTCGCGGTGTGGCGGTGAAGCTCGACTGCGAGGACGAGCCGCGCGAAATCGCATGTATTGCTGGCGGTGGGGCGCACGCCGAACACCGACGATCTCGGTCTCGACAAGGCGGGCGTTGAGACCGACGCGCGCGGCTACATCACGGTGGACGACGAGCTTCGCACCAACGTGCCGGGAATATGGGCGCTCGGCGAAGTGAACGGACGCGGCAAGCAAGCGCATCCTCGGCGCAGCGATACTCGGTATCGAAGGCGACGAGGCGATTCACTCGATTCTGAACGTCATGTACGCCGGCGTAACCGTACACCGTCATGCAGCGCACGGTGCACATTCATCCGACCGTCACGGAGCTGATACCGACGTTGCTCGGCGAGCTCGAACCGCTCGCATAGGAACGATGCTGGCGGTCGGGATCGCTGGGCATCCTCCGCTTTCGCGTCGGCTGGCGACGCGTTCAGCCCAACCTGCGAATCGCTGCTCTACGATGTTGCAGATGCGCAACGACGAGGTTGGAAAAGCACGGGAAATCCCGTTTTTTGCCGTTTCGTAAGCTTGGGGTAAGCAAAAAATTAACTTAGATGATCCTGCGTGAGGCAAGCTCTTGTTTTCCTCAGACGAGCGTTGGTGCAGACGACGCTGGATCATGTGAAATCATCTCGGATTGGTAGCGCTGATGGCAGCAACTTGTGGCCGCTTACGGTGTCCGCCTTTGGCATCTCACGCGAATCGTCAGCCAATATATGGCAGATACGCACGCCAATTCCAGGAATCGCGCTCGCCGCTTGCCGGGCATGCCGCATCGCCCGACGGCGCCGCGCAGTTCATTCATCTCAGCCCATGGAGTAAAGAACACCCGGGTTTGGCCTGCTTACCCAGGCACTCCGCTTTCAGCCAAGTCCCGGTGCACGAAGACGTTTGCCGGCTCATCGTCCCAGTCGAAATCGCGCCGGATGCGGTTTGCCATGGCAAGCGCGTAGGGGGCTGCTTCATAAAGTTGCGCCTTCTGGGATGGCGTGAGCCGCAGACCAGCGCGTTCGGCCATCATGTCGACATAGACTCGAGTACGTTCCTCGAGCGCAGGCAAAACCGGGCCCGGCCGGACAGCCACCAAACTGGGTACGCTCGCACCGGGCACAAGCGTGGGGCGTCGAAGACGCCACGGCGTAGCCTGCTGATACGCATATCCTGCCCGCACCACAGTGGCGTCATCGAAAGGGCGTCCGCTGAATTCAATCGCGAGCGGCATGCCCTGTTCGTCGAACCCGCTGCACAGCGCCAGCGCGGGCCCGCCGGTAACGGAGGCAAACGCGGTGAACTTGGGCTTTTCCCACTTATCGTTGAGGCCGATCTCCCGATGCGCATCGAGCCGTGAGGCCGGGCCGGGGCCGGCGGTAAGGAAGAGATCGTGTGCGCCGTACAGTGATTCCGCCTGCCGAACGAGGCACCGGCGCTGCCGTTGCGCCTGCACGTAATCCGACGCCTGGAACAAGCAGAAGGCGAGTATGCGGCTGCGCATGATCTCGCCCAACTCTCCGGCCCGCTCAGCCAGCAACTGTTGGTGCACGCTGAATAGCTCGGCCTCGGAGATCGTGTTTTTTACGTCCGTGTATTCCTGCAGCGGCCGCACGCGCGCCGGGTCGACAATCGCGCCGAGCCCGCGCAATACTGCGACGGCGCGTTCGAGCGCGGAGGCGACTGCCGGAGCGACCGGCAGATCCTCTTCCCAGAAATGCCCGATGAGACCAATGCGCAGGCCCTTCAGATCCGACCGTAGCGCTTTTCCGTAGTCCGGCACGGAGCAACGCACGCTCGCGGGATCCCGCGGGTCATGTCCCGCGATCGACTGGAGAACAAGTGCGCAGTCCTCCGTGGTCCACGCGAGCGGGCCGCAATGGTCGAAGGTGTAAGAGTTCGGTATGACTCCATGGCGGCTCACCAGCCCATATGTTGGCTTCAGGCCCGTGACGCCGCAAAGTGCTGCGGGAATTCGTATCGAGCCGCCCGTGTCCGTGCCGAGCGCGCCGGGAACGAAGCCGGCTGCGACCGCCGCAGCAGAACCACTGCTCGAGCCGCCGGTAAAGCGAGCGAGATCCCATGGGTTGCGCGCCGGCGGCCAGGGCAGGTCGAACGAGGGGCCGCCGTGCGCAAATTCATGCGTCGCGACTTTGCCGAGAAGAATGGCGCCCGCGTCGTACAGCATCTTCACGACGGTGGCATCACGGGCCGGATAGTTATACTTGAGAACGCGCGAGTGGGCTGTCGTGCGGATCCCAGCAGTTCCGATGACATCCTTCAACGCGAAGGGGATGCCGTGAAGCGCGCCGCGATAGCGACCGGCGGCGATTTCCCGCTCTGCCAGTTTCGCCTGGTCAAGCGCTCGCTCGCCCGTGACCGTGATAAATGCGTTTACCTGCGAATCGAGCGCGCTGATGCGCTCGAGCAGCGCTTCCACCAGCGAAACGGGCGACAACTCTCGCTTTCGAATGAGAGCGGATGCCTCAGCGATCGTGAGAGAGCCGGGCTGCATTCAAGCGTCGGCCCGTAACAGGCCGGTGAGCTCGCGTATGTCGCTCACGGTCTCGAGCTTCAGCGCCAAGTCGATCACCTTTTCCGTATGGTCGCCGGGGCAGCCGGCGAAGCGCGCGCAGTCGCGGAACTTCTCCGCCACTTCGTCCTCTGTCATAGGCATCGACGCGCTGCCCTTCGCGGCATCCACGCGCGCCGAGAGCTTGCGGCGGTCCTTGAGGGTGATGTCGAGAAACGTCGTGAGCAGACCGTAGCCGTTCGCCTCCGCTTCTTCATCGCTGAACACCGTATAGTCGATCTTCCCGATCGCGTCCTGAATATCCGACCGGTTTACCACTTCGTCGCTGTATTCGGCCAGTCCGGCGCGCCGCAACACGAGTATCGAAGCCAGGCTGAACTCCATGCTGAACTTGCCCTCGAGCCCCGTCGTCGGGCGATGATAGGTGAGGTTCAGGGGCATCAGGCGGTGACTCTTGACCGCCAGGCGCTCGACCTGGTCGGGTTTGATGTCATGCGCCAGCACGAGCTCCCGCAGCCTGTCCATGGCAGGTTGTTGCAAATTGCCGCACGGATAGGGTTTAATCGCCACGCGCTTGGCGACGTAGTTCCAGGGATTACCGAGCGCGCCGACCAGCTCACCGGCGTTATAGCCGCCGGCCCCGGTCATGAAATAACCCCGCGCGCCCTCGAGTATGGTGAGCGCAGAGGTAAAGCCCATGTCGGCCAGCGACGCCGCGAATACCGCATTCTCTGCCGCGCGGCCCGAATGCAGCGGCTTCACCATGGTGCCGAAGTTTTCACGCAAGCCGGACGATTCACTGCCCGCGATGCCGATCGCGGCCATCGTTTTCCCCGCGGGGAAGCGGCGCAGGTTGCATACGCCTGCGGTGGCGCCGAACACGCCGCAGGTGCTCGTCATGTGAAAGCCGCGCAGATAGTGTTGCTTGTCGATGGTATGACTCAGCTTGAGGGAAACCTCGGTGCCGACCGCGAATGCAGTCAGCACGTCGCGACCGGAGGCGCCCGTTCGCTCGGCTTCGGCACACACTGCGGCAAGCACAGGCGCGGACGGGTGGAATCTCGTGGGATGGTAGGTGTCGTCGTAGTCATCGGCATGCATGGCGCTCGCATTCGCCAGTGCCGCAAAGCGCGGGATGGTGCGAAGCGCGGTGCCGAAAACGGTCGCAATGCTGCTGCCGCACCCGAGCTGCTCCACGTAGCGGCGCACGATCACACTGCCTTCAGCCGGCACACCGGCAAGCCCGACGGCGATTGTATCGAGCACATGCTTTTTCGCAATGCGCGCGGTCTCGGCAGGGAGGTCCCCGTAGTGCGTCTTCGCGACGAATTCCGCCACGTGTGCCGCGAGCGGCTTATTATTCGCCTCGATCGTTCCTGAAGTGCTCATGAAACTTCTTAGTTTGCCATTCCCATAGCTGTCAGCAGCACTCTTCGCCCTGCGTACTCGCTATCAAGATAATTGTGTACATCCCCGCTGCCATGGGCAGCATCTCATGCCTGTCCAGGGCAAGTCATGTTAGCAACATCCATGTCGCGGGGACAAGAACCCCCGGCTATAAGGTATAGCCCTTTGTTATGCTGTTCGCTGGGCACGACCAGCCCATGGTGATTCCACTCCTGTAATATACTGCTTCGACCACAGGGGCGTTTCGTCGCGGCCAGTTTGAAGGAGGCACACGCTTTATGCTCGGGATACTTGATCCAACGGTTGCCGCACCGCGCACGCGCATCGATTACGTGCCGCGCCCGGCCGCGCTCGACGGACTGCGTATCGGTCTCATCGAAAACACTAAGAAGAATTCCGAGGCCGTGTTGCGCATGCTGGCGCAGAAAGGGGCGAGCGCCTATGGCATGAAAATGGAAGTGCTGGTGCACAAGTCTCAGCGTGCGCCCCTTACGGACACGCAGATCGCAGAGCTCAAGGGCAGAACGGACTTTGTGGTCGTTGGCGTCGGAGACTGAGGGGCGTGCTCGTCGGGCAGTCTGCTCGACGCCATGATCCTCGAAAAGGCCGGCATTCCGGCGGTGCCTATCATCACCGACGTTTTTCAGCCTGCAGCCCGTGAAATGGCGGAGCTGTGGGGAGTTCCGGAGTTCCGTTTCGTGATGATGCCCCACCCGCTCGCGTACCTGACGCCCGAGGAGATCGACAATGGCGCAGACGAGTTGCTCGGCAGGGTTCTCGGACTGTTGCAGCACGGCCAGCCGACCCAAATGCTTTGCCCACCCGAACCACGCCGGCTGGAGACTTGAATGGCGATGACGCAGGATCCAGCCCCAGACATTGCCGCCGGTGAGGGCGAAGCGTGTATTCCGTTCAGTGTTGCGCAACAGGTGGAGTTTTGCCATGCCCGCGGATGGACGGATGGGCTGCCAGTCATTCCGGCAACGCAGGAACTGGTCGACGACATGCTCGAGGCCGCGGGCTTGGCAGGCGACACCGTGCTGGCCGAGATGCCTTCGCGCAACGTCTCGCTGACCGCAGAAAAAGTCGCCATCAACGCGGTCATGGCAGGCTGCAAGCCGGAATACATGCCCGTGGTGGCCGCGGCCGTGAAGGGTCTGGCGGCCCCGGAATTTGGGCTGCATCACGTCGCGTCCGGTCACTCCGGGGCAACCACCATCATTCTGGTGAATGGTCCGATCGCGAAGAAGCTGGGCATCAACGCGAAGAACAATCTGTTCGGCCCGGGCGTGCGCGCAAATGCGGCGATCGGGCGTGCGCTGCGCCTGGTGCTGCTGAATTGTCTGCGCTATCACCCAGCGACGGCCGACGCAGCGACATTCGGAACCCCGGGGAAATACACCTGCTGTATCGCCGAAAACGAGGACGACCATCCCTGGGAACCATGGCACGTCGAGTGCGGCTTCAAACCCGAGGACAGTGTAGTCACCCTGCTCGCGGCGAGCACGATGACGCAGATCTGGAACTTCAGCGAACACGAGCAGCTGCTGCGCTGCGTCGGCGACGCCATGTCGTTCCTGGGATCGATCGCCATTACGAGCCAGACGCCGGGCGCAGTCATTTTCGGCGGAGAGCATGCGCAACTCCTGCGCCGGAGCGGCTGGAACAAGAAACAGATTCGCGAATTCATCGTGGCGCATAGCGGCCGCACGGTGGCCGACCTCAAGCGCGCGGGCCGCGTCGACGGCGAGATCACGGCCGCCGACGAAACGAAATTCCACTACGCGCTCGATGCGCCCGAGGAACTCATGCTGATTTGCGCGGGAAGTCCGATCGGCCTGCTTTCAATGGTGCTTCCGGGCTTCGGCGGATCGAAGGCCGCAGGCCGCAGCCGCCCGATACTGATTCAATGACCCGCTATCGATCGCTGCCGGCGGGCGGAAGGGCGTCGCCGCAGGCGCAACAGGAGTCGCCGTGCCTAGTCCGGACGGATTCCCGCCTTCTGGATGACCGCCGTCCATTTGGCGATCTCGGTCTTGAGATGGCGGTCGCACTCGGTGGGTGAGCCAGGCGTCGACTCGCCGCCCAGGCGTACGATTGCCTCGTTCACTTCAACGCTGCGCAGGGCCTGCACCGTCGCCGCATTCAGTGCCTTGACGATCTTCCCAGGCGTTCTCGCAGGCGCCAACAGCGCGTACCAGTTCGTTGCCTCGTAGCCGGGCACCGCTTCGGCAATCGCCGGCACGTCAGGCAGCGACGGCGCGCGCTTCGCCGACGTAACACCGATTGCCCGCACTCTGCCGGCCCTGACTTGCGCAATCGCTGTCGGCAACGACGGAAACAGCAGCTGCAGCCGCCCCGACATCAAGTCCGCGAGCGCCGGTGCCGCGCCCTTGTACGGGATATGAGTGAGGTTCACCCCCGCTTTCCATTCGAACAATTCCGCCGCGAGATGGCTGGTGCCGCCGCCGCCGCTCGAGCCGAAGTTGAGTTGCCGCGGCTTGGCGCGTGCAAGCGCTACAAGCTCGGTGACGGACTTTGCAGCGAGCCCGTTGGGGACGACGAGGACCAGCGGGGCTGCCGCAACCAACGCGACGCCTTCGAAATCCTCTTGCGAGTCGTAAGGCAGGTCCTTGCGGAGCCCCGCGTTAATGGCATGAGCGCTGGATATCATGAGTACAGTGTGGCCATCGGCGGCGGCTTTCGCCACGATATTCGAGCCGATGCTGCTGCCTGCGCCAGGCCGATTATCAATCACGATCGGCTGGTGAAAACGCTCGCTCAGTTTGGGCCCCAGTATCCGCGCGATGATGTCAGCCGTCCCACCCGCTGGGAAGCCGACCACCATCCGTATCGGCCTGGTCGGATAGTCTTGTCCTGACGCCGCCGGCGCCTGAGTCCAGCAGGCGATCGCAAGCACTGTCAGATACTGCCTTCTCTTGCGTGTCTCGACTCTTTTCATGATGCCTCCATCGTGCGCGTTGAACACGGCTGCTGGCACACAAACTCAACCTTACATGGGCCTACCGGGGCGGGCAAGAGCAGTCGGCTTTAACCTATAGCGTTTCGTTATGCTCGAGACGCGGCCAGGGCTTGCTCCACCGGACGTCGATCAAGCGTGGGCGTCAGCAACCGCATGACATCGAACTCGACCTTGCGCAGGCAGCGGCTTTTCCTGATTGCGAGGTTCGCCCGGTGCGCCTCGAACAGATGATCGACGTTCAGCGCGCGCAACGCGGTCTCGCGCGCCGGATCAAACAATAGGCGAGGAAGGATCGTACTGACAACGCGTTATGGCGGAGTCAAGCTGCTGCTCTCGCTCTGCGGTAGCGTCGAAATGTCGTTGAGCCAGCCAAACGCGGAGCGGCACCAGAGTTGCCGCGAAGGGCGCAATTGTGCACGCTGGCGTATGGATCCGACGCGCAATCCATAGTGCTCCGGAATGTCCACGACGGGAGTGGCGTACATCTGTGTGCCGCACGCGGGGCAGAAAGCATGTGCGCGCTTTCTGCCACTATCAGCCGTCTTGACGTAAATTGTCGGTTTGCCGCCCAGCAGCCGAAAGCTGCCTTTCTCAGCAAGCACCACCATACGGAACGCCGAGCTACTCAGCACCTGGCAGTCGGTACAGTGGCAGATAATCACTTTCGCCGGATCAATCTCGGCCGAGTAGGTAATGTGACCACAATGACAAGCGCCATCAACGTGCATGAGTTTCTCCTTTGGACGCTGCTTCGGGATGTGTGGACATGTGCGGACAATCCCGACGACGGCCACATGCCGCTGTGTAACCGGACGCAGTAGATCGTTTGAAAACTACCACCGGAGCCGCGTTGCTGTCAACGAAGTCAACCGACGCAAACTCAATCCGTTTCGCTGAACGTCCGGTGTGAATTTGGCATATCGAGGATAGTTATCCGAGTGAATGGATTGGGTTGAACGCTGGACCATTGGCAGCGGTTCGCTTTTTGAGAGCATCGCCTACTAAGGCCATTGCACAGCAGCTGGTCTGGTTGCCGGCGTCAGCGTGTTCGGCAGGACTATGACTTGGCAAGGCAGGCGCCCGCATGTAGTCTCGGTCTGTCATATGGACGCGATGGTCGGTTGGTTCCGCCAGCGAGAAGTAATGACGACACAACAAGACATTGACCGAGGAGGCATCATGATGAAGCGTTGCCCCGTAGTGGCGCGGGTAGGAGCACTAGGCGTTTTGATGGCGCTTGCCGGCTCCGCCGCAGCCCAGCAGGTTTATCCCAGCAAGCCCGTGCGGCTCGTTCTGCCGTTCGCGCC
This sequence comes from Betaproteobacteria bacterium, assembly GCA_016199545.1. Classification (GTDB taxonomy): domain Bacteria; phylum Pseudomonadota; class Gammaproteobacteria; order Burkholderiales; family SG8-41; genus DSOT01. The sequence goes on along the minus strand of JACQGN010000136.1, from coordinate 24,932 downwards.
CGGCGGCGGCACCGATATCACCGGGCGGCTGCTCGCGCGGAAACTGAGCGATCTCTGGGACGTTCCCGTGGTGGTCGACAATCGCCCGGGTGCGGGTTCGACGGTGGGTACGGCCATCGCGGCGAAAGCGGCGCCCGATGGCTATACGATGGGCGTTACCTCGATGTCGCATGCGATCAACGCCACGCTCTACCGCACCCTGCCTTACGACACGATCAAGGACTTCGAACCGATCATACTGACCGTGCGCGTCCCGAACGTGCTGGTGGTCCACCCGGGCGTGCCTGCAAAATCGGTAAAGGATCTCGTCGCGCTGGCGAAATCGCAACCGGGGCGGCTGCGCTTTTCCTCGTCCGGCGTGGGCGGCGTGTCCCATCTGGCCGCCGAGGTATTCCGCGCCGCCGCCGGCATCGAGCTCTTGCACGTGCCCTACAGGGGAGCGGGTCCGGCCATGACCGCCCTTGTCGGCAGTGAAGCGCAGCTCATGATGGCGACTATGCCCGTCCTGCTGCCGCAGATGAAAGCGAACCGTGTGCGCCCGCTCGCGATCTCGAGCCTGACGCGCTCGCCGCTCGTGCCCGCCCTGCCGACGATCGCGGAATCGGGCTATCCGGGTTTCCAGACGGATTCATGGTATGGCTTGCTCGCACCGGCAGGTACGCCGCCTGATATCGTGCGGCAGGTGAATGCCGACGCGACGCGGGCGCTGGACTCCGCGGACCTCAAGGCCGCGTTGGCGCAGCAAGGTGCGCAGCCTGCCGGTGGGACGCCTGAGGAATTCCTGCGTTTCATTCAGGCAGAGATCGTGAAATGGCGCAAGGCGATCACCGCAGCAAAGGTCCCGCTGGCGAACTGATTCCGGATGAAAGGCGCTGTGTGAAACGCGAAGGAAGTGCACCCTCGCTGCCGATTGTTCACGTCGTTGGCACCGGCGGCAGTATTTCGTGCATCGGAACTTCCCGCACCGATTTACTCGATTACAACTATGGCGCCCGGCACTACACGATCGATGAAATGATCGCGCATGTTCCGGAACTTAGGCAAATCGCGTCGCTGCGCTCCGAACAGTTCATGAACGCCTACGGCGGCGAGGTCTCTCCGGAGCGTTGGGTAGAGCTCGCGCGGCGCATCAACGCGATCCTGCGCGAGGCGCCTGAAACGGCAGGCATCGCGATCACGCATGGCACCTCCACGCTCGAGGAAACCGCGTACTTCCTCAACCTGACCGTCAAGACCCGAAAGCCGATCGTCATGACGGGCGCGATGCGGCCAATGACCGCCATGAGCAACGATGCGGAACTGAACCTGTTCGACTGCGTGCGGGTCGCGGCGACGGAGCACGCCGGCAGCCGGGGGGTGCTGGTCGTTCTCAACAATCAGATCCAGGCGGCGCGCGAGGTGACGAAGACGAGCACGTCACGCTTGGACACGTTCAAATCAGCGGACCTGGGTTTTCTCGGCTATGCCGACTCGGATGGCGAAGTGGTTTTCTATCGCGACACGACGCGCCTGCACACCTATCGAACGGAGTTCAACGTGGAGGGCATCAAGACGCTGCCGCGTGTGGAGATCGCCTTTGCGTACGCAGGAGTGGACGGAACGGCCGTGGCTGCGCTCGCGCAGGCCGGCTGCAAGGGCCTCGTAGCGGCGGGCCTCGGCAGCGGCGGGGCGCCGAGGCCGTTCCTCGACGCCTTGGGCAAGGTGACGGAAGCCGGCGTGCCGGTCGTCGTAACGAGTCAGGCCGGCAGCGGCCGCGCCATGGCTCGCAGGGCGGCGGCGGAGCGTGGATTTCTGTTTGCCGACAACTTGCTGCCGCGCAAAGCCCGCATCCTGCTGATGCTTGCGCTCACGTGCACGGGGGACCCGGCCCAGATCCAGCGCATGCTAAAGATCTACTGACGGTATCAGTGCAGCCTAAGCTTGACTCTGTCTTTCGTCTGCCAAGCGCGTGGCCTCTATCCGCCAACTGCGGCTCATGCTAAGGCATGATTCAGTCCCGCAGGAACTGAATCAGCAAGCGCGAGCCGAGCCTGGGGCGGCGGCAACTTTGATTGTAGAAGACTTCGATGCGCTCGGACAGGTCGGCAACGACTTGTCCGCCGGTGGCCTCGCCCGCGCCACGCACCCCCAGCGATTGGATGTGCCGTCAAGAAATGTGTCAAGACTCGCCCCCTGATATGCCGTATGCCTATGTCGATTAACGTACCCGCGCGATGACGACCCGCCGGCTCAGCCTGACAGGCGGCTAGCCCTGCAACACAGCGTGTCTGACGGCTGCAAATGCGCTTTCAAGCTTGTGCTGTGACGAGAGCACGCGATCTGACAGAGACAACATGGTAGCCTTGTCTGCAGAAAGCTCTTTACCTGCTTCCCGAATATGATCCACAACGCGTTCCGTCGAGGTTCCTCCACGGTACTTCTTTTCTCGGATGCAATTGGCCGCATCGAGGATGCGGTCCACCGTAATCTGGGTCAGTCCAAGCTTCTTGCCAGTGTAGTCCAACGCCGCCTGTTCAACCCATTCTACCGAAACGTCCGAAGGCTTTACGCCTTTATCCATGACCCGCTGCATGAGCTTGCACAATATCTGATGCCCCGTGCGGTAGGACATACCTTCCTCCTTCACCAAGTATGCGATCAAGGAACTTGCCTGCGCCCAGTGATCATTGGCTAGTTGAGACATCCGCTCCTTGTTTACCTTCATTCCCTGAATGGCATCGCATAAAGCCGATATTGCGTAGCGGGATTCCTGTGCACAAAACCAGAACTCCGCCGGAAGCATTGTCGCCCCCTCCAGCTGGTCGGAAGCCGTCTTGTTGATTGCCAGGGCTTCCACCAGCCGCCCTGTAATCAGTCCGCTGGTGCCATGGATGAATTCCAGCACGTATGGAATCTTCTTTTGAGGAGATATGCTCGATGTGATGCACAGCCGATCCGGCAATTGAATTGCGGAAAATTCCGCGCTGTGCCAGATCAGTAAGTCCATGGCCATGCGCCCGATCGTATTGTGCAGAAGCGCGAGTACCGTGTAGGTTTCTATCAGGTAATCGTAATTGCGGACCGCGTCGCGGGCATTTGACGGCGCGGCGTCGAAACCCAATAGCTCGTCAAGACGTTCCAGATCGATGTTGAACTCGATGCCGAAGCCGCCGCCTGTTCCCACGGAACTGATGTTCGTATTGCGGTAGGCATTGAGGCATCTTCGAAAATCTCTTTCCAGAGGACCGACCCACGACATAAGATAGAAACCAAGCGTGCAGGGCTCGGTCTGCTGAATATAGCTGTATCCAGGCATCACGGTTTCTATGTGCTCCCGTGCGGCTTCCATCAGTGACGACCTTAATTCAATCGTCGACGCCATGACCTCCTGAAGCAACTTACGGAACGCGACGCGCGAGGCCACGGAGCGGATGCTCGCGCTGGATCGCCCGACGTGTAGCCAACCGGATCGTTCTTCTCCGCAGGTCCGCCGCATGTATTCTTCGCCGCCGTGGATCACGTTCCATTCCTTGGATCGAGCGCTTACCACACCTTCCTTTTCCATCGCGTCCAGCGACTTCACCAGACATTCGATAGAGTCCAGCGGCGCCAATTTCTGTTCCGCCAAAATGACGATCTGTGCTTTGTCCCATGCGTGAAGGGCCTCGAGGAAGATCGGCTGCCGCAATGCGTCGGCGTAATAGTGCTTTAGAAGGTCGCTCGGACTCTCTTCGAATCTACCCTGCCAGAAGAAGCTCATTGCGCGCTGCCCCCAATGAAGGCGCCGGCCATAACAGCACGAGCTCTTGTATCCCTCCGGACACCGACGCAAAAAAACCGGTCGCCCTTGACGGGATCCTGTTTGAATCTCCCCAGATTCTCATCCAGCGTCCGGTGCGCGCGTAGAGCGGCTGACACTTCGCGCCGCGGCTCACCACACCGCACCGCAAACATTACCGTTTGCCCGCCGTGTTGCGGGAGTTCACGGCGCGCAGACTGGCAACTCTGGACATAAGGCGCCCACGGCTGCTCCAGCATCGATCTCACCCGCTCTGTTACAGGCCGCTTCTGCGATTTATCGAAAACTCCGCGCGTGCCGATCGTTGCCCCCTCTGCCGCATGGATTTCCACGCACAACTCGCTTTCACCGTCACTTCGCCGCTTTCACCATTCCCAGTTCGGTCAAAATCTCTTTCAGCTCCGGATATTGGGCGTCGAGATATTTTCTGGTGTCGCGACTGTTCATATACGTATTCTCCCAAAGGTTCCGCTCGAGATTTGTGCGCCACTCATCGGATTGCGTCAGCCGCGCCATGACGCCGTCCCAGTAGGCGACTTGCGCAGGTTGCAAGTCGGAAACTCCAATCAATAAGCGAAAATTGTCAACGACCGCATCGATCTGCTGCTCCTTCAATGTCGGAACCGTCGCAAGCACGCCGCTCACGCGCTTCGGCGCCGACATCGCAAGAATGCGCACCGCTCCAGACTTGAAGTGAGGCAGGATCAAAGAAGCGCTCGAGGCAACCACATCGACGTGCCCGCCCAAGACAGCGACCATTGATTCCGCCGACGACTTGAACACGACAGTCTTCAACTTCTTCATGTCGCCACCGCCCGCCCGCGCAACCAGCGCGGCAGCGATATGATTCGCCCCGCCGAGACTGGTGCCCACCGCGATGCTGACGGCGGAAGCATCCTGGCGCAGCCGCGCGGAGAGATCATGGATCGTCTTGATCGGAGAGTCCGCCTTGACCGCGAAGCCAACGTACTCGCTGTTGAGCAATGCGAGCGGAGTGAAGTCGGTGTAATGGTGGGGACTCCTGCCGCTTATATGGTTGGTGAGCAGGAGCGCGGGCGCCACCTGCAAGAAATGCGGGTCGGCAGTGTGCTGCTTGAGATACGCAAGGCTCACCGCGCCACCGCCACCGGGCTTGTTTACCACTCCCGCCGGCACCTCAAGGAAGCGCTTGTCCTGCCAGATCTTCAGTATAAGCCGCGCGGTCCTGTCGGTGCCCCCGCCCGGGCCGCTGGGCGCGATGAGCTCGACAGCTTTTTCCGGAGTCCACGCCGCTGGTTGCGCGGCGCCAGCGGCCGCCCACCCTGCCGCGAGCACTGCCAATCCGAGCGTTACGCTTCGCGAAATTCGCTTGTCACTGCAGTACCTCGTCTCCATATCAGCCTCCTCTCAGTTCGTCCATCATCGGTCGCGTGCCGTTCGCGTTCGCGCAAGCTCATTAACCGCGCCCGCCGCGCCGTCTCCTGCCCAGCGAAACCGTAGTACCAAGAGATCGTGAAATCGGCATATCGATGTTCGTCCCTTTTGGCATACTCTTGAGGCAAACAGTTGCCGCGTCGGAGAACTGGAGGTGCCGCCCGACCCGTTCGACGGGCGCGAGCCGCTCCGGATCAGCCCATCTGCCTTTAACGCGAACAGGTAACGTGGCACCCGACTTCCTACTCGTTCCCAAGAGTAAGCTACTAAATCGAAAGCCGGTAGAACTTCTTCGGATTCTCGTAAACGACACGCCGGATGATTGGTTCCTCCAACCCCACGCGGCGCATCTCCCGAATAGTGCGGGGAAGCCACAAAGCATCCATGGAAAGATGCTGATGCGCATCTGAATTGACCATGATCCTCTCGGGCCCGTATTTCTGGACCCACTGCGCGGCCTGCCATGGGGCGATCCCGCGCCAAACGCACGCTCCGCTGATGGCGACATATGCGTTGGTGTTCTCCAGAGCCCATTGGATCAGGTCATTGTCGGAATGGTCGATGACCACCTGCGTGTGGTCGAGCCCCACTCTCTCCGCGATCGCGAAGGTGCGTTTTGCCGTTGAGACCTTGAACGGCCAGGCCGGGGCACCGTCTGGAAGTTTGGGCCCCTCGATATAGTGCGCACTGGATTTGAGCATGGGGCTGTGTAACACCACAGGCACGTTCAGGTCCTTTGCCACCGACAGCTGCTCCGCGATGATCGCCTCCGAGTCCTCCTGAGACACAGTGGTGCTCCATTGATAGGGATCCAACCCAAGTTCTCCCACGGCAACCACGCGTCCATGCTTGAGATAATCCGCCAGCGCACGATGAAGCCGATCGACATCGTGAACACGCGAATTCGAGCCCCAGGACAGGGCAACATAAACCTTGTAGAAAAACGTCTTCTCGAACCTCTCCGCCAACCACAGCATGTGGTCCCAGCAGCGCAATATGTCGTCTGCGTCGAACGCGCCGGAGCGCTTCTTGATAACGACGTCCGGCCGCGCCATCGGGTTCACCGCAGCGGCCATGCCGCCTATGCCCATCGATTCCAGCGCGTCCCAACCGAGATCGGCCATATGAACATGCGGATCGATATAGGGTATCGTGCCGCCCCAATTCGTGGTTGCCGTCCCGCTTTCGCCTTTCACGCCGGTGTCCACAGACTCTCCTTCACGTTGATATGCGATCCGTTCAGTTCGAGTGGGTGCCGCGCCGCTCCATCTCAATGCGCTCGGGAACTCTAAGTGCCAAGAGCGTATGACAGAATTACTTCCCTCCTTAACCTCACCCGCAGCCGAGGGAAGTGAGTACGACACTCTGCCACGTACCCTAAACTAGCACTTGCATAGCCATGGGTCAAAAGGAAGCGTCCGATTAACGCAGTTGGCGATAGATCCAGTGTGCGTTCGCGAAGAGCTTGCGGTCGTCACCGCCCCTGCCAATGAGCTGCGCACCGATTGGCAGGCCGTTCGAACCGGTAAATGCCGGAACGGTCAGAACCGGCACATGCACGGTCGTCCAGATCGCGCAGAGAGCCGAGTTGCCGGTATCGTCCAAGCCGATGGGCGCCTCGCCAACCACGGGTGCCGTAAGCAGCACGTCATGCTGATCAAAAGCGGTTCTGAGCTGGCGCCGGCAGTGCGCAGCGAACTCTCGGGCTCTGCGGTATTGGTCAAAGGTGCACGACAGACCATGCTTCAAGCGGCCATTGCGCAAGGTTTCGCTGATCTTGCCCCAATAATTCTCGATCTCCCAGGTGAAATTTCGGGAGAATTCGAAGCTTGAAATCCAGCGATGCGCCTCCGGAATACCCCCGAACTCGGGCGGCAGGTTCACGTCCTCGACCCTGGAACCGGCTCGCGCCAGCCGTTGTGCCGCATCTTCGAGCAGCTTCTGCGTCGTCGGCTCGACGGTATGCCATAACGTAGTGCGACAGAAACCGACCTTGGGAACGGGCACATCACTCGGGATCGGCTCCGGTTCGATGCCGAGTAAGACATCGCGATATAGCGAGATGTCCTCAATCGAACGCGCATACAACCCAAGTGTATCGAGAGAGCCTGAGGCTTCCTTGACGCCGGCGCAACGCAAGTCGCCGTAGGTCGGGCGATAACCGAATACGCCGCAGAACGACGCAGGCTTGATGGTGGATCCCGTGATCTGGGTACCGAGGGCAACCGGGACCATGTAGTCAGCGACGGAAGCCGCCGACCCACTCGAGGATCCGCCGGGAGTGCGCGCAGGGTCCAATGGATTGCGGGTCTTCCCGGGGTGCCGATTCGCGAACTCGGTGGTCACGGTCTTGCCCATCAACACACCGCCGGCTTTGCGGCTCAGCGCAACGCAGGCGGCGTCACTCGCTGGTCGATGCCCGACATAGATCGGCGAGCCGTACTCGGTCGGCATGTCGCAAGTATCAATGATGTCCTTGACGCCGAATGGCACGCCGAGGAGTGGCCCGCGCTTGCCGCTTTTGTCGAGGGCCCGCGCTTGGGCGATCACCTGCTCGGGATTGAGGTAATGCCAAGCCTGCACATGCGGCTCGCGCGCGGCAATCCGGTCCAGGCACGCGCGTGCGACTGCTTCGCAAGTCGTATCGCCGGTTGCAACGGCCTCAATAATTTCGGCGGCGGAAAGCTCGTGCAATGGTGTGCCCGACTTCCTTGCAGCCATCGGTCTCATCAGCTTGCCATCATAACAACGATGCGAAACCACAGATCAATGTGGCTGGCTGACCGGCCCAGTCTTGCGTTCCATTGCGTCGTTCCTTTGTCACGTTCAGCAGGCTTCCCAAAAAGAGCATGCCCGACGCGTACCACGGAATGCCGCGATTCCCGCGAGCGTTTCGTCAGCGGCCAGCAAATCTCGAAGCGCCTTCCTGCTCCCGCGCGGGCCGAATCGGCGCCCCCGCCCACTCTATCTCTCAGCGAGGAGCATCGATCAAAATCGCCGGACTGCGTCCCGCCGTCTTCGATGAGCCGAATCCCGGCAGCACCATGGAAAGCGCGCCAATGGGGCTGCCGGCACAAATGAGCATTAAGTCTTCTGGCGTATCCATGGCATAGTGCAACGTCACTTCATCGTCTGAAACGACGTCGCCGTCCACACGACCGGTACGCTTGAGATCGGCCACGCTGCGCCCCGTGCATTGAACGATGAACTCGCGAACTTGTTTCTTGCACCAGCCGCTCGCGCGCAAGAGTTCCGCGTGCTCACCGCCCAACACGACAGCGCCCGGTGTTTGCCCGAGAATCGCAATCGATCCCAAGTACGACAGGGCATCACCGACGGAGCGCAGCAACTGTTCATGATTGCCGTAATTCCAGATCTGGATCATGGTGTTCGCCGCAACCAGCGTGACCGTGCTGTCTTCCCGATTGAAGCCCCGTTCCACGTGCCATGGTTCCCATGGGTGGTCTTCCTCGTTTTCGGCGATACAGCACGTATACTTGCCAGGTGTGCCCATGGTCGCGCGGTCGGAAATTCCGGGGCTGTATTTCAGGCAGTTAAGCAGCACCAGCCTTAGTGCTCGACCGATGGTTGCATTCGCGCGGACTCCTGGGCCAAACAGATTGCCGGCGGCATTGATCCCAAGTTTTTTTGCAATCGGGCCATTAACAAGGATCACGATCGTCGGCCCGGCCAGCGCCGAGGCGACGTGATGGAGGCCGAACTCGGGTGCTGCGAGCGCTTTCACCGCGGCGCTCACAACTGGCATGTATTCCGGTTTGCAGCCTGCCATGACCGCGTTGATGGCCACTTTTTCCGCGGTGACGGAAACTTTCCGCGATGGCATTTCGGCAATCACGGTCTCGGGCCTCAGACCGCCCCCTTCGAGCATGTCGTTGACCAATGCGCGTGTCGCCGGAACTACTGGCAAACCATCGGTCCACCCACGCGTGAAGCAAAACTCGATCTGTTCCGAAGCATTCACCGGAATACAAGCTTCGCCTTCAGCCTCGGTAAGCCCTGACGTCGCGCCTGTTGTGCTTGCCAATTCTTCTCCTCCTCACGGATTTCCGCATCTGCCCCGTGTTAATCCGGTTGGCCTTCCTGCAACAACTTGAGCACTTGGTTGAGCAACCCATCGGTGCGCCGCTCAAGGTCGCCCAGCGTCAGGCTGGCAAGCGGATGTGGCATCATCACAAAGCGGAAATCCGGTACGCCCCACAGGCCGGCCATTTCCTTGGCCGTGGCTTCGAAAGCATCCGTTATGATCGGGACCGCCGGAATTCCTGCTTTTTCGAGTATGACCGCGTCGAGCAAACTGCCCGACGAACATGCCCCTCAGTCACCGACTCCCGCGATCACGAAGTCCGTTCTTCCCTTGAGTTCGGCAATCTGGGCGTCCTTGAGCGGCGCACGCTGGGGCTTGCGCACCAACACTTCCAAGCTCATGCCATGGGAGGCTTCCAGTCTCTCGGCCACCTTCCGCAAAACGGCTTCTGCGTTTTTCTTGGTGTTTTCGATAAGTCCGATGCGCAATCCCGCAAGGCTCTTCGGGCGCGCCACGTAGTCGATATGGTCCCGCGCCGTCGCAATGGTTGGATCAAGAATGTTCATAATATGAAACCTTTCCTTTCCGCTCTTGTCAGACAGCCCCCTGCTCGCCCTTTCGATCGGCTACTATAACCTAGCTCAAACCTTGGCGTGCTTCGGCATGAGCGCTGACTAACCCGGAGCTTGCTGAAAACAATGCCAAGGGCACTATCGAATCATAGCGGAAAAACCGCGATCAAATAGCGCGCGCTGCCCTCATAGTTGCCCCCACCGTCTTTCCGTCACCCGCGCACAACTGCCGCATGGGTGTGACGCGCGATTGGGTAGTGGCAAGCAATGAATGGGGGCCGTCCTTCATTAAGTGAACGGCCCGCCCGCTGAGTTTCTCGACGTGCCGCAAAATGCTTTTCGTAATGGGACGCAGTGAACATACGCGCCGATGGACGCCGTCAGCCGCATGAAGGCGGCACTTAACGCCGGTGCTGGGCTGTGAACTTTAGATTGCGCGGCAAAGCCGATTTTATAGCACCGATAAACCGATAATCGAGATGGAGGTGACGCCCACCGCGAGCGGCAGAACACTTAAAGTGGCGGACAGCACGCAGTATGCGTTCGACGCTGCCGGGCGCCTGCTTGCGCTGAGGGATCTCGCCGGCAACCGCACCACGCTGTAGCTTGACGGTTTGAGCTTCCTGATGAGATTGACCGACGCCGCGGGCAAGGTCTACCTGTTCACGCGGCAGACTGGCACGCCCCCGCTCATCACGCGCATCACGGACCCCGCGCGCCGCTTTGTCGAATTCGGCTACGACGCGAGCCGGCGCATGATCAGTTACAAGGATCAGGGCGGGGGCGTGACCGCTCTTCACCAAAGCGTATACCGACGCATTCCGAGGCGCCGACTTTCGCGGAAGGTGGCGTGAACGGCGTCGCGGTCCTCAACTGGCACAGCATCATCGCCCCGCAGCGCACGCCGACCGCGCTGGTTGAGCGGCTTTCGAAGCAGATCGCGAGCGCGTTTCACTCGCCCGAGCTGGGTAAACGCCTGAGGGCCGACAGCTCGGTAGCAGTGGGCGGCTCGCCTACCAAATTCGCCGCGCACGTCCGCGCCGAGACGAAACGCTGGGGCCGCGTCAACAAGCAGGCGGGCATACGCGGGGAGTAACGTTGCCGCGCCGACTACGCTTAATAGCTCTTCATAGGCGACAGATTCTTGGTATGCAGCGACTTCCGTGCATCCCAGGGATGCGCGCGTGCGACTTCCTCGTTGATCCCAGTGCCCCAGCCCGGCCGCTTGGGTATCGTCATGTAGCCGTCCTTGATTTCCGGCGCGTGCGTTACCAACTCGTCTTTCCACGGCACGTCGTCGATGTCGATCTCCATGATGCGTACGTTGGACAGCGTCGCGCACAGAGCGGCGCTCATGTGCGTGGAGAGATGGCTGTAGTGGTTGTGCGGCGCGACGTTCACCTGGAAGGTCGCCGCGAGGTCGCCGACCTTCTTGCCCTGCGCGATGCCGTTCCAGGGCACGTCGAGCATATACACGTCGGCGGCGTTGCACTGAAAGAACGGCAGATACTCTTTCATGTGGATGAGCGTCTCGCCGGTGCAGATGCGCGTGCCGCTCGATTGCCTGATTTGCGCCAGCGCCTGCGGATTGGTGGTATCGATTTCCAGCCAGTGCAGGTTGAACGGTTCCAGCGCCTTGGCGATGCGCGTGCATGCTTCGGGCTTGAAATGCCAGTTGAGGTCAAGATTGATATCCACATCGGGGCCGACGGCGTCACGCAGCGTGCCGATGTGTTTTTCGATGTGCGCGATGAGCCAGTTCGGCGCCCACTCGTCGGTCGGCCCCATGGCGCCGTCAAAGCCGCTGAACCAGGTGCCGCCCTTGCCGGGCATCACAATGTTGGTCTTCAACGCCGTGAAGCCACGCGCCACCACCTCCTTGCCGAGCGCTGTCACCTCATCCCAGCTTTTGATCGGCGGCGCGCCGACGAGGTTGTGATGGCGCACGCGCGTGGTGCCGCAATGCGACCAGTAGAGCCGCACCCGGTCACGCGTAGGGCCGCCGAGAAGTTCGGTCACGGAAATATTGCGCGCACGCGCTGCGATGTCCACCAGCGCGCACTCGACGCCGGCCATCGCCCGTGCGGCAATGCCGCCGGGGCTGGAACGCGTGAGCCGCGCCATGTCGATGAAGCGGGTCTCGAACGCGCGCGGATCCTGTCCGATCAGCACGTTTGCAAAATCGCGCACCATGCCCTCGACCGCGTGCGGCACGCGCGTATCCGAGCACTCGCCCCAGCCGGTGATGCCCTCGTCCGTTTCCACCTTCACGTACGTCCACGCGCGCCAGCCGCCATCGACGATGAGGGTGTCCAGTTTGGTGATCTTCATTTCCTTCCCCTTGCTTGTCCTGCAAACAGCGTCAGTGTAACCTTTCCGCCAACCTAATGAGCATCGTGATAATGCCTGACGAAGCTCATCCCCTCACCCCGTGCCCCTCTCCCGAGTGGAGAGGGGGAATTCGAGGTGCAAATGGATTGTCAGGCATTTGCACGACAATCAATAGATTGGAGATTGCGCCATGATGCCTGCCGAATACGATGTCACAGGGAAAGTTGTCTTCATCACGGGAGCCGGGCGGGGCATCGGCAAAGGTATCGCGCAGGTACTCGCCGAAGCCGGTGCCGACGTGGCGCTGAATGCCTTGACGCCCAAGTACGTCAACGGCACCGCGGCGGAGATCGCCAAGGCATCCGGCAGGCGTGTCGTTCCGGTCATCGCCGATGTCACGAAGGCGGACGACGTGAAGAAGGCCGTGGATTCCGTTCTTTCCACCTTCGGGCGCATCGACGTGCTGGTCAATGCATTGGGGGACGCCATCCGCAAGCCGCTGGTTGCGTTGCCGGGCAAAGAGGGCAGCACGGGTGCTTCAGATGATGACCTGCGCTCCATCATGGACATCAATTTGACGGAGGCGCTGCTTTGCACGCGCGCCGTCGGCCCGCACCTGCTGGCCCGCCGCTCCGGAAAGGTCATCAACATCGCGGCGTGGACCGCGCATCAGGGCGGCCGGGACATGGTGCTCTACACTACGGCCAAGACTGCGCTTGCCGGATTCACGCGCGCGCAGGCGCTCGAATGGGCGCCCTACAACGTGCACGTCAACGCCATCGCGCCCGGCATGTTTCCGGACATCGTCACCTCAGGAGAAGAGCGCTTCCGGCAAAGCACGCAGCGCGCGGAGCAAACAGTGCCGCTCAAACGGCCCGGACGGCTGCGCGAAGTTGGACTGCTGGCGCTGTACCTTGCATCGAGTGCGTCGGACTATATGACGGGGCAGACCATACTTCTTGATGGCGGATTAGGACTGTAGCTGTCCGCGTGGGCGCGGCCTCAGCGCGGCCGCAACCCTGCGCGAACAATTATCGCGGTTTTCTTGTGAGGAGGCGGGAGCAGGCATGAAGTCCGTGAAATTCGTTGTAGCCGTGGCAGCGCTCGTTCTGTCTTTCGCCTGTGCTGCTCAGCCGTATCCGTCACGCCCCATCCGCTTCATCGTGCCGTTTCCGCCGGGCGGCGGCACGGATCTGCTGGCGCGAACGATTTCCACCCGGCTGCGTGAAGCACTCGGGCAGCCCGTGGTGGTGGACAACCGCGGCGGCGCAGGCGGCATAGTGGGGAGCGAGATCGCGGCGCGGGCGCCGGCAGACGGGCACACGCTGCTGCTCGGTTCCCCGGGCTCGCTCAGCATCAATCCGCACCTCGGGAAGCTCACCTACGATCCTGCTCGCGATTTCACGCCAGTGGTCCAGGCGACGTTGAGCCCATTCACGCTCACTGCCAGCATGTCTTCTCCCGCGAACTCCGTGAAAGACGTGATCGCGCTGGCGAAAGCCAAACCCGGCTCGTTGCTTTTCGGCAGCTCGGGGACGGGAGCGACGGGCCACATGGCAGGAGAGCAATTCAAGCTGCTCACCGGCACGGACATCGTCCACGTCCCGTTCAAAGGCAGTGCGCAGGCGACGACCGCGCTGATGGGAGGAGAGGTTCAGCTCACATTCGAGAATCTTCCCGTCGTGCTGCTGCATGCCCGCAACCGCAGGTTGAAGATTCTGGGTGTGGGCTCGCTCGAGCGCTCGTCCATGGCGCCTGACATCCCCACGATGCGTGAAGCGGGGGTGCCGGGCTACGAGGCGGTCACGTGCTTCGGCGTGCTGGTGCCTGCCGGCACGCCGCGGCCTATCGTCGAAAGACTCAACCGCGAGATCGTGCGCATACTCAACGAGCCGGGCGTGCGCGAGCCGCTGAGCAACCGGGGCATGCAGATCGTCGCGGGCACGCCGGAAGCGTACGCCGAGTATCTACGCCGGGAATTCAAGCTCTACGGCGACATCATCCGCAAGGCCAACGTCCGCATCGACTGATCAGACGACAAACGCGTCCATGAATTCGTTCACGGGCGTCGCTTCGAATCGCGCCTGATCGTCGCAGAACTCTAGTATGCGGTCCCTCTGCTTCGGCGCAAAGCGCAGGTTCAGCGAATCGACGAACTTGCGGCGGAAAATCCCGGCGGTCTCGTTGCGGCGCCGCGGATGCCCGGCGGGAAACTCAACATCGACGCGCGGCGTGCTGGTGCCGTCCTTGAAAAGGATCTGCAGCCCGTTCGCGCTGGAGCGCCTGGCGGGGTCGTAGAAGCCCTGAGTGAAGCGCGGGTCCTCGGTGACGGTCATTTTCTCGCGCAGCGCATCGATGCGCGGATCGGCTGCGACATCATCTTCGTAGTCCAGCGGGTGCAGCTTGCCGGAGATGAGGCCGATCGCGGTGACGTACTGCACGCAGTGGTCGCGGTCGGCGGGATTCCTGAGCGGGCCCGTCTTGTCCATGACGCCCATCAGCGCGCGCTGGCTGAAGATCTGGATTCCATCGATGTCGCCGAGGCGGTCCTTCACGCGCGGATGCTGGAGGAAGGCGCATTCGACCGCGGACTGTCCGTGCATGCCGGCCGGGACGAACTTCAGCATCGCGTTCTGGATGACGTATTCGCCGTACGGGCGCTGGAACTTGAAGCGTTCGCCGTGCATCAAAACGTCGTAGAAGCCCCATTTTTTTGCCGACAGCGCCTGTGCGTAGCCGGGCTCACCTCGCAACGCCATGTACGCGAGGCGCACCGACTGCGCGGAAGCATCGGCTGCCGCCCAGCCTTTGCGCGGGCCGGTGCCGGACGCCTGTCTGTAGACGCGCAGGTTCGGATCCATCCAGGCGTTCGATGCGGCGCTGAAGACTTCATCGTAAGTTCCGCCGAGCAGCCGCGTCACGACGGCAGCCACGGCGACGCGCGTGAGTATGATGTGATCGACGCCGATCGCGTTGAAGTCGTTTTCGATCGCAATGCAGCCCTGGATCTCGTAGGCCTTGATCAGCGCCTCCAGCACGTCTTTCATCGTGAGCGGCGGGCGCTGCTCGAGGAGCCGCCCCCGGCTCAGATAATCGGCAGTCGCCACAATGCCGGCGAGCGTGTCGGACGGGTGGCTGCCCTGTGCCGCGGTGAACGTGTCGTTGTAGTCGAGCCAGCGCACGAGCGTGCCGATATTGAAAGCGGCGCTCGCGGGATCGAGTTCCAGCCTCGAGCCCGGCACGCGGGCGCCGCGCCAGACCGTCGCGCCCGGCACAATCGGGCCAAGCAGCTTCGTGCACTCGGGGTGCTCCCATGCCCAGAACGCACACGCCAGCGCGTCGACGAGACACCTGCGCGCCGCCGCATAGGCGTTTGGATCTTCGACCCTGTACTCGCAGACGTATTTCGCAATGTCGACGAGCTCCTGATCGACCGTTTCCTGCTTCTCTGCTCTTGTCATTTGCCGTGCTCGCTTATGTTCATGCTGCCCCCCTTTGAGAAAACCGCAATCCAAGCTGACATCAGCGATAAATTGCTTTCATGTGCGCGAAATTCTCGCGTCGGACCGCCGCAGCAATGCCGGTTGCGTCACACCCTCGAGACCCACCAGGGTCAGGACCGTGAGAAACGCATTCTGCGGCCCGAGATGGCTTAAGCGCGGGTCGTACCACTCGGTCAAAGAATGGTTGCCGCCGCTTTTTCCGCCGCCAGCCAGCGCTACCGCCGGGATGCCGAGGCTGATCGGTATGTTGCAATCGGTCGAGCTCGCGACATACTGGATTTCATTCACGCCCAGCGAATTGAGGGATGCGACGGCAGCGCGCACGATCGGGAGATCCGTGGGCTGTGCTCCGGCCGGCCGGGCACCGAGGTCTTCCGTCGCCACGGTGAGACGATCGGAGTTCCAGCGCGCGTTTTCTTCCCCCGCGGCCTCGCCGATCAGCACGAGCGCACGCGCTGCGATCTTTTCCAGTTCTTCGCCGGAGTTCGAACGCAGGTCGAGGTCCATCACGGCATCCTCCGCGATCGCGGTCGCGCCGGTTCCGCCACGCACCCGGCCTACGTTGAACGTGGTCTTGGGGTCCTGCGGCGTGCGCATCTCGGAAATCTTCGCGATCGCGCGGCCCAGGGCATGCACCGCGCTCGGCAGCCCGAACGCACCGAAGCTGTGGCCACCCGGCCCCCTGTATGTCACGCGATAACGCCGGCTTCCCGTGGCGCCCGTTACCACGCGCCCCATGTCCCCGCCATCGATCGAGATGAATCCGCCGATCGCCGCGTGGTCGCGAAATAGTGCCCGCACCCCGCGCAAGTTGCCCAGACCCTCCTCACCGACCGTGCCGACGAACCAGATGTCGCCTCCGGTCTTCAATCCCGTCTCGGCGAATGCGCGCGCAACCGACAGCACCGCGGCGAGCCCCCGGCTGTCATCCCGGATGCCGGGCGCAATGAGCAGGCCGTCTTTCTCGGTGATGGTGAGATCGGTGCCCTCAGGAAACACCGTGTCGATGTGCGCCGAGAGCACGAGCGTCGGCCCGCCGCTTCCACGGTGCACGCCGATCACGTTGCCTTCGGCATCGATGCGCACATTACGGACGCCTGCGCCTGCGAGGCGGTCCCGGAAATACTCCGCGCGCGCCTGCTCCTTGAACGGCGGCGCCGGGATGACCGTCATCGCCTTCTGTTCTTCCAGGGTCCTGGGCGCGTCACTTTGCAGGAACGCGAGTCCCTTTCGCACCCGTTCGTGCCCGTTTACTGCGTCAAATTGCCGTGCGATATCGTCGGACATGTGATCCTCATCAAATTCTACTGCGTCAATAAACGCGATTCCCGCCTCTTTGACCAGGGAGGGCCAGACGTCAGGTTGCCGGATCGACGGCTACCTAACGCGTAACGGATGTCGGGGTACGCGCAGCGTTCCCCGACAACCTTCATTCAATCTTGATGTTCGCGAGCTTGATGATCTTCGCGTACTTCGCCATCTCGGCCTTGATAAACGCGGCGAACGGCTCGAGCCCGGAGACGAAGGGTTCCACGCCCTAGGAGTGTGCCGGACTTTGTCCTGACACACTCCTTAAGCGAGCTTCTCCTTGAAGTCCGGCATGGCTTGAATTCTTGCGATCTCGACCAGGAGAATCGTGTGCCCATCGGGATTGGATCTCAGCAACGCTTCGGCGGCGATCACATTGTTGCCGCCCGGACGGCTGTCCACGATCACCTGTTGTCCCCAATCCGCCGTGAGCTTCTCTCCGACAAGTCGCGCGACGAAGCTGTTGCTGCCCCCCGGCGCGTTGGGCAGGATGAAGCGTATCGGCTTGCTGGGGTAGCGCTGCTGCGCCGCGGCCACGCCGGCGAGCGCGATCAGCAGGCTCCCGCTCAGTAATCGCTTCACAGCGGTCGAGAATTCCATCAGGGCGCTTCAGCTCAACGACTGTTCAGCACTTATCGCTCGAGGTAGATCCAGGGGCGCTGTTCGCGGTCGCGGCGCTGGAAGGCGTCGATATCCTTCGCCATGCGCAGGATTACGTCAATCTCATCCAGGCCTTCCAATAGCGCCGTGCGGCGTTCCGTGGGGACAACGAACGAACTTGTCCAGCCCTCGGGTCCTTGAACAACGCAGCGCTCCAGGTCAACCGTCACCAGCGGCTCCTGCGCGCATTCGAGCGCCGCGGCAAGGCTTGCGCACTCCTGCGTGCCAACCACAACAGGGAGCAATCCGTTTTGAAAGGCGTTTTCGCGAAAGATGTCAGCGAAGCTGGGAGCGATCACGCAGCGGATGCCGAAGCGCATCAGCGCCCACACCGCGCGCTCGCGCGAACTGCCGCAGCCGAAGTTCTCCCCGGCGACGATGGTCTTGCTGCGCCGGAACGGCTCCCGGTTGAGCACGAAATCGCCGATCTCGCTGCCATCGAGCCGGTAGCGCCAGTTCGCGAACAGCATCACGCCGAGATCAGTCGCTGTCGAGCGCCCCGCCGCCATCGGAGAAATCGCGTCCGTGTTGATGTTCGGCATCATCATCGGAGCGGCGATGCCTGTAACTACGGTGAACTTTTCCATCGTGCCGCTCCTAACGCCGATCCAGCAACCTGCGGACATCGGTAATACACCCGCTCACCGCCGCCGCCGCAACGCTTGCGGGGCTCGCGAGGTGTGTTCGGCTGTGCGGGCCCTGGCGGTGCTCGAAGTTGCGGTTGGTGGTGGAAATCGAACGCTTGCCGGGTGGCACGAGATCGCCATTGCTGCCTACGCACATGGAGCAGCCCGCATTGCGCCACTCGAATCCCGCCTCGATGAACACTTTGTCGAGGCCAGCCGCTTCCGCCGCTGATTTCACGGCCATTGATCCTGGCACCGCCAGCGCCGTGACCCCGTCCTTCACCTTGCGGCCCCGCAGAACGCGCGCCGCGGCTTCCAGGTCGGATAGCCGCGCGTTGGTGCACGAGCCGATGAAGGCGAAGTCGATCGGCACGCCTTCGAGTTTTCTCCCGGGTTCGAGGTCCATATACGTGTAGGCGCGCTCAACTGCTTGCCGCCGGCCGGGTTCCGGAATGTCCGCCGGATTCGGGAGAGCATCGTCGATGCCGACGGCCTCCTGCGGCGAGTTTCCCCACGTAACTTGCGGCGCGATCCCTGCGCAATCGATTTCGAACTCCCGATCGAAGCGGGCGTCGAGATCGGTTCCGAGCTTGCGCCACGCATCAACCGCACGCTCCCATTGCATCCCCGTGGGCGCAAACGGCCGGCCGGCGACGTAGTCGAATGTCACTTCGTCGGGCGCGACGATACCAAAACGCGCGCCAAGCTCGATCGACATGTTGCAGATCGTCATGCGCGCCTCGATCGGAGCCGAGCGAATGGCGGCGCCTGCGTACTCGACGGCACATCCGCTGCCGGCAGCCACGCCGTGACGCGCGATGAAATACAGGATCAGATCCTTCGCGAATACCCCTGGCCCGATGCTGCCGCTAAATGAGATCCGCATCTGCTGCGGCTTGCGCTGCAGAAGCGCCTGGGCCGCCATCACGTGCATCACCTCGGTCGTGCCGATGCCCCACGCCAGCGCGCCCAGACCGCCATTGGTTGCGGTGTGGCTGTCACCGCACGCGAGCGTGCAGCCGGGCAGAGTGATGCCGCGCTCGGGCGCGACGACGTGCGCGATGCCCTGGTGCGGACTGTCCACATCGTAGAGCTCCAGATCGAATTCCCGGCAGTTGTCGCGCAAGGCGTGGATGCGCTCGCGGCCGGGCGGGTGCGACTCACCGGTTCTGCCCGGCAGTGTTGAAACGATATGATCGACCACAGCGAAAGTGAGATCGCGGTTGCGCACGGGGCGCCGCATCCGCCGCATGCCGTCGAACGCCTGCCGGCTGGTGCCGTCGTGCAGGAAATGCCGATCGACATGCAGCAACGTTCGCCCGTCCGAGAGCTCGGCAATCACATGGCTCTCCCAGATCTTCTCGACGAGCGTCTTCGCTTGAGGATTCGCGGACATCGCGTGCCAGGAACGATTGACTTGTTCACACGCCTTGTCCCACAATCAAAAACTCATGTCAACCATTCTGCGAATCCTCAGCCGCGCAATCAGCCTCTCGCTGATCGGCATGCTGCCAGCGGTTTCCACAGTGTGGTCGGGTGCGCATGCGGCGCAGCCCGCCTGGAAGCCGCAAAAGAACGTTGAACTGGTGGTTGGCGCACAACCGGGGGGCGCCAACGACCGGATGGGCCGAATGCTGCAGAAGATCCTGACTGCCGATAACACCGCCTCGATGTCGATGACGGTAATGAACAAACCGGGCCAGGGCCAATCGCTGGGCGTTGTCTACGTGAACTCGCACCCGGGGGACCCGCATTACCTGCTCATCCTTGGCTCAAGCTGGGTGACCACTGCGATTACGACCGGCAGCACGAGCACGCACCGCGATCTCACGCCCATCATGAAGGTCGTGGACACCGACCTTGTCGTCTTTGTCCCCGTCGATTCGCCGCTTCGTTCCATCAAGGACCTGGTCGACGGCCTGAAGAAAGGAACGTCTTCCTACAGCTTCGGGTTTTCCACCTCAGCGGGAAACGCTTCGCATATCGCACTCGCCCAGTTGGCGCGCTTTGCAGACTTCGATCCGCGCAAGCTCCGGATGGTCGTGAATGCATCAGGGAGCATCACGGCGACTCAGGTCGCCGGCGGACACATCAGCATCGGCGTTTCCAGCTCGGGGAGCGCGCACGCGATGGTCAGCACAGGCAAAGCGAGATTGATCGGAGCAATCGCAAGCCAGCGGCTGCCCCAGCTTCCGAATTTGCCGACGTTGCGCGAGCAGGGCTACGACGTGGTTGTCCCGACATGGTTTGCGGTGTTCGGCCCGAAGGGCGTTGCGCCCGCACAAGTCGCTTTCTGGGAGGACGCAATCGGCAAAGCAGTCCGCCAGCCTGAAGCGAAGCAGTTTTTCGACGCGAATAATTGGACCATCGATTTGATCGGCGCAAGCGAGCTTCCGAGTCAGCTCGATAGGGAATACGGACGCTTGCGAGCGATGTTGAGCGACCTCGGCATGGTGAAGTAACTCGCCACGATAGTTAAACCGACCAATGTTGCACTCACACATATGAAAATCATTGACGTCAAGACCTACTCGCTTGTCTATCCCGTGAAGGAGCCGTTCGGAAACGCAATGCGCTGGACCCGCGAGAGGACATTCGGGGTGGTCGAAGTTCTCACTGACTCCACAGTGGCAACGACATTACTTGCAGGTGTATTGACAATACTTGCCGGCGGCGCCCTCGCGCAGCAGGATTATCCGAACCGACCGATACGCTACATAGTCCCCTATTCTCCCGGCGGGAGTACAACATTCACCTCGCGGTTGGTCGGTCAGAGGCTGACCGAAGCCTGGGGCCAGCAGGTGATCATCGATAACCGGCCCGGCGCCAATACGGTGATCGGTACGCAGGCTGCGGTGACATCGAAGCCGGATGGCTACACCCTCGTGTATATAGGCGGCGCGCTCGCCGCCAACCAGACTTTGCTGAAAACGTCTTATGACGCGATAAAAGATATCGCCACGATCGCCACCGTCTCCAGTTACGAGAACCTGGTGGCTGTCCACCCGTCCGTACCCGTCAAGACGTTGAAAGAACTGATCGCGCTGGCGAAGGCTCGGCCGGGGAAGCTCAACTACGCCACATCGAGCCACGGGGGATCGACGCATCTTGCGGCAGCCCTGCTCAACAGCGTCGCGGGCATCAAGACACAACAGATCCCCTACAAGGGCGGCGGACCGGCGGTCATTGACCTGGTCGGCGGCCACGTCGATTTCATCCTGGCCGTGCCCGTGAACATCGTCGCTCATGTCAAATCCGGCAGGCTGCGGGCACTCGCGGTTTCCGGGGAGGCGCGCCTGACGACGCTTCCTGAAATTCCCACCTTCAACGAGGCAGGGCTCCCGGGGGGTTCGTTGAAAAACTGGCAAGGCGTGGGTGGACCGGCCGGCATGCCAAAGATCATCATCGACCGGATATCGGCCGAAGTCGCGAAACTCGTGGCCATGCCGGACACCATGGAAAAGCTCGATGCCCAGGGGTTCGTACCCTTTTACAACAACGCCGAGCAAACGGCCGCGATCCTCAAGGCGGACATCATCAAGTACGCCAAGATCATCAAGGAAGCGAACATCCAGGCCGAGTAGCCTTGCTTGACTGATTGCATCAGAGCGCCGCGGGCGCTCGCATAGCCGGGGTGCGCCGGCCCGATCCGATCGGCAGCACGCCCGAGGAGTTGGGGCAGTTCATTAGGCGCAAAGTCGATAATGTGGGCGAAAGTGGTCAAGCACACGGGTGCGCGCATCGACTGATGCTCGCTACACCGCAGGTTGCGCAAGTAGACAAAAGCATCGTGAATGCTCGTGACGAAACAGTCGCGCTTGAGGCGGCTTTCGGCCGAAGCTGCCGGTCGCCGTGCGGAAGAGAGCAACAGTTCTATGGGCAAAAACGTTGCTCCAAGCCGAGAAATCGCACATATTTCGATACATTGTTTAACCGCGCACTCTTGTTTTGTGTCACGGCGACATTAGTCTCAGCAGCGGCAATTGCCCAGACGTATCCACAAAGACCGGTTCGCATTCTCTCCTCCCTCTCAGGGAGCACCAACGACTACTTTGCACGCATCATCGCCCAGGAGCTGACCACCAGCCTTGGACGGCAGGTCATCGTCGACAACCGCGTCGGCAGCCTTTCCATCGAGATCGTCGCTAGAGCAGCACCCGATGGACACACGCTGCTCTCCTACGGGACACCGCTATGGATGCTGCCGCTGTTAAGGGGGCACGTGACGTGGAATTTCGCACGCGACTTCGCTCCGATCTCGTGGACGACAAGTTCACCGAACATTCTGGTCGTTCATGCTTCCGTGCCGGTCAGATCGGTGACGGAATTGATGGCGCTCGCCCAGTCGAAGCCCGGAGAAATAAACTACGCATCAAGCCTTGCGGGGTCCGCCGCACATCTCGCCGGCGAACTTTTCAGGGCCATGGCTCGCGTGAACATTGTGCGTATTCCATACAAGGGGATGGGACCCGCCCTGAATGCACTGATCGCCAACGAAGTGCACATGATGTTCGCCGGCGCACCGATCGTGGCGCCGCATGTTAAGGCCGGCCGCATCCGGTCGCTGGCTATCACGAGTGCGCAACGCTCGCCGCTCGCACCCGATTTGCCCACGGTCGCCGCGTCGGGTCTGCCCGGTTATGAATCGTCCTTGATCCTCGGCATCTTCGCGCCCGCCAAGACGGACTCCACAATCATCAATCGACTGAATCAGGAAATCGTGAAGCTTCTCGGCCGCCCGGATATCAGGGAACGCGTGTTCCGAACCGGCACCGAAGTCGTTGCCAGCTCGCCCGAAAAGTTCTCAGCGAAAATTAGATCCGAGATCG
Source organism: Betaproteobacteria bacterium (assembly GCA_016199545.1). Taxonomy (GTDB): domain Bacteria; phylum Pseudomonadota; class Gammaproteobacteria; order Burkholderiales; family SG8-41; genus DSOT01. Next base: position 1,867 of record JACQGN010000136.1, on the reverse strand, counting down.
AGATATGGGAGAAGGTGATCAGGGAGACCGGAATTCGGGAAGAGAAGTGATGACGTAACACGCTTCAAGCGGTCCCGCGGCTCAGCAAGATAACCAACTCAGCCGCAGCCTTGCGCGCTTTCTCCTCGGTCTTTTCATCCGATTCGAGCGCAGGGGCATCCTGCTCATAAACCAGCATCGTTGGGTCCTTCGCCCCCAGTGCATGAAGTTGAGCCTTCGCGAGATTCACGAAGGGCTGATGCACCAGGACTACTGCTGGCATACCGACTTTCCAGGCCGCAAACGCGTCGCGCACGGCGGCGCCCGTGCAAGAACCTCAAGCTCCCACACCGACCACGAAGTAGTCGACCTCTCCCGAAATCTTCTTGAAAGTTTCGGACGCGAGCGGCGACCAAGTGTTCGGTTTATACGCGCGCGCTACGTGCGGCGGCGTGCATAGCGCCTCGAGCGCCCGCTCGAAACGCGTCCAGAAGTTTCTTGTGGTCGGATACTGATTCCAGATGAAGCCGACGCGCCGGCCAATTGGCGTATCGAGGTTGCGGCGCTGTGCCTGGGACTCTCGCCGTGGGATGCCAACTGGATCGACGAGTTCGAGCATATGGCCTCCTTGCTTAGCCTGTACTGCGGATCTTTTTTGTGACCAGCGGCTGACCAACCGAGCTTCGGCTGGCGATAGCCACGCATTGACCCATCTGCGCCGATTCGCCCCCGCCTACCACGATGATGATTTCTTCAGGCGTGACACGTCCAACGAAAACAGGACGCTCGCTGGCGAATGCCGTGAAGGGGTCGGCGCAGGGCACTGCATCATCATGGCGATCGTGCTGCCAGTCGTACATATGTCTTCGTGCCCGTTCGGCGATGGCGGCCCTGACTTGCATCCGGTTATAGCCAGCGCGAGCAAAAGCCTGCGCGAGGCTCGGATTAAGGACGAAGATGTAGCCGCGCTTGCCTGCGCTCGTAGGGATTCCGAGGCGTCCGATTCCCCGAGCGAGCAGCGTGATGCACTCGTTAAACCCTACCGTGTTGAGCGGCACAGTGAGTTGGGTCTGCTCCCCGGCTTTCATCACGGTGACGGCGCTATCGGTCGCCGCTAGCCCCATGTCCACATGCACTGGCTCCCACGGCGAAATCTCCTGCTCTTCACCAATGCAGTAGCTCCACGTTGCTGGATGACCCATGGTGCCCTTGAGGAGTTTGCCCGGATAGCCATGTCCAATATTCCACAGAACCAGCCTGATAGCCCGGCCAATCGTGGCATTTGCGCGTCCTCCGTTGGGGCCGAAAAGCCATTCGCGCGTATGGAACTTGAGCGTGCCGACGATGGGGCCGCTCACGAGCGTGAACACGCCGGATGCCCCGGTGGACTGCGTCGGATTGAGCAGCAGCGTCTGATCGACGATACATTCAACTGCGGCGAGCACGACAGGAAAATATTCCGGGCGGCATCCCGCCATCACGCAGTTCGCAGCAATCTTTTCGATCGATGCTTCCCCGTCACCCGGGAAGACGGTGCCGAGCACTTCGCCGGGATCACGACCGACATATGCGATCATCGCCTCGACGAGCTTGCGCGTCGGTGGAAATACTGGAAGTCCGTCAGTCCATCCTTGCTCGTACGCGAGCTCGACGAAGTTATCGTGCGAATCTACATGGTGGATTTCAGCCCGTTGCATCATGGAAGAAGCTTATCGTATACAGTGCCGGGTTCAAAAGCGGTTATTCCCCCGCGAAGGGAAGTTGTCCAGACTTTCGATCGGTGGCCTCACGCGGGCATTCTATCGTAGTTGATCGAGGAGCCGGGCGCGATCCGGCGCATCCTCGAACACTTGGGGCTGTGGGCACCGCTTCCCACCGAGCGAAGTCC